>NZ_CAJQUM010000001.1:1260277-1575346 GCF_907163265.1 Georgfuchsia toluolica
TGTAGTCGACAGCAGCTTTGATGTCTTCGTCACTCAGAGAACTATTGCCGGCCCTGGGTTTCATCTTTCCCTTGCCCTTGATGACGGATTCTTCGAGCGCCGCCTCTCCTCCCTTGATCAGGGGCGCCCATTTGGCCTTGTCGCCGGTTTTCGGGGAGCCCATCACCCCCTTGTCATGGCAAAGCTTGCAACTCTTGTCGTAAACCGTCTGGCCATCCGCCGCGGCCGAGGACCGCAAGATGCCTGCAAGCAGCGCCGCCGCCATGAACATGACAAAGTGTTTCCCATGCCGGATATTTTGAATACGCATGCTGAACTCCTCCTGGTTGTGATTTCGCGAGACACTGCGGGTATATTCCGCTTTTCGGCCGCATCTTGCGGAAAACGCCGGGAATGAACAATGGCTGTTGGGCGCGACATGGTTAAGACCTTAGTCCCATAAAAACCAGCATTTGGTCCGTAGGTCGGGCAAAAACCGGCTGCTACAATGAATTGTGGTCAGGAATTTCTTCGCCAAGTTAACTCTCTTGCGCCTGCTGCTCGCGGGCGGGTTCGTCGTGTTGCTGGTCGGGATGCTGTTCATGGGCACGTGGATCAGCAGCACGATCGAGGAAAGGGTGGTCCATCATGAGGGCGAGGTTTTTGCGTTATATCTGGACAGCCTCATCTCCGACCACGTCGAGTCTATTGCCAGCAACGGTCAGTTGAGCAGCACGGATGTGGTTGGGCTGGACAAGCTGTTTTCCGGAACCGAAGTCGGCAAGCGCATCGTGACGTTCAAGATGTGGTCACGCGATGGCCGCATCATCTATAGCACCAATCCGGCGCTTATCGGCAGGCAGTTCAAGGTAAAGCCGGACCTGGCCATGGCGTTTCGCGGGGAAACGAAATCGCACTTATCCGATATCACGGATGACGAGAATCTGTTCGAGCGTCAGCGCTGGTCCAGACTGCTTGAAATCTACGCACCCATGCACGAACGGAAAACCGGATCGATCGTTGGCGTTGCCGAGATCTATCAGACCACAGATGTTGTCGCACGCGCTGTCGGTACCGCCAAGCTGAAAACCTGGCTCGTGGTCATCGCGGCAACACTGGTCATGTACCTGCTGCTTGCCGCGCTGATCAAGCGCGCCAGCAATATCATTGCCGCGCAGCAAAACGAGCTTCACGATAAAGTGAGGCAGCTCACCGCGCTGCTGGCCCAGAACGAGCAGCTTCACGAACGCGTGCGGCGCGCGGGGGGACGCGCGGCAGCAATCAATGAACAGACCCTCAACCGCATCGCGGCAGACCTCCATGACGGTCCGGCGCAGGGGCTGGCGCTTGCATTGATGCGCATGGGAACTCTGGCCGAATCGTGCGGCACCTGTTCCTCGACGGTCGGCAAGGGGCGCACCGTGGCAGACGAATTCCGCACGCTCCATTCCGCGTTGCAATCCGCGCGCGACGAATTGCACGCCATCGCCGCGGGGCTGCCGCTGCCGGAAATCGAGCGGTTGACGCTCACCGAGACGGCACAGCGCGCATTGCACGACTATGAGCGCAAGGTAGGCTTTGCAGTGCCGCTCACGGTCGATGAACTTCCGTCCGAAGCGCCGCTGCCCGTAAAGATTACCCTGTACCGGCTGTTGCAGGAGTCCCTCGCCAACGGGTTCAGACACGGCGCCGCGACCGATCAGCGCGTACGGCTGACGCGGACTGGGGAACAGCTAATTGTCGATGTTACCGACAGCGGCAAGGGATTCGACCTTCGGACGATCGCCGCAAACGGCCATCTTGGGCTGGCGGGAATGCGCGAACGGGTGGAGATACTCGGCGGCTCTTTCAGCGTGCAAAGCGCCCCCGGTTCGGGCACACTGATCCGCGCGTCGCTGCCCCTGCGGTTACTGGAGGAAGAAAATGAGTGACCCCATCCTCATTCTGGTCGCGGATGATCACCCGCTGTTTCGCGAAGGCGTCGTTCATTCGCTCGCCTCCGAACCGGATTTCACTGTTGTCGGCCAAGCCGCGGACGGCGAGGAAGCGCTGCGGCTCGCGCGCGAGCTGCTGCCCGACGTGGTACTGCTCGACATCGCCATGCCGGGAGGCGGAGGCCTGGTCACCGCCGAAAAGATAATCACCGCCTGCCCCGCAACGAAGATCGTGATGCTGACGGTATTCGAAGACGAAGACAAGCTGCTGGCTGCATTCAAGGCCGGCGCCTGCGGCTATGTTCTCAAAGGCGTCTCGGCGCGCGATCTGGCAAGCGTGGTGCGCACCGCAGCAAGCGGCGAAGTCTATGTATCACCCTCGCTTGCGGCGGGAATCATGGTCGCACTGTCGCGAGGCAAACCTGCCGATCCACTGGAGGAACTGACAGAAAGGGAATCACAAATCCTCACCCTGGTCGGGCAAGGCTTGACCAATCGCGAAATCGGCGACCGCATCCATCTCTCGGAAAAAACCATCAAGCATTACATCACCAATATCCTGCAGAAATTGCAGGTGCGCAGTCGCGTGGAGGCGGCGTTGATGGCGGCACGGCACGCCTGAAGGTGCGCCGTCGCGATGGGAAACCTTGCCTCCGCCCGGGGAGGCGGACAATTATTATCTGCTGCGAAGCGGAATCGCAACATCAGGCAGGATGCCGTCTTCCTGCAGTGGCGCGGCGGCGGCGAACTTCCTTCGGATCGGCAATGAGCGGACGATAGATTTCGACGCGATCACGATCGCGCAATATGGTGTCCAGCCTTGAGATGCGCGAATAAACGCCGAAGCTTCCTCCGGCCAGGTCAATTTCCGGATATTTCAGCAACAGGCCGGAAGCTTCGACGGCGCTTTGCAGCGTGGCCCCGGCGGGCAAGCTGATGCTGACCAGATCCTGCCGCTCCGGCAAGGCATATGCCACCTGGACATCAATCAACTCAGCCATAGACCTGATTAGCGCGTTTGACGAAGGATTCGAGGAGCGTGTTGGCGATGTGATTGAACACGGGGCCGACGGCTTTTTCTAGCAGCTTGCTGGAAAATTCATAGTGCAGGCGAAACTCGATCTTGCACGCCGTCTCGCCCAGCGGCGTCAAGCGCCAGTGGCCGTCGAGATGCCTGAACGGGCCATCGCGCAAATGAATGGTCATCAGGCGCGGAAACTCCTTGGGGTTGACCGTCGAAAAATGCGCCTTGATGCCATGATAATTGACGTGCAGCCTGGCGGCCGTCTGCCGCTCGGTTTTCTCATGCACATCGACGTCGCTGCACCACGGCAGGAACTGCGGGTAATGCTCGACATCATCGATCACTTCGAAAATCTGGGCTGCTGTGTGCTCGATCAATACGGATTTCTCAACAACGGCCATGGGTCAGCATTCGGCTAGAATTGGCTGATTCTACCAAGCTCCCCCGCCATGAGCATCGTCGACAACCGCAAGGCCTTTCACGATTACTTCATCGAAGACAGGTTCGAAGCCGGCCTGGTGCTGGAAGGCTGGGAGGCCAAGGCAATCCGCGCCGGACGCGCGCAGCTGAAGGAAGCCTATGTCGTCATCAAGAGCGGCGAGATATTCCTCATCGGCGCCCATATCAGCCCCTTGGCCACCGCGTCCACCCATATCAATCCCGACCCGGTGCGGACCCGCAAGCTGCTGCTGCATGGTGAAGAAATCGCCAAGCTGATCGGCAAGGTGGAGCGCGCCGGTTATGCGCTGGTACCCATCGACCTGCACTACACCAAGGGGCGCATCAAACTGAGTATCGGCCTGGCGAAAGGCAAGAAGCAATACGACAAGCGCGAAACCGAAAAAGAACGCGATTGGGTGCGTGAAAAAGCCCGCATCATGCACGACAAGCGGGCTTAAAGAACTGCCGCTGTTCGCGCTGCCAGATGTCATCGCGAGGGGCGCAACTCCGAGCCGATCCAGGTTTTTGGATGGTCGATAGCTGAACTGCCATCCTGTGTACTCTCCTTGCAGATACCAGATACCGTCCTAGATGTTTAGTCCCACTATGCTGCTACCCCAGACGCCTGCTTAGTGCTTTTATCGGCAATATGGACGTCATTACGCAGCAAGAAAATGCCCACAGCGATGCCAAGCAGGCACACTGCGGCAACATAATAGGCGGGTGCCATCGGCTGTGTTTTCATGATCAGGGTCACGAAAACTGGCGTGAGACCACCAAAAATTGCGTAGGCCAGATTGTAGGATGACGACAACCCGGTAAATCTGACCTTGGGCGGGAAGGCATTCACCATTACGTAGGGCACAGCACCGGCGATGCCGACACAAAAACCAGCCAATGCATAGGTCGGGAAAAGCAGTTCCGGCGCAGTGTCGAGGCTGAAATAAAACAACAAAGTGCTGCCGAGCAAACAGAGGCTGCCGAGGATAAAGGTTTTACCGGCACCGATCCGGTCGATCAGCAGGCCAAACGCGGTGCAACCTATCGTCAGGAAAAATGTAGCCAGGCTGCTGGCTTGCAAGGCGACAGCGGGAGAAATACGATGCTGCTTTTGCAGCAGTGTTGGCGTCATCAAGATGACCACGACAAGGGCGGCGGTCAATAGCCAGGTCAGCAGTACCGACACGACAATCGCCGGACGATATTCCCGAATTACTGCCTTGAGCGGCAGTTCTTCGGCAAGTTTGCGATTACGTTTCAACTCCTCGAAAACCGGCGTCTCTTCCAAATAGAGTCGAAGATAAACCCCCATAAAGCCAAACACACCGCCCACCAGGAAGGGAATCCGCCACGCATAGGCTATGACATCCGCAGTTGAGAAAAAAGTATTGACTCCGGCGGCAACCAGCGAACCAAGCAATATGCCGACGGAAAGACCGGAAGTCAGGGTGCCGCAGGCAAAACCGACATGCCGGGGCGGCACATGCTCAGCAACGAACACCCATGCGCCAGGCACTTCACCGCCAACCGCCGCGCCCTGTATCAAGCGCAACAGCAGCAAGGTCAGCGGCGCCGCGATGCCGATGCTGTCATAGGTGGGCAGCAGTCCTGTCAGCAGGGTCGGTATCGACATCATGAAAATACCCAGGGTGAACATCCGCTTGCGGCCAAACAGGTCACCAAAATGGGCCATTACGATACCGCCCAGCGGCCGTGCCAAGTAACCCGCCGCGAAAATGCCGAAGGTTTGCAACAATTGCAGCCAGTCAGGCGTATCGGGCGGGAAAAAAAGCTTGCCGATAAGCGCGGCCAAAAATACGAAAACAATGAAATCGTAATATTCGAGCGCCCCACCGATTGCGGCCAGGGCAAGCGTTTTAAAGTCACGCCGATTCAATGCGCGCTGCATCATCGCCGGATTTGTTGAGATTAGAGAAGGTGGGAGTTTAACGCAGATGGCTCAAATGATCAGCGTCACCTCGGTGATGTTTTGCCGATATGCCGCATTGATTACCGGGGTTCAAAGGTATTGGGCTTTCCCGCAGAGCGTAATTAAAGAGACCAGGTACATTTATGTTTATTGCATAAATATGCGGGTGGCGCCTAATTAGGTTCCCACCTTTGCAAGGACGACAAAACCCTGGTTCATAAGTCGCTATTTGCGTACGGCACCGCACATGCCATGACCGAAGGGAACCACCGCTCCGGGTGGCTTCGCCCCCTTGGAATGACGCGCTTGCCTATACGTTCAAATCAATAGTTCGCGCAGCACATAAGGCAGGATGCCACCGTGGCGGTAGTAATCCACTTCGATCGGGGTATCGATGCGCAGCAACACCCTTACGCTGCGCCGCTCGCCATCCTTGCCGTGGATCACCAGCGTGAGTTTCTGCCGCGGCTTGAGGCCGTCTTCCAGTCCCAGGATATCAAAGCTCTCGTCGCCTTGGATGCCAAGCGACTGCGCGCTGGTGCTGCCGATGAACTGCAAGGGCAGCACGCCCATGCCAACCAGGTTGGAACGGTGGATGCGCTCGAAACTGCGCGCGACCACAGCCTTCACACCGAGCAGCCGGGTGCCCTTGGCGGCCCAGTCGCGGCTGGAACCGGTGCCATATTCCTCGCCGGCGAAGATGACCGTCGGCGTGCCGGCGGCGAGGTACTTCATCGCCGCCTCAAAGATCGACAGTTTCTCGCCCGAAGGCTGGTGCAAGGTGATCCCGCCCTCCTCGCGGCCGCCATCCGCTTGTGGTGGAAGCATCAGGTTCTTGATGCGCACGTTGGCGAAAGTGCCGCGCACCATCACCTCGTGATTGCCACGCCGCGCGCCATAACTGTTGAAGTCGGTTTTGCCGACGCCGTGCGCGATCAGGTAAAGGCCGGCGGGCGAGGCTTCCTTGATCGACCCCGCCGGGCTGATGTGATCGGTGGTGATCGAATCGCCGAAGATGCCCAGGGCGCGAGCACCGGTGATGTTGCCTCCTGCCACTGGCGGTGCCAGCGCAAAATCATCGAAGAACGGCGGATTGGCGATATAGGTCGATAGCGGCCAATCGTAGATATCGCCCGAGGTACTCGCTATCTGGCTCCACAAGTCGCCCTTGGCGGTAAGCTGGCGGTAGTTGGCCGCATACACGGCCGGGTTCATGGCCAGTTTCATCAACGCTTGCACTTCGGCGCTGGTGGGCCAGATGTCGCCAATCCAGACATCATTGCCCTCCTTGTCCTTGCCCAGCGGTTCGGTCATCAAATCCTTCCGCATCGTACCGGCGATGGCGTAGGCGACCACCAGTGGCGGGCTGGCGAGGTAGTTGGCCTTGATGTTGGGATGTATGCGCGCTTCAAAATTGCGATTGCCGGAAAGCACGGCGGCGCAGACCAGTTGCCGGTCCTGAATGACCTGATTCAAGGCCGGCGTCAGGTCGCCCGAATTGCCGATGCAGGTGGTGCAGCCATAAGCCGTGACGGGGAATCCGAGTTGTTCAAGGTAGGACAACAGACCTGCCTTCTTCAGATAATCGGTCACCACGCGCGACCCCGGTGCGAGGGACGTCTTAATGTGGGGGGCAACCTTCAAACCGCGCTGCACGGCCTTTTTCGCCACAAGGCCCGCCGCCAGCAATACGCCCGGATTGCTGGTATTGGTACAGGAAGTAATCGCGGCGATCAGGATGTCGCCGTTCTTCACCGTCACACCGTCGCTGTTGACATAGCTCGCCCTGAGTTCAGCGGCGGGTCTGGAAAAACCGTTCGCGGAGGCTGGCTTGCTAAACAGGTCGATGAAGTTCGCCTTGACCTTGCCGATCTCGATGCGGTCCTGCGGCCGCTTCGGTCCTGCCAGCGAAGGCGTCACGCCAGCCAGATCCAGCGTCACCACCTGACTGTAGTCGATCTGCCCCTCCTTGGGCACGCCATAGAGTCCCTGCGCCTTGAAGTAGGACACGAAGGCATCGATCTCCTCCGCGGTGCGGCCGGTGCCCTGGAAGTAGCTGATCGTCGCGTCATCAACCGGGAAAAAACCCATGGTCGCGCCATATTCAGGCGCCATATTGGCAATGGTGGCCCGGTCGGCCAGCGTCAATGCCTCGACGCCTTCGCCGAAAAACTCGACGAACTTGCCCACCACTTTTTCGCGGCGCAATTGCTCGGTCACGGTCAGCACCAGGTCCGTCGCCGTGCAGCCTTCGCGCAGTTTTCCCTTCAGTTCGAAACCCACCACGTCCGGGGTCAGGAAATACACCGGCTGGCCGAGCATGCCGGCCTCGGCCTCGATGCCGCCGACGCCCCAACCTACGACGCCGATGCCGTTGATCATGGTCGTGTGCGAATCGGTGCCGACCAGCGTATCGGGGTAATAGAGCGTTTTGCCGTCGACCTTTTTGGCATGGACGCCGCGCGCCAAGTATTCCAGATTGACCTGGTGCACGATGCCAACACCCGGCGGCACGACACGGAAAGTGTCGAAGGCCTGCATGCCCCATTTCATGAACTGGTAGCGCTCGCGGTTACGCTGGAACTCCAGCTTCATGTTGAGATCGAGCGCATCCTGCTGACGGAAATAGTCGACCTGTACCGAATGATCGACGACCAGGTCGACCGGCACCAGCGGTTCAATGATCTTCGGCGCCTTGCCGAGTTTCCGTGCCACGCCGCGCATCGCCGCGAGGTCACAGAGCAAGGGCACACCGGTAAAATCCTGCAATACGATGCGGGCGACGACGAAGGGAATCTCCTCGCTGCGCGGCTCGTTCGGTTGCCATGCGGCCAATTGCCGGATATGCCGTTCAGTAATCTTGCGGCCGTCGCAATTGCGCAACACGGATTCGAGCACCAGCCGGATCGATACCGGCAGTCGCGAAACTTTGCCGAGCCCGGCGCGCTCCAGCGCCGGCAGGGAATACAGGTATCCGGTGGCGCCGGATTGCAGTGAAAAGGACTGGAACGAATCGTACAATGATTGAGTCATGGCCTAGCCCGCTACGAAGTAAAGCAGAATGGTGACAGAATGCCACTAAAGCAATACAAATTGAAATAAAGGAAGAAAACAATGCGTACCGAACAAGACAGTTTCGGCCCCATAGAAGTTCCGGACGAACGCATGTGGGGCGCGCAAACCCAGCGTTCACTGCAGCACTTCCATATTTCAACGGAAAAAATACCCATGGAGTTGGTCCTGTCTTTGGCTCTCGTGAAACGCGTCTGCGCCGCAGTCAGCCGTGAGTTGGGACTGCTCCCCGACGCCAAGGCCGTCGCCATCATCCAAGCCGCCGAAGAAGTTCTGGCCGGACGGCACGCGCTCGAATTTCCCCTGTCGATATGGCAAACCGGTTCTGGCACGCAGACCAACATGAACATGAACGAGGTGCTCGCCAACCGCGCCTCGGAACTGATGGGGGGAGAGCGCGGCACAGGACGGCTGGTGCATCCCAATGACGATGTCAATCTTGGCCAGTCGTCGAACGACATTTTCCCCAGCGCGATGCATGTCGCCGCCAGCCGGGGCATCGTCTCCCAGGTGCTGCCGGCATTGCGTCAATTACGCGAGACGCTGATGCAGAAGTCCGACGAATTTGCCGACATCATCAAGATCGGGCGCACGCATCTGCAGGATGCCACGCCGCTCACGCTGGGCCAGGAATTTTCCGGGTACGTCGCACAACTTGCGCATGCCGAGATGGCGCTAAGCGTCAACCTGCCACCGCTCTTCGAACTGGCTGCCGGTGGAACCGCCGTCGGCACCGGACTCAACACCACTCCCGAATTCGGCGAGCGCGTTGCGGCCGAACTGTGCGAACGCTGCGGTATTCCGTTCACCACGGCAAGCAACAAATTCGCGGCATTGGCTGCCCACGATGCGCTCGTCGCGGTGCATGGCGCCATGAAAACGCTCGCCACCGCGCTCTTCAAGATCGCCAACGACATACGCTGGCTGGCTTCCGGCCCGCGTTCGGGTCTCAGCGAAATTTCACTTCCCGAGAATGAGCCGGGCAGTTCCATCATGCCGGGCAAGGTAAACCCGACGCAATGCGAGGCGCTGACCATGATTTGCGCCCAGGTCTTCGGCAATGATGTCGCTATCACCGTCGGCGGCGCATCCGGCAATTTCGAATTGAATGTCTACAAACCGCTCATCGCCCACAACTTCCTGCAAAGCGTGCGGCTGCTTGCCGACGGCATGCGCAGTTTCGAGCGGCATTGTGTGCGCGGCATCACGCCGAACCGGGAGCACATTGCCGAACTGGTCGATCGCTCGCTGATGCTGGTCACGGCGCTGGCGCCTCACATCGGCTACGACAAGGCCGCCGCGATCGCCAAAAAGGCGCATCAGGACCGCAGCACATTGAAGCAGGCGGCAATTGATCTGGGGTATGTTTCGGCAGTCGAATTCGATCTTTTGGTCAAGCCGGATGAGATGGTCGGCATCCCGGCAAAGAAAAGCAAAGAGAACCAATCGTTGGACTGACTGATTATGCGTATCTCAGTCCGGCAAAACCCGAACGACCCCGGCCAGCATTTTTTCTCGCATGCATTTTCATATCTATCTGTAACTTCTTGATAGGTATTTTCCGAAATCCGATGAGCAACTTGTTATTCACCAATACTGTCAAAGCAGGCCGTCTTCTGCGGATGCTGGGATGGGTTATTCTGGCATTTACGCTGGGCGTGGGAAGTGCCTTTGGAATTGCTCTCGCTATTCCTGTTTTCACTGCACTCGATGCTTCCATGCAATCAAGTTTGGCAAATGCACTGCTGCGGCCTATGGTGCCCGTTGCGTGGATATTGGCAGTTGCCGCATGTTTCGGCATCGCATTTTTAATTGTCGGGGCCTATATAAAAAAGTATAAACCATGGGCTAAAGTCTCGTGGGTTTTGCTTGCGTTGATGTCTCTCATCTATGTTCCGATAGGCATGATGATTGGGTGTTTCGTTTTGTTTTATCTTGCCAAAGGCTGGAAGGAGAGACCAACCGTTACAGGACTGTAGAACCGAAGAAATTGGCCTTCGGTTTGAAGGAGGCCAAACGGCTCTCCAGGGTCATCCCAATCTCTGGCCATGCCATTTTCAGGGCATGGCCAATCAGCCAGGAATCAGGCATTGCCGCTTTGCGGCTCGTCCTCCTCCATATGTCCTGAAAACAGGCTGGCGAGGATAATCAGGGCGCCTCCCGCCCATTCCCTGATGCCCATGTATTCCCCGGCAAGCAGCCACGAGGCCAGTGCTGCGACGACCAGTTCAAACAGCAGGATGACGATGGCGCGATTGGCCTTGACCTGCGTCAGGCCATACTGAATCACCAGATTGACCGCGAGCAGTACCACGCCAATCAGCAGCATCAGGAAAAAAAGTCCTGCCGTCATGACGGTCGGGGAAGGCAGTGTTATCCAGGGCAACATCAGCGCACCGCTGACGATCACTCCCACAAACGACGCCATGGATTTGAGTTCGATCGACAGTTCGCCGGTACGGCGGATCAATACATTGTTGAGCGCGAACATGAAGCCCGCCCCCATCCCGATCCACTCGGCCACACAGCGCGGCCAGGGTATGCCCATTGCGGGGTGCCACAGCATGACCATCGCCCCGCACAGCGAAAGGCCGATGACAGCCATGCCCAGCGGATTCAGCCGCTCGCCGAGCAACAGGCGCGCGAGCAGCACGGTCCACAACGGCGACAGGTAAAACAGCAGCAGCACGCGCATCACGTCGCCGCCCAGCACGGCCAGCACATAACCGAGATTGCAGCCGCCGGCCGCCAGCGCGATCAAGGGCAACCACCAGGAAAAACGGGCGCCGCGTAATTTGCGCCGCAATACGGCCAGCCCCAGCAGGAACGCGAAAGCATAGGTCACCATGGAGGCAACGACGCCGTTGATGCCGGCATGGTCGATGATGCGATAGGGATACCAGATCAGGCCCCAGATGGTTGCTGCGGTGAACAGGGAGAGTGTCACCGTTGAAGTTCGATTGGAACTCATCGCCTATAATTACATTCCTCAATCAAGCCTGACTGCCCGCCGTGAATCCGCGCCTGTCGCTACTGCAACCCTACCCTTTCGAGAAACTGCGCCGGTTGATGGCTGACATCACGCCCGTTGCGGGCCTCAAGGAAATCCGCCTGTCGATCGGCGAACCGCAGCATGCCACGCCAGTCTTCATCAAGACGGCGCTCAGCGAAGGGCTATCGGGACTGGCGAACTATCCTAGCACAGCCGGCATGCCCGCCCTGCGCCAGGCGATTGCCGCATGGATCGGCCGCCGCTACGGCATCTCCGCTCCCGATGCGGAAACAGAGGTGCTGCCGGTCAATGGCAGCCGCGAGGCGCTGTTTGCCTTCGCGCAAACCATCATCGACGGCGGCAGGCCGGACGCGCTGGTGGCCTGTCCGAATCCCTTCTACCAGATCTATGAAGGCGCCGCCCTGCTGGCGGGTGCGCAACCGATATTTCTCAACACCCTGCCCGGCAACGGTTTCAACCTCGACCTGCAGGCATTAAGCGACGCAGAATGGGGTCGCGTGCAACTCCTGTATGTGTGCACGCCGGGCAATCCCACCGGCAAAGTGCTCTCGCTCGACGACTGGCGCGAGTTGTTCGCACTGTCCGATCGACATGGTTTTGTCATCGCGTCTGATGAGTGCTATTCGGAAATTTATTTCGACGAGCGGCAGAAACCGCTGGGGGGACTGGAAGCGGCGAGCAAACTCGGCCGCGACGATTATCGCCGGCTGGTGATGTTTTCCAGCCTGTCCAAGCGCTCCAACGTGCCCGGCATGCGCTCCGGCTTCGTCGCCGGCGACCGGTCGCTGATCGGGAAATTCCTGCTCTATCGCACCTACCACGGCAGCGCCATGAACCCCGCCATCCAGACGGCATCCATCGCGGCCTGGAACGACGAAGCGCATGTCATTGAAAATCGCCGCCTCTACCGCGAAAAGTTCGCGCAAGTGACGCCCATCATCGCGGAGCAGCTCGACACAAAACTGCCCGATGCGGGCTTTTATCTCTGGGCCAGGACGTCAATCGCCGACACCGAATTCGCCCGCGAGCTGCTGCGCCAATATAATGTGAGCGTCCTGCCCGGCAGCTATCTGGCGCGCGAATCGGACGGCATCAATCCGGGCGCGAATTTCATCCGCATCGCGCTGGTTGCCGACCCCGCCGAGTGCCTTGAAGGCGCGCGACGCATCGCCGAGTTTTGCCGCAAGCTTTAAACTTGAGAAAAGCAGTTAGCCACAGAGGACACAGAGTGCACAGAGGAAAAACAGCGGGTTATTGCCTTAGCGTTACTTACCCAACGGGTGAGCATAGAGCCGTTGGCTTTGAAGGCTTTTCTCCGTGATCTTTGTGATCTCTGTGTCCTCTGTGGCCAGCTTCTGCCGTTTTTAGGTTGAAACCTTAATCAATTTTCAGGAAACGCCATGCACGAACTGCAAAAGATCATCGAAGACGCTTGGGACATTCGCGCCGAACTGACACCCGGCACCGCGCCGGCCAAAATCGGCGAAGCCGTCGACCAACTGCTGGCCGAACTCGACGCAGGCAAACTCCGGGTCGCGGAGAAAATAAACGGCAGCTGGGTCACGCATCAATGGATCAAGAAGGCCGTGCTGTTGTCATTCCGTCTCAGCGACAACAAGGTGCAGGAGAGCGGCGTCAATCGCTACTTCGACAAGGTGCCCACCAAGTTCACGCATTATGGCCAGCACGAGTTCGAAAAGGGCGGCTTCCGCGTCGTGTCGCCCGCCGTGGCGCGCCGTGGCAGCTTTATCGCAAAGAACGTGGTACTGATGCCTTCCTACGTCAATATCGGCGCCTATGTCGATGAAAACACCATGGTCGATACCTGGGCCACGGTCGGTTCCTGCGCCCAGATCGGCAAGAGCGTGCATCTGTCGGGCGGGGCCGGCATCGGCGGCGTGCTGGAACCGCTCCAGGCCAACCCGACCATCATCGAGGACAACTGTTTCATCGGCGCGCGATCCGAAGTCGTCGAGGGCGTCATCGTCGAGGAAAACTCCGTCATCTCGATGGGCGTGTATCTCAGCCAAAGCACCAAGATCTACGACCGCGCCACGGGCGAAGTCAGCTACGGCCGGATTCCTGCCGGCTCGGTGGTCGTCAGCGGCAACCTGCCCTCGGCCGACGGCAAGTACAGTCTGTATTGCGCCGTGATCGTGAAAAAAGTAGACGCGCAGACCCGCTCGAAGACCAGTATCAACGAACTGCTGCGCGACTGAACGCAATGACAGCGCGGAATAGGGAAAGCAAATGGGAACGATGACTCGCCTGTTTCAATTGATGGCCGAGAAGAAGGCTTCCGATATTTTTCTTTCGACTGGCTCGCCGATTCACATCAAGATCAGCGGTGTCTCTGTCCCCATCAATCAACGGACGATGGATGGCGCGACCATCGCCACCCTGCTCCACGAAATCCTCACCGACGCGCAATACCGCGAATTTGAGGAAAGCCTCGAACTCAATGCCGGCTACGCCCTGGAAGGGGTCGGCAATTTTCGCCTTTCGGCGTTCCACCAGAAAGGCACGCCCGCGCTCGTCGTGCGCTACATTCCGGCCGAGATCCCGCAACTGGGAACACTCAATCTGCCGGATGTGCTGCCCGAAGTCATCATGGAAAAGCGCGGCCTGATCCTCATGGTTGGCGCTACCGGGTCAGGCAAGACCACTACGCTCACGGCAATGCTCGACTATCGCAACGAGCGCAAGCCGGGACACATCCTGACGCTCGAAGACCCCATCGAGTTCATCTTCAAGAACAAGAAATCCATCGTCAACCAGCGTGAAGTCGGTGCCGATACGCGCAATTTCCAGACAGCGCTGAAAAATGCCTTGCGCCAGGCGCCGGACTGTATTTTCATCGGTGAAATCCGCGACAAGGAAATCATGTCGCAGGCCATTGCCTATGCCCAATCGGGGCACCTTTGCCTCGCTACCCTGCACGCCAACAACAGCTACCATGCGCTATCGCGCATCATCAGCTTCTACCCGCTGGAAAATCGGCCGGCACTGCTCGCCGATCTGGCGGTGACGCTCAAGGCGATCATCTCCCAGCGGCTCGTAAACAAGCCGGATGGCAGCCGTACGCCCGCGGTAGAAGTCATGCTCAATTCACGCCATATTGCCGAACTGATCGAAAAGGCCGACATGATTGGCCTCAAGGAATCGATGGAGCAGAGCATGACAGCCGGTTCGCAGACGTTCGAACAGGCGCTGTTCAGACTCTACAAGTCGGGCACCATTACGCTTGATGAAGCAACCGCGAACGCCGATTCCGCCAACAACCTGCTTTACCTGATCAACAACGACCAGACAGTGACCGCCGAAGCCGGGCACAGTGGTCATGGCAGCAAACAGGAAGCGCCACTCTTCGACCCGGTCAAGTCAATCGCACCCGGCGCCGACTTCAGCAACTTCAAAGACTTCACGCTTAAGCTCGACGCATGAATGCTGTTCAAGCCTTGGCCACGGTGCTGATCGCCAGGCCCTCGGTCACTCCCGAAGATGCCGGCTGTCTCGACCTGATCGGCGGCATACTGCAGGCACTGGGGTTTTCGCTCGAACGCATCGATTCCGGCTCAGTGTCAAACCCGGTCTCCAATCTTTGGGCACGGCGCGGCAATGCCGCTCCGCTGGTCTGTTTTGCCGGGCATACCGATGTCGTGCCCGCCGGCCCGATCGAACAGTGGCAGAGCAATCCTTTTACCCCGACTGTTCGCGACGGGCTGCTGTATGGACGCGGCGCCGCCGACATGAAGAGTTCGCTTGCCGCCTTCGTGGTCGCAGTCGAGCGCTTCATCAGGAAAAATGAGCAACACTCGGGCTCGATTGCGTTCCTGCTCACTTCCGACGAGGAAGGAGACGCCACCGACGGCACCGTGAAAGTGGTGGAGACGCTCCAGGCGCGCAACGAGCGTATCGACTACTGCATCGTCGGCGAGCCGACCTCGAGCGAAAAACTCGGCGATACGATCAAGAACGGCCGCCGCGGCTCGCTTTCGGCAACCCTGACGGTACGCGGCATCCAGGGCCATATCGCCTACCCGGAGAAAGTGCGCAACCCGATCCACCAGGCCATCCCCGCCTTGGCCGAACTTGCCGCCACGCACTGGGACGATGGCAACGAATACTTCCCGGCCACCAGTTTCCAGGTCTCGAACATTCACGCCGGCACCGGCGCCACCAATGTCGTGCCCGGCACGCTGGAGGTGTTGTTCAATTTTCGCTTCTCCACGGCAAGCACGGTGGAGTCGCTGCAATCGCGCGTGCATGCCATTCTCGACCGACATGATCTCGAATACGACATTCGCTGGACCGTTGGCGCCAACCCGTTCCTGACGCCGCATGGAAAGCTGGTAACCGCAATGGAGCTTGCCATACAGGAGGCAACGGGCATCTCACCCGCACTTTCCACGACGGGTGGCACTTCGGATGGCCGCTTCATTACCGCGATCAGTTCCGAGATCGCCGAGTTCGGGCCGATCAATGACAGTTCGCACAAGATCGACGAGCACGTTCGCACGGCCGATCTGGAACCTCTCGCCGCCTGTTACGAAGGCGTGCTGAAGCGTTTACTCATTTAATGAAATCCCTCGTCGACGATCTATTCACCCTGCGCGACTGGTTGCGCTGGGCCGTGAGCCGCTTTACCGAAGCGCAGTTGTTTTTCGGTCACGGTTGCGACAACGCCTATGACGAAGCGATGTGGCTCGTGCTGCATGCCCTGCACCTGCCGCCCGACCGGATCGACTTTTTCATGGACGCCAGGCTCACGCATGCCGAACGCCAGTCGGTTTTCGATCTGCTCAACCAGCGCATCTCGAAGCGCATCCCCAGCGCCTACCTGACCCACCAGGCCTGGCTCGGCGGCCATGACTTTTACGTCGATGAGCGCGTCATCGTGCCGCGTTCCTATTTCGCGGAATTGCTGGAAAACGGACTATCGCCCTGGTTGCCTTACAGCATAAAAGTCGACCGGGCGCTGGATCTATGTACCGGTTCGGGCTGCCTTGCCATCCTGATGGCGCTCGCCTTTCCCGCAGCCCGAATCGATGCCATCGACCTGTCGTCTGCCGCACTCGAAGTGGCGCGGCGCAATGTCGAACGCTACGGCTTGCAGGATGTCGTCGAACTGATCGAATCGGACCTGCTCGCTGGCGCTGGCGGGCGCCGTTATGATCTTATCATTTCCAATCCGCCCTATGTTACGGCGCAATCGATGCACAACCTTCCCGCCGAATACCGCCATGAACCCGCACTGGCGCTGGCGGCAGGCGAAGACGGACTCGATATCGTGCGCCGCATCCTCGTCTCGGCGGCAGATTGCCTCACGCCCGAGGGCATCCTGCTGGTCGAGGTCGGTCACAATGCCGACCTGGTGGAAGCTGCATTCCCCAACGTGCCCTTCACCTGGATCGACACGCCGAGCAGCGAAGACAAGATATTCCTGCTCACGCGAACTGAACTCGCAAGATACTTCGCTTAACCTTTGAGTTTCCCCACACGCAACTGCACCGAGAGACGCCGCCAGGATTCATCATCCAGCATATCGGGCAACAGAAACAGTGAGCGGGATCGTCGTTCCTGGCGCAGCCGCAGCGCCATCAGCCAATGCCATACGGTGCTGGACGGATCAACCCGGGTTGCAATACGGCGACCGTCGCCATATTCCAGTTCCAGTTCTCCCTCCCCACGCAAGCTCAATGCAACGACCGCGCCGGGCCCCAAGCGCAGCGCATGCAACCACAATTCGCGCGCCATTGAGAAAGCCAGCAACACCAGCAGCAATATCCTGGCGGCCAGCGCGAACTGGCTGACGGCTATTGCCGCAACGGCCAGACCATGAATGAGGATCAGTGCAGCGGCGGCTGAACGGGAAGGATGCAAGCGAAGAAATAATTGCGCCCCCAGCCCCGACCTTCGGCCCGGGCTGCCCCCCACGGGGGTCAGATCAATCTTGGGGCGGCCCGGCAATTGACTTGATAGTGGCAGTCGCACTGCCGCCACCCGGATCAAATGCGGCGAAACACCAGCGTGCCGTTGGTGCCGCCAAAACCGAAATTGTTTTTGATGGCGACATCGATCTTCATGTCGCGCGCGGTATTCGCACAGTAATCCAGGTCACACTCCGGATCCTGCTCGAAGATATTGATGGTCGGCGGCGATATTTGATGATGCACGGCCAGTACGGTCAAGGCAGACTCCAGCCCGCCGGCACCACCGAGCAGATGGCCGGTCATCGACTTGGTCGAATTCACCACCACCTTTTTCGCTGCATCGCCCATGGCCAGTTTGATGGCCTCGGTTTCATTCTTGTCACCAAGCGGAGTCGATGTACCGTGGGCATTCAGGTATTGCACCTGGTCCGGATTCACGCCCGCGTTCTTCATCGCGTTCAGCATGCTGCGCCTGGGGCCATCGGTATCCGGCGCCGTCATGTGATAAGCATCGCCACTCATGCCGAAGCCGGTCAATTCAGCGTAAATCTTCGCGCCACGCTGCCTGGCATGTTCATACTCTTCGAGTACCAGCACGCCTGAGCCTTCGCCCATCACGAAACCGTCGCGGCCCGTATCCCAGGGACGGCTGGCGGTTGCCGGATCGTCGTTACGCGTAGACAGGGCCTTGGCCGAACTGAAACCGCCAATCGCCAGCGGCGTGATCGTGGATTCCGCGCCGCCACAGACCATCACGTCGGCGTCGCCATACTCGATCATGCGCGAACCGATGCCGATAGCATGAAGGCCGGTGGTGCAGGCGGTGACCACGGCAAGATTCGGCCCCTTTACCCCCAGCATGATCGAGAGGTTGCCCGATATCATGTTGATGATGCTGCTGGGAATGAAGAAGGGCGAAATCTTGCGCGCGCCGCCGGCGAGGAAGTCATCGTGCGTCGATTCAATCATCGGCAACCCGCCGATGCCGGAACCGATATTCACGCCGATGCGGTCGGCATTCTGCTCGGTAACCTCTATCCCTGAATCCTTGAAGGCCTGAATGCCCGCCGCCATGCCGTAATGAATGAAGGCATCCATGCGCCGCGCTTCCTTGGGCGACAGGTAGGCCGACACATCGAAGTTCTTGACTTCGCCGGCTACCTGGCTGGCGAAGGTGGAAGCATCGAAGCGGGTAATCCTGGTGATGCCGCTCTTGCCGGCAACGATGTTCTGCCAGGTTTCGGCAACGGTATTGCCGACCGGGGAGACAATCCCCAAGCCGGTGACGACAACTCTGCGACGGGACAAGGAATGCTCCAAGAGGGTGAAGATAAGTTAACGTGAAAAAGCAGCGATGAAGCGCCTTGTGATATCGAGCGCAGCGAGCCGATTGATAGCCCCGCCCCGGGGGTTGAGGCGGGAATTCGCAAAGCACGGCTTTGCGCCGCCGAGACGGGCGAGCCATGCAGGGCGAGCCCTGGAGCAGGTATGGGGGCGGGGGGCGTTCAATTTGCCTTTACGCATTTTTATCATCAAGGGTGGCGCTGGCGGCCATGCGCGTCAGGATTACTTGACGTTGGCGTTCACGTAATCAATGGCCTGCTGCACGGTGGTGATCTTCTCGGCAGCTTCATCGGGTATTTCGCACTCGAATTCCTCTTCGAGCGCCATCACGAGTTCCACAGTATCGAGCGAGTCGGCGCCGAGATCGTCGACGAATGAGGACTCATTCTTGATTTCAGCTTCGTTGACGCCCAGTTGTTCGGCGACTATTTTCTTGACGCGTTGCTCAATGTTTTCCATTGATTGCTCCTTCCCTGAGTGGCGGGTTTGTTATAACGGTTTTGCTGCAATGACCTGAACTCCGAAGAACTCAGACTGTGGCGAAAAACCCCAGCATTCTAACAAAAAGCCGGGGCGTTTCCGGGTTTGAAAACTCCTGAATAAGTCGCGAGCGCTGCGGCTTGTTCCGATGGTTCATTGACTCATGTACATGCCGCCATTGACATGCAGCGTGGTGCCGGTGATGTAGGCGGCCTCCGGACTCGCCAGGAAAGCCACGGCATGAGCGATCTCCGCGGCCTGCCCAAGGCGGCCGAGCGGAATTTTCTGCAAAAGCGCGTTACGTTGTTCCTCGCCCAATGCCCGGGTCATGGGCGTGTCGATAAACCCGGGCGCGACGCAATTGACCGTAACGTTGCGGCTGCCCAATTCCTGCGCCAACGCGCGCGACATGCCGGCGACGCCGGCCTTGGCCGCCGCGTAGTTGGCCTGGCCCGCATTGCCGGCAGCCCCAACCACCGAGGCGATGTTGATGATGCGGCCATTGCGCGCTTTCATCATGCCGCGCATGACCGCGCGCGAAAGCCGGAACACTGCCTTCAGGTTGGTGTCGATGACGGCATCCCACTCTTCGTCCTTCATGCGCATCGCCAGGTTGTCGCGAGTGATGCCGGCGTTGTTCACCAGGATCGACACCGCGCCGAAGCGCTTTTCGATTTCGCCGACCACCGCTTCGCAGGCGGCGCCGTCGGTGACATTGAGCACCGCGCCCCAGCCCTTGATGCCGGCCTCATCGAGCAACTTCTGGATATCGGTGGCGGCCGCTTCGTTGATATCGACCCCGACGATGGTCGCGCCCTTGCGGCCCAGGGTCATTGCGATCGATAAACCGATGCCGCGCGAAGCGCCAGTCACCAGCGCCACCTGTCCTTGCAAACTGTTGTCCATATTCATCCTTTCACGGCGGCGAGAGCCGCCTCCAATCCCTTCAAATCGTTGATGGCGCCGCCGCTCAAGCCGTCGGCACAACGTTTCACCAGTCCCGCCAGCACCTTGCCGGGACCACATTCATAAACGTGGGTAAGCCCCGCGTCCTGCATCGCCTTCATGGTTTCGACCCAGCGCACCGGGGATGCGGCCTGGCGCACCAGGGCAGCGCGAATCCTGTCCGGTTCGTTTTGCACCAGCACGTCGACATTATTCAGCACCGGAATCGTCGGCGCCGACAGCGTCAGCGTCGCCAGACGCGCCTTCAGTTTTTCTGCGGCAGGTTGCATCAGCGAACAATGGAACGGCGCCGATACCGGCAGCAGCAGCGCACGCTTGGCGCCCTCCGCCTTGCAGGCATCGGCCGCGCGTTGCACCGCCGCTGCATGGCCCGCGATCACGGTCTGTTCGGGCGAATTGAAATTCACGGTCTGCACCACCTGTCCCTGCGCCGCTTCCGCACAGGCCGCCTCGATCGACGGCACATCGAGGCCGAGAATCGCTGCCATGGCCCCGACGCCTTGCGGCACGGCTTCCTGCATCGCCCTGGCGCGCAGTTCCACCAGCGGCACCGCATCGGGGAGCGGAATTACATCGGCCGCCACCAGGGCAGCATATTCACCGAGGCTATGACCTGCCACCATCGCCGGTTGCGGACCGCCAAGGGCCTGCCACAGGCGATATACCGCGATACCCGCCGTCAACATCAGGGGTTGCGTGTTGACGGTCTGGTTCAGCGCTTCGGCCGGGCCCTCCTGCACCAGCTGCCAGAGATCGCGGCCCAGCGCGGCGGATGCCTCGGCAAAGGTGTCGCGCAGAACCGGATGCTCGCCATATGCTGACATCATGCCGAGCGATTGCGAGCCCTGGCCGGGAAAGACGAGCGCGAATTTCATTTCATCTCTCCGTGAGTCTTCAGAGAAGGCTAATGCCCGCGCGGGCGGGCGTTATGCCGGAACTAAACACAAGTGCAAATTTCATTTGATATTCTTTCGTCAATACTTGAGTAGAGCGGCGCCCCAGGTGAACCCCCCGCCGACACCTTCCAGCAGCAGCGTTTCGCCGTGCTTGATGCGTCCGTCGCGGACCCCCTCGTCAAGGGCAATGGGGATCGAGGCCGCCGAGGTGTTGCCATGATGCGCAACCGTGACGATGCCCTTTTCGGCTGGCAGCCCCAGTTTCTTCGCCGTCGCATTGATGATGCGAATATTGGCCTGATGCGGTATCAGCCAGTCCACTTGATCGATGGTCATGCCGGCTGCCGCCAGCACTTCTTCGCCGACCTCGGCCAAGGCGCGCACCGCAAACTTGAATACGGCCTGACCATCCATGCGCAGGAAGGGGTCGCCGATCGCCTGTCCGCCGTTGATCTGACCCGGCACGTTGAGAATTTCGCTATAGCTGCCATCGGCATGCAAGGCGGTCGAGAGAATGCCAGGGATGTCGCTCGCTTCGAGCACAATCGCACCGGCGCCATCGCCGAACAGGACGCAGGTGCCACGATCCTTCCAGTCAAGGATGCGCGAGAACACTTCGGCACCGACCACCAGTGCACAGCGAGTTGTGCCGGAACGGATGAACTTGTCGGCCACCGCCGCCGCATAGACGAAACCGGTGCACACGGCCTGCAGATCAAAGGCCGGACTCGAATTGGCTACGCCCAGCTTGCGCTGAAGAATTGCCGCCGTACTCGGGAAAATGAAATCCGGCGTGGAGGTGGCAACGATGATGAGGTCGACATCGGCAGGCACCTTGCCCGCCGCGGTCAATGCGCGGCGACAGGCCTCCAGGGCGAGGTCGCTGGCGTTTTCATTGGCCGCCACAAGATGGCGGGTACGAATGCCGGTACGTTCGGTTATCCAGTCATCGGAGGATTCAAGTTGGTGTTTCCGGATCAACTCGGCGTTGCTGACCGGTGCGCCGGGCAGGTAGCCGCCGGTTCCGGTAATGCGTGAATAAACAATACGATTCATACGAACTTGACCATGCGAGATGCAATTTTTTCGGGCAGATTGTTGCGGGCCTCTTGGGCCGCCTTTTCCAGCGCGCAACAGAAGGAATAGGCGTCCGCCGAACCATGACTCTTGATGACGATGCCTTTCAGGCCCAGCAGGCTGGCGCCATTGTAGCTGCGATGATCGAAGCGTGACTTGAAAGCATTCAGTACCGGCCTGGACAACAGCGCCATGAGTTTAGTCAGCAGATTGCGCTTGAACTCCTCACGCAAACCGGCGACAAGCATCGAGGCGAGGCCTTCCGATGCCTTGAGCACAACATTGCCGACGAAGCCGTCGCAGACAACCACATCGGTAGTGCCCTTGAAAATATCGTTGCCTTCGACACTTCCGTAAAAATTGAGGTCACTCGCCTTCAACAGGTCTCCCGCGCGTCTGACGATCTCATTGCCCTTGATGTCTTCCTCGCCGATATTCAGCAGGCCGACACTGGGCTTATCCATGTGTTCCAGCGTCGATACCAGTTGCGAACCCATGATGCCGAATTGCAGCAGGTGCTCCGGCGTGCAATCAACATTGGCGCCGAGATCAAGCACGTAGCAATGGCCCTTGATGGTCGGCAGGATGGTCGCAATCGCCGGGCGTTCGATACCGGGAAGTGTCTTCAGGACAAAACGCGAAATCGCCATCAGCGCACCGGTATTGCCAGCCGAGACCGCGGCGTGTGCAGTACCTTCCTTGACCAGGTTGATGGCGACACGCATCGATGAGTCTTTTTTTGTGCGCAGCGCCGTGGCCACCGCGTCTTCCATAGTGACGACTTCGGATGCGTTGCGAATCTTGAGCCGTTCGCCAAAGCTATTACCGGACTTGGCGACAGCGGACGTCAGCAATTCCTCATTGCCGACCAGGACGATGGAGCAACCGGGATCGCGGCGCAGGAATTCGAATGTCGCGGGAACGGTGACCGGCAAGCCGTGGTCGCCGCCCATGCTATCCACCGCGATGGTAATCGTCATTATCTGAGCACGCTCAAGAAAACGGCCGGATGCGGAATTCGCATCCGGCCGTCATCGGAGTCGGTCTTATTCGCCCTTGGCCTTGATGATCTTCTTGCCCCGGTAAACACCGGAGGGAGAAATGTGGTGGCGCAGATGCACCTCGCCGGTGGTTGCCTCGACGGCAAGCGAGGGATTGGTGAGGAAGTCGTGGGAACGATGCATGCCGCGCTTCGACGGGGACTTCTTGTTTTGCTGTACTGCCATGTTGATGCTCCTTGTTTCCTCGATTCGACATCAATCGATTTTCAATTTTCGCAACACCGCGAATGGTGATGCATCCTGCTTCGACTCTTTCTTCCGGGGGATACCGCAGATTTCGTGACGTGGCGATATCGGCAAAGCCAGCAATATCTCATCCTCAATCAACGATCCCACCACCATTTCCCCAGACGCCTCAATGACATCAAAGCCTTCATCCTCTACCATCTCTTCCGGCCATTCCGCACCTGGCGTCACCAGCCACAAACGCTTATCCAGCCGTAGCGGAAACCGCATCGCTTCCAGACAGCGCTGGCAGCACAACTGCAATTCGCCGCCTATCGTCAAGTGCAATTCAAGATGCCTGCCACCCTCGTCGCTGCATGCTCCCTGCACGACGCAGTCCAGCATGCCAGCGCTATTTGCCAGATATTCCGCAACACGCGACAAATCGGCAACCATCACGCTACCGCTGGCTCGGTTACCGCGCCGGGCAAATTCCGCTCCGTCGATTACCATCCGCATCAGTTGCATGTTGCCACCCACCCGCAAATCAGCCGCGTATTGCTGTCAACTTCGGCAGCCGCGAGAAAGGGGGCGGATGTTATCATGCCGGCCGTTTTTCCGTCAAATCAAAAACATGTCGCATTCGGCGCACAAACTGGTTCTCGCCTCCACCTCGTCCTACCGGCGCGAACTGCTGGCGCGCCTGCAAATCCCGTTTGAGGTAGCCGCACCGGAAGTCGACGAATCGGCTCTGGCAGGCGAATCTCCCGGGGCGACCGCGGAACGCCTTGCCGAGGCCAAAGCTCGCGATGTCGGAATGCGCTTTCCCAATGCATTGGTCATCGGCAGCGACCAGATAGCCTACAACGCCGGTGGACGCTTTGGCAAGCCGGGCACGCGCGACAAGGCCGCCGCGCAGTTGCGCGCCATGAGCGGCGGTTCGATTTTCTTTCATACCGGCCTCTGCTTGTTCAATACGGCCACCGGCAATGTGCAATTGCGCGGCATTCCGGTGGAGGTCGGCTTTCGTACCCTGACTGAAGCCGAAATCCAGCGCTACCTTGACCGCGAAGATGCCCTTAATTGTGCCGGCAGCGCCAAGTCCGAAGGCCTTGGTATTGCCCTGATGCGTTACCTGCGCGGCGACGATCCGAATGCCCTGATCGGCCTGCCGCTCATCGCGCTGTGCGACATGCTGCGCGCCGAAGGCATGACCGTGCCCTAACGCGCATGTTGCCGGCGCCACCCTTGATGATGAAAATATGCGAAAGGCAAATTGAAGGCCCCCCACCCCAACCTGCTCCAGGGCTCGCCCTGCATGGCTCGCCCGTCTCGGCGGCGCAAAGCCGTGCTTTGCGAAACCCCGCCTCAACCCCCGGGGCGGGGTTACTGATTTGCTCGCTGCGTTCAATAGTCACAATTCGCACTGTTTTTGCCTTTTCGCGCTAATGACGGGGACGCTCTATTTGATTCCTGTCGCACTCGGCGATACCGTCTGGGCCGAATTTCTGCCGCAACGCACGCGTGACATTGCCTGCACGATTACTTATTTCGTCGTCGAAAACGCCAAAACGACACGCGCCGAACTCAAGCGCATGGCCCATCCGCGACCGTTGCGCGAACTGGCCATCGAACAGCTTCCCGAAAAGCCTGATGGCCAGCAGATCGAACATCTACTGGCACCCTTGCAGGCCGGCCACGATCTCGGCCTGATGTCCGAAGCCGGCTGCCCCGGCGTCGCCGACCCCGGCGCCCTGCTGGTGCAACGCGCGCATGAACTGGGTATTCGCGTGGTACCGCTGGTCGGCCCTTCATCGATCCTGCTGGCGTTGATGGCAGCGGGCCTCAACGGCCAGCAGTTCGCCTTCCACGGCTATTTGCCGGCGCGTGAACCCGAGCGCAGCGCCAGGATCGGCGAACTGGAAAAGGAATCGCAACGATTCAACCAGACACAGGTCTTCATCGAAACGCCCTATCGCAACGAGGCGCTATTCGAGGCACTGTTGAAGACCTGCAAACCCAATACACGTCTTTGCGTTGCCAGCAACCTGACGCTCGCCGACGAACAGATAGCGACCCGGCGCATCGCACAATGGCGCACTGCCACCTCGCCGTCACTGCATCACCGGCCCACGGTTTTCCTGCTCAACGCAGGCTGAAGCGCGTCAGCATTGACATGGCGCCTGCAGCCATGCTGGCGCCGAATTTCTGTGCGAACACCTCGGCGAAGTTGGGCTTCACCGTGTAGTCGAGAATGTCCTCGGCCTTGATGACATCGCGCGCCACGGACTCGGTGGTGCCATAAGCGTCCGCCAGCCCCAGTTCGATGCTCTTCGCTCCGGTCCACATCAGGCCGGTAAAGGTTTCCGGCATTTCCTTGAGGCGCTTGCCGCGGCCCTGCTTGACCACGTCGATGAATTGCCGGTGAATCTCATCCAGCATGCTCAAGGCATAGGTCTTCTGCTCGGCGTTTTGCGGCGAGAAGGGATCGAGAAAACCCTTGTTGCCGCCGGCCGTGAGCAGCCGGCGCTCGACGCCGAGTTTTTCCATCGCCCCGGTAAAGCCGAAACCGTCCATCAGCACACCGATCGAGCCGACGATGCTGGCTTTGTCCACATAAATCCTGTCCGCCGCCGCAGCGACATAATAGCCGCCCGATGCGCAAACATCCTCGACCACCACATACAGCGGAGTCGCCGGATATTTCTTGCGCAGGCGCACGATCTCGTCGCGGATCATTCCGGCCTGCACCGGGCTGCCGCCGGGACTGTTGATCTGCAGCACCACGCCCCGCGTGCCCATGTCCTCGAATGCGGCCTGAAGCCCGGCGATGACGTTCTCTGCATTCGCATCGCCCTTGGCCTGGATCACGCCGTTCATTTGCACCAGCGCGGTGTGGTCCTTGCCGTCGGCCAGTCGCTCGGCGCTGCCCCAGCCGCCAAAGGCCGCGAACAGCACGGCCAGATAGGCAAAACCGAGCAGCTTGAAAAATATTCCCCAGCGTCGCCGCCGCCGCTGCTCGGCAATGGATTCCAGCGCCACCTTTTCGAGGACTTTGCGTTCCCAACCGGGTTCGTTGATGTTGTCGGCCACCGCGTTTTCCTTTAGTGCTTTCTTCAGAAATTTGAATACTGCCATCATGCTTGATTGCCGCGTGGAATTTTATTCCCGGACAGCGCCCGCTATCCAGCGCAGATCACGCATTCTTGCACAGCCAGCGGCGTAATTCCTCAACGGTGTTGCAGTGCGCATTCGGCTGTTCCGCTACGAGTACAGCCGCTTCGTGCGCGCCGTAACTCACGGCGACCGCAACAACACCGGCATTTTTTGCCATTTGCAGATCATGCGTGGTGTCGCCGATCATCACTGCTGCCTCGGGCGACACGCCGAGCTCGTCCAGTAATTCTTTGAGCATTTGCGGATGCGGCTTGGGAAAGCATTCATCGGCGCAGCGCGTCGCATCCATCAATGAATGCAATCCACTGCGGGCCAGCACCTCATTCAAGCCACGGCGGCTCTTGCCGGTGGCAATGGCAAGAAAATGTCCTCTTGTCTTCAATTCCCGCAGCAGTTCCGGAATACCCTCAAACAGCTGCAACGACTGGCTATTGCTCAGGTAATGATGACGATAGCGTTGCGCCATATCGCCGTAGCGCTGCGGCGGCAGATCGGGTACCGCCTGGGCCAGGGCATCATTCAGACCAAGGCCGATCACATGCCGGGCGGCGGCGTCCGATGGCGCCGCCAAGCCCAAATCCTGCGCCGCTGCCTGGATCGCCTGCGCGATGGCGGCGGTCGAATCCATCAAGGTGCCGTCCCAGTCGAAGACGATCAGTTCAAGGCGGTGCGCCATAGTCCCGTTTCTCGTTGTTTTCAATTCGCGCCACAAAATTGCTCAGTTCGGCAGGCAGCGGCGCTTCCATCGCAATCGGTTCGCCAGTAAGCGGGTGGCATAGTGACAGCGTCGCCGCATGCAGGAACATGCGTTTCAGCCCCGCCTTTTGCAACTCGCGGTTGAGCGTAAAATCGCCGTACTTGTCGTCGCCTGCAATCGGAAATCCGAGGTGCGACAGATGCACGCGGATCTGGTGAGTGCGCCCGGTTTTCAATTCGACCTCGACCAGGCTGAAATTTTCCCAGCGCGCTTTCAGCCGCACGATGGAGTGCGCCTCCTTGCCTTCTGCAGCGACACTCACACGCCGCTCACCGTCGTCAGTGAGGTACTTGTGCAGCGACAGTCTGACATGCTGCGTCGGATTGAGCCAGCGTCCGCTGACCAGGGCGAGATAACGCTTGGCGATCTTGCCGGCGCGGAACATGTCATGCAGGGACGTCAGTGCAGCGCGTTTCTTGGCCACGATCAGCAAGCCGGAAGTTTCGCGGTCGAGACGATGCGCCAACTCGAGAAACTTTGCTTGCGGTCGTGCCCGGCGCAGCTGCTCGATCACACCGAAGCTCACGCCGCTGCCGCCATGTACGGCCGTGCCCGATGGTTTGTCGAGAACGATCAGGGCCTCGTCCTCGAATACCAGGTCGAAATCGCGGGCTGGCGCCGCGGACTTTGTCGTGGCCGCCACCCGGATTGGCGGCACGCGCACCACATCGCCTTCGCGCAACCGATAGTCGGCCCCGATCCGGCCCTTGTTCACCCGCACTTCGCCGCTGTGCAGGATGCGATAGACGTGGCTCTTGGGCACCCCTTTGGCCAGCCGCAGCAGGTAATTGTCGATGCGCTGCCCGGCGGCCTCTTCGCCAACTTCGAGCAGGGTTGCTGCTTCTTTACTCAAGTCATTCATTTTGAAATACAATGATCACCGGTTAGCCGTTCTGCGACGGCGTGCCCGACGGCCCGAAGTGGCATCGGTGGCGCAGTTGCCGGATGTTGCCAGTTTTTGCGTGCATGGTCTGCGAGCGAATCAAAGACCGCACCATGACGGCATTGGGAGAAGAAGCCGGAGCAACGACTCCATCGCATATTGCATCGATGCCGCGTTGTCCTGATGACTACCTTCCAGCAGCCAAAAGGGTATTTCGCTCGCCCGAAGCAGCGATACTACTTGATTTGCGCGCAGCACAGGCACACACGATTGCGTGACGCAGGTCCTCCGACATAACGGCGACCGGCATCAAACAACGAGACGACAAACTCGATACCACATTGCAACTGGCACACTTACATAACATGCCTTATCTTCTGCAACCCTGGTTGGAACTCCCTAGCGATTAGCGGGGCGGGTGGTTTGTCGTGCCCTGCCCGCGCGCGGGAGCACACATGAAACGCATGCTTTTCAATGCGACGCAGGCCGAGGAACTCCGCGTTGCGATCGTCGATGGTCAGAAACTGATCGATCTCGACATCGAATCGGCCAATAAGGAACAGCGCAAGAGCAACATCTACAAGGCGGTCATCACCCGCCTCGAACCCAGCCTGGAAGCTGCCTTCGTCGACTATGGCGCCGAACGCCATGGCTTTTTGCCCTTCAAGGAAGTCGCCCGCAACTACTTCCGTTCCGACATGGATCCGGGTCGCGCCAGAATCCAGGACGCGCTCAAGGTTGGCCAGGAACTTATCGTTCAGGTCGAGAAGGACGAACGCGGCAACAAGGGCGCCGCACTGACAACCTTCATCTCACTGGCCGGCCGCTATCTGGTTCTGATGCCGAACAGTCCGCGCGGCGGCGGCGTTTCGCGCCGCATCGAGGGCGAGGACCGGCAGGAATTGCGCGATGTCATGGACCAACTGGTGGTATCCCCCGGCACCAGTTTGATCGCACGCACCGCCGGCATCGGCCGCAACGTCGAAGAACTGCAATGGGACTTGAATTACCTGCAGCAGTTGTGGACCGCGATCGAAGGTGCTGCCAAGGGTCAATCGGGCGCCTTCCTAATCTATCAGGAATCCAGTCTCGTCATCCGCGCCATTCGCGATTATTTCCATGCGGAAATCGGCGAGATCCTGATCGACACCGACGAAATCTTCGAGCAGGCCAAGAGTTTCATGGAAAACGTGATGCCGGCCACCGTCAATCGCATCAAGCGCTACAACGACGACGTGCCCCTGTTCTCGCGCTTCCAGATCGAGCATCAGATCGAGTCGGCCTATTCGCGTCAGGTGACCTTGCCCTCCGGCGGCGCCATCGTCATTGACCATACCGAGGCCCTGGTCTCGGTAGACGTCAACTCGGGACGCGCCACCAAAGGCAGCGACATCGAGGAAACCGCGTTCCGCACCAACAGCGAAGCGGCCGATGAAATTGCCCGCCAGCTGCGGCTGCGCGACCTGGGCGGCTTGATCGTCATCGACTTCATCGACATGGAGTCGTCGAAGAACCAGCGCGAAGTCGAGAACCGCCTGCGCGATGCCCTGCATTTCGACCGCGCCCGCGTGCAGACCGGCAAGATTTCCCGTTTCGGTCTGCTCGAATTGTCGCGTCAGCGCCTGCGTCCGGCACTGGCCGAAACCAGCTATATCACCTGCCCGCGCTGCACCGGCACTGGCCACATCCGTTCCACCGAATCGGCCGCGTTGCACATCCTGCGCATTCTCGAAGAAGAGGCGATGAAGGAAAACACCGGCGCCATCCACGTCCAGGTTCCGGTCGATGTCGGCACCTTCCTGCTCAACGAAAAGCGCGTCGATATCGCGCGCATCGAAATGCGCCACCACGCCAATCTGGTGATTATTCCCAATCGTCATCTCGAAACGCCGCAGCATGAAATCATTCGCCTGCGCCACGATCAGTTGAATGCCGAAGGCACGGTGCTGCCGAGTTACCAGATGGCGGAAAAACCTGTGGAAGAGAGTTACCAGCCGCCTTCAGCGCAGACCGAAGCCAAACCGGCGAAGCCTCAAGCCGCAGTCAAGGGCATCACTCCGGACCAGCCGGCGCCGATTGTCGAGAACCGCGCAAGGACGGTTGAGGAAAAACCGAAAGCCGACGAAGGTCTGTTCACAAAACTGTTCTCCTGGCTGATGCCTGCCAAGGTTGAGGCTCCTCCTCCGGTCAAACCTGCCGTCAGTACCGAGCGAGGTCGCCGCGAAGGCGCTCAGTGCGAAGAACGCCGCAATGGCCGGGGTGGGCGCGGACGCAACAAGGACGATCGTCCGCAACGTGAAGGCGGCGAACGCAAGGAACCGCGCCAGCAGGGCCCGAAGCGTGATGAAGCGCCAGCAGTCCAGGCCCGCGAACCGCGCAAGGAGCGTGGCGAAAAGGGCGGCAACGAGCAACGCACTCCGCGGCCACCGAAACAGGAACAACAGCCTAAACCCAGGCAGGAGGCAACTGCCGATGCCGTGCGCAAAGGCCCCGCCGCTGAAGAAGGTGAAGCAACAGGACCTAGTCGTCGTCGTCGCGGTCGTGGCCGTAGTGGCGAGCGCGAGCAGCGCAACCACACCGACAGAGCGGAAGCGCCTCGTGACACCGCAGCCGCCGAATTTGCTGCGGACGTGGCCAGTGCGATTGCTGCAACCACCGAGGCACAAGCGCCAGCATTTGTTCAAACCGAGCTGTTGCCCATGCGTGAAGAACAAGCTGCTGCTCCCGTATTGGAAGCCGCAATCCCGCAGCGCGTTGTTACAGAGTCTGAGCCGGCACCCATTGCCGCATCACTGGCACCGCCGCCGCAGATTGAACCTGTCGCGGCTGTTGCGCCTGAGGCGCCGCCAGTGCAACCGATAGCGACAACGCCTGCTCCGGCTCCCGTTGCAGCGCCGGCTGAGGTCGATGTTTCGGCTTCTCTGCAACAGGCTGGCTTGATCATGATCGAAACTGCCGCAGGCGCGCAACCGATTATTGTCGAACCGGCGCCTGCCCAACCGCTGGGTCGCAAACCCAAGCCCATAGTCGTCATTCCCGATGAACCGCTGCAAATGGTGGAAACCAAGCACGAGTAGGAAAGGCTTGAAATAGCGCAATAACGACAAGAGGCCCTTCCGGGCCTCCTGTCGTTTTATGCCATTAACGGCAGCACTTTCGGGTAAACGTCAACCGAGCAATTTCAGGCCGACACTTCCCAGTACCACGGCTATAGCGACTTGCAGCAACCTGTCCGGCAACTTGCCGCCAAAATGGGCGCCGATGATGATGCCAGGGATCGATCCCAGCAACAACCATCCCAGCATGATGAAATCGACATTGCCCAGCAGGATGTGCCCCGCTCCAGCGACCAGGGCGAGAGGAATGGCATGGGCCAGATCCGTTGCCACCAGTTTTGCCGGCGTCAGTCGCAATGGATACAGGAACAGCAGCATTACCGCACACAGCGCCCCGGCACCGATCGACGTCAACGCCACCATGAAGCCCAAAACTGCACCTGCCGTCACAGTAAGGATAGGCTGATACTTCCGGAAGCGAGCGGGATCAGTGATGCGCAAATATTTTCCCAGTCTGTTCAAGTAGGGCCGCATAACCATGGTCAGTGCCGTGATAAGCAGCACTATGCCCAGCGCAACGATGATCACGCCACTGCGGACTCCGCTCGACTGCGACAAATGCATCCAGAGCAAGGTGGCAATTGCCGCAGGCAGACTGCCCGTCGCAAGCCGGCGCACTATCTGCCAATCGACCCTTTGCTCGGAGTGATGGACGCTGACCCCGACCATCTTGGTCAGGGATGCGTAAAGCAGGTCGGTGCCAACCGCAGTATGGGGAGCGACCCCCATGAGCAGGATCAGCAAGGGCGTCATGACCGAGCCACCACCTACGCCTGTTGCGCCCACCATCGCCCCGACCAACAAACCCGCCAGCGAATACATCCAATCGTGCATTTCAAATTATCCAGAAGTAATATAAATCGTCCCAACCGACTCGGCAGATGCTTGGTTAATTCAGATCGGGCAGGATCCCGCGCTGACGCAGAGCCTCGATCACGGCATCCGTCGCACCTTCAATCGTCAGCTTGGTCGTTTCGAGACGCAACTCCGGATTTTTCGGTGCTTCGTAAGGCGAGTTGATGCCGGTGAAATGTTTCAGTTCTCCCTTGCGTGCCTTTTTATAAAGGCCCTTCGGGTCACGCTGCTCGGCAACATCCAGCGGCGTATCGACAAACACTTCAAAAAATTCGCCTTCCTCCAGCAGGCTGCGCGCCATGCGCCGCTCCGCCGTGAAGGGCGAAATGAAGGCCGTGATCACGATCAGGCCCGCATCGACCATGAGCTTGCAGACTTCGCTGACGCGACGGATATTTTCGACGCGGTCGGCATCGGTAAAGCCGAGATCCTTGTTAAGCCCATGCCGAACATTGTCGCCATCGAGCAGATAAGTATGGCGGCCCATGGCATGCAAGCGTTTTTCCAGGTTGTTGGCAATCGCCGACTTGCCGGCACCCGAGAGGCCGGTAAACCACAGTACGCATGCCTTCTGGTTCTTGATCCCGCTGCGCGCCGCCTTGTCGACATCGACGTGCTGCAAATGGATGTTCTGCGAACGGCGCAAGGCGAAGTGCAGCATGCCGGCACCGACCGTGTTATTGGTGAGTCGGTCGATGAGGATGAAGCCGCCGGTATCGCGATTTTCAGTGTAGGGATCGAACGGAACCTGGCGATCGATGCTGATGTTGCATACGCCAATTGCATTGAGCGCGAGTTGCGTGGCGGCAAGATGCTCCATCGAGTTCACATCGACCTGGTACTTGATGTGGGTGACCTGCGCATTGACTGTGCGCGCGCCAATCTTGAGCAGATAGTTGCGGCCCGGCAACATCGGCTCATCGTGCATCCAGACAATCGTGGCTTCAAACTGGTCGGCACACTCGGGCGGTGCATCGACACCGGAGAGAACATCGCCGCGCGATATATCGACTTCATCCGCCAGCGTCAGCGTCACCGATTGCCCGGCGACCGCGTGTTCCAGATCGCCATCCGAGGTAACGATGCGGGCAATGGTGCTGGTACGCCCCGAAGGCTGTATGCGTATCGGGTCTCCCGCCTTGATGATGCCGCTGGAGATGGTGCCGGCAAAGCCGCGGAAGTCGAGATTGGGCCGATTCACCCATTGCACTGGCATACGGAAGGATAATTTTTGCAGGCGCTCTTCGTCGATCTGAACGGTTTCGAGATAGCCCATCAGTGTGGTGCCGTGATACCACGGTGTGTTCTCGCTGGGTGCGGTAATGTTGTCGCCCTTGAAGGCCGACATTGGAATAAAGGTAATGTTGCCGAAGCCGAGATCCTTGGCAAAGGCCATGTAGTCTTCGACAATCGCCTTGAAGGTCTTTTCCGAATAGTCGACCAGATCCATCTTGTTGATGGCAACCGCCACGTTTCGGATTCCTATCAACGAAACCAGATAACTGTGCCGGCGCGTTTGGGTGAGGACTCCCTTTCTTGCGTCGATCATCAATATCGCGACATCAGCCGTTGACGCACCCGTCACCATGTTGCGGGTGTACTGCTCATGGCCCGGCGTATCCGCCACGATGAACTTGCGCACATCGGTGGAAAAGAAGCGGTAGGCAACGTCGATGGTGATGCCCTGCTCGCGTTCGGCGGTCAGGCCGTCCACCAGCAAGGCAAAATCGAGCTGTTCGCCCTGCGTTCCCATTTTTTTCGAGTCCGCTTCCAGTGCTTCCATCTGGTCTTCGAACAGCATTTTTGATTCGTAGAGCAGGCGGCCGATCAGCGTGCTCTTGCCGTCATCGACGCTGCCGCAGGTGATAAAACGTAGCAGACTCTTGTGCTCATGCGACTTCAGGTAGGCGCTGATATCGGTCGCAATCAGGTCGGAAACGTGTGCCATTAGCAGGTCTCTCGCAGGGCCGCCCCAAGGGAGACCGTTACCCCCTCGGGGGGCAGTGAAGCGGCACAGCCGCGAATGTGGGGGCTCATCAAAAGTACCCCTCCTGTTTCTTCTTTTCCATTGAACCGGCGGAATCGTGATCGATCATTCGGCCCTGGCGCTCCGAGGTCCTGGTCAGCAGCATTTCCTGGATTACCTCTTCCAGCGTTTCGGCTTCGGATTCCACCGCGCCGCTGAGCGGATAGCAGCCCAAAGTGCGGAAACGCACCTTGCGCATCATCGGTACCTCGCCTTCGCGCAGCGGCATGCGCTCGTCATCGACCATGATCAGCATGCCGTCGCGCTCCACGACTGGTCTTGGTTTGGCAAAGTAGAGCGGGACAATCGGGATGTTCTGCAGATGGATGTACTGCCAGATGTCGAGTTCGGTCCAGTTCGACAGCGGAAAGACGCGGATGCTTTCGCCCTTGTGCTTGCGCGCGTTGTAGAGCTTCCACAATTCCGGTCTTTGCGCTTTCGGATCCCAGCGATGGGCGCTGGAACGAAAGGAGAAAATTCGTTCCTTGGCGCGCGACTTTTCCTCGTCGCGACGGGCACCACCGAAAGCAGCATCGAAACCATATTTTTCGAGCGCCTGCTTCAGTCCTTCGGTTTTCATGATGTCGGTATGAATTGCCGAACCGTGGGTAAAGGGATTGATGCCCTTCGCCAGCCCTTCTGGATTGATATGTACCAAAAGATCCATGCCCAGTTCCCTGGCCATGCGGTCGCGGTGCTCGTACATGGCCTTGAACTTCCAGGTGGTATCGACGTGCAGCAGCGGAAAAGGCGGCTTGGCGGGATAAAACGCCTTCATTGCCAGATGCAGCATTACCGCACTGTCCTTTCCGATGGAATACAACATGACCGGATTCTCAGTCTCGGCCACCACCTCACGCATGATGTGGATGCTTTCGGCTTCAAGTCGTTGCAGGTGAGTAAGCGTCATGGATTGCAATCCTTCTTTTGGGCTTTTTGCATCATAGGAGCCGCAGCCAACGGTTGATTGGGTAATTAAATGTTTAATCTGCGAAGAGAAGATATCGAACTGCTTATGCTCCAATGGCAAAGTTCGAACAGCGAGTCCCGACGCTTGCTCCTGGCGGGGTCCAGCGGCGACGTCCGCCGTTCCGACCGGGTCAGGCAATTGAAAGGCCAGCAAATGATCATGCCGTTCCGCCAGCCATGCGCTCAAGGATGAGGCCCGGCGCCATTGCGCGCCCTCCAGAATGACATAGGCTTTGCCATTGGCAGTCTTTTGCAAACGATCAAGGAACTCGATCAGGATCGGTGCCCGCAACACGCCCTCGTAGATCAACCACATTTGCTTGCCGCGATTGGTAACGGCTCGCACCGCACAGCGGCGTTGATGGGGCAAAACATCGGCAGTCAAGCTCTCTGAGCGCAGAGGAATCTCATCTACCCAAAATATTTCGGCACCCTCTTTTTGAGCGCGTTCAATAATGCTCGGATAGATGGTTTTGCGCCATTTTTTCAGCGGCCAGGAACCGGCATCCAGCCTGGCAAAAGGCTTGATCACCGACAAACCCCAGCGCTTCAGGTAGTTGGTTATGCTGCGCTCAGGAAGAGTGGTGCCGGTCAGTTGATGAATCAGCGCCTTGATCGCTGCCACTTGCCATAGGGAATAGGGCAGACCGAGCTTGTCCGGGGCGTGGTCGACCATCTGGCCGAACACGGCAGCCTCCTGCTCAAAGGAGATCAGCCGCCCTTCTCCGACACCACGCCCCCGCGCGCGGACCGCGACGGCTTCCCATCCCCCCGCGAGAAAAGCCTTCCTGGCCGAAATAATCGTGGGAGCGCTGAGTCCCGTGAGTCGCGATACCTCGGCCAGCGGGGTGCCGGCCTGACGCAGGCGTACCGCTTCACGGCGCTTTTCATTGAGCACTTCCGTCGTCAGTCTGCGTGAGTCGATTGAGGGCATGGCAATAACTAAAACTTTAATTTCGCAATATTAGCCCTTATGGCTCAGTTAGGCTAGTGTGGAGTTGCGCGCCAAGAGCGGCGTATGAACCAAGGTTTTGTCGTCCCCCGCGAATGGCCAAGGGCCACACCGGGCAGATACCCACACCTGGTTCTCTTCGCTATTGCTCGGTTTCGTCGCTCCCGAGCAGGCGGGGACCCAGTGACTTTGCAGTAAAGACGCTGGATTCCTGCCTGCGCGGGAATGGCCAAAGGAGATCCCCGTGGAATGACGAGTGTTTTTCTGAATGTTCCATCAAGAATGCAGCACTACACTGGATACTGTCGAAAAAGGAGGATGTTCATGAGCCAAAGCCCCAGTCAGTTGCTGGACCGGATAATTGCCACCGCTCGCACTGCAGGAACGGTAATTCTGGACATCTATGCAACCGACTTTGCCGTACGCGGCAAGGACGATGCTTCCCCAGTCACCGAAGCGGATGAAAAAGCCGAAGCCGTCATCCTTGCGGCGCTGGCGAAAATCGCTCCGGATATTCCTGTCATTTCCGAAGAAGCCGTCGCAGCGGGCCGCATCCCCAAGGTGGCCGAACGTTTCTGGCTGGTCGATCCTCTCGACGGTACCAAGGAGTTCATCAGCCGCAACGGCGAATTCACCGTCAACATTGCCTTGATCGAGAATGGTCAACCGGCGCTGGGCGTGGTCCTGGCACCGGTGCTGAATCGGCTCTTCGCCGGCATCGCCGGGGAAGGCGCCTTCGTCGAGGATAATGGCATACGCCGTCCGATTCGCTGTCGCACGGCACCCGCCGCAGGACTGACCGTCGTCTCCAGCCGCTCACATGGCGATGCGGCCGCGCTCGACGCCTTCCTCGCCGGACGCAAGATCGCGGCAGCGGTCAATGCCGGATCGTCACTCAAGCTTTGCCTCGTCGCTGCCGGCGAAGCCGACCTGTACCCGCGTCTCGGCCGCACCATGGAATGGGACATCGCCGCTGGACATGCCGTACTCAGGGCTGCCGGCGGACATGTAAAAACCCTGAAAGGTGACGAGTTGCGCTATGGCAAGGAGGGGCTCGACAATCCGCACTTCGTGGCAAGCGGCATGGAATAGCGAATCCTCAAGAATGGTGCGGCTGTCCGAATCGAACATCACCCTACGGGGTCTGCAATCAATGCATCGAAAACCGAATCGTCGTGTCGAGGTCGAAGTCACCGGCACGAAGTAAAACCCCAAGTAGTTGACTCTGCGATGGTCAGGATGCCAAAAGCATCCTGACCATCGCGTTATGATGTATGGGCCGCAGTGACATCCGGTAGCAGGCGATCGTTCAACTACTTCGTCTTGCCTGCGACGAGCAGGAATATTCCGACAGCAATACTACCCGCGCTAACGATCAACGGCACGTTGACCGTTTCCTGTTCCTGCACTTTGAGTTCCAGCGAACCCAGCTTTGCCTTGGTGGTCTCTTTGGTATAACTGAAGCCACCATAAGCGAGTCCAAGACCGCCCAGTACGATCAGTATTATTCCGACAATTTTTGCGCTATTCATTTACGTCTGCCTCCAAAAGTTGTTTACTGGATGAATCTGAGCATCATGTTCAACTTGTAGCGCAAGTCGACAGCCATGATGGTGGTGGCTTTCAGCGGCAACTATTCCACACAAAACAACCATAATGAAATATGTTCTAGCCGTATGTCTGCCAACGTACAGAACCCCGATTCCAGGGGGAACATAATTTGAAAATCGACGCACGATGCAAGAAAGGGTTGGATCGACATGAACCAGGATCGCTTTCACGGCATTTGGAAGCAGTTCAGCGGGAAGATAAAGGACCAATGAGGCATGCTCACCAATGATCCGCTCGTGATGACCGCAGGCAGCCGCGGCAGGTAGTCGAGCACGATGCGATCGCCTTTCAATTCGACGAACTCGCGTACCAATCTGCTCTTGTGGGCCTTGAGGCCATCCCAAATGATCAAGAGCTTGCCTTTGATCTGCCGGGTCAGCGCCAGAGCGGTCGAGCCGACAATTTCATCTTGAGCTTTGCTCCTTCCTTATAATGCGTTGCGCTGTGTATTGATGGCAAGGAGAGCGCTTGTAATTTTTTACTGCGTAAGTTTTCGAGATTGTATGAGAAACCGAGAAAGCACAATATAAATTGCACACCAGGTCAGCGTGCGGAAAGTCATGGCGACGATGGTGCGGACCTCAAAAGCGCCTCCCATTGCGATATGGATACCCAAGCTCACGAAGACGAGGAAAGTAGTGACGGCGATGCCGAGGGCCAACTTGGCAGCCCATGGATGACTACGCAGGATGCCGAAACCGGCACTTACATAAGCAAAGCCAGCTATGAAGTTGAACCATAGGACGAAAGGGACATAGTGGCCTACCGATCGGCGGGCTGCTTCGTCTCCGAACAATACATGACCACCGGATATTATCGTGAGAAGGCCGAAGCCCAGTGCGAAGAGAGCCAAAACAAGTTGACTGAGGCGGCGGTTCACGGGCTTTCCCTTCATTGTCCGAGGTAGTGAGGCTTAGCTAAGCTGGGCACGCACCAGGACTCGCTTCAGTGCGCGGCGATTGCCCACGAGGTCGGCCAGCGTATGTTCGTCCAGTACATCGTAAAGCGTAGCGAAGGCGCTGACGAGGATGTCTCTCAGGCGACAGGCTGGCACGATGCTGCAGGCACTTTCTTCCACGCCCAAGCACTCGACGATGGGCGCGCTGCTTTCGCTGGCGCGAATGATCTGCCCTAGCCGGATGTCCTCTGGTTCATGCGCCAGGCGGATGCCGCCGCCTTTGCCGCGCACCGACTCGATGACCCCCGAGCGCGCCAGCTGATGCACCACCTTCATCAGATGATTCTCCGAGATGTTGTAGGCGGCCGCGATTTCCGGAATGGTGGCAAGCCTGTCCCGGTTGATGGTCAGGAACATCAGCACACGCAGAGTGTAATCACTAAAAGTCGTCAGTTTCATGTGGACATTATAAGCAGTAGATAATATATTGCTTTATAAAAAAACCAGTGTTACGATAAAGCGACATTAATTCTACAGCTTTTAATCAGATCATGGCCAGCGAACTCTCGGTTGCCCCAACCAGACCGCAAATCGACATGGAGCAGGTACGGGACATCCTGCGCCAGGTCGTTGATACCGAGGTAGGCAAGAATATCGTCGCCATGGGATTGGTCTACCGTATCGATGTCACCTCCGATCAGTTGCTGATCGAAATGACCATGACTTCTTCGGCTTGTCCGATGGGCGAGATGATTCTCGATGATGTCCACGTCGCGCTGCAAGAGGCGCTGCCGCAGACAATGCAGCTCGATGTGCGTCTGGTCTGGGAGCCGCCCTGGAATCCATCGATGATGGATAAGGCAACCCGGCAGCAAACTCGAATAATTCTCGACCATGTTAAACCTTCCCCCTGCATTTCACCCCCACTCCTATAGGAGCAGAACCATGAGCAAGACACCCAGCTTCAAAACCACCATCGATGTTCGTTCCATTGCGCCGCGCGAGCGTCATCCGCTGATTTTCGGCAGCTTCGACGAGCTTGCCGCCGGAGAGGCGCTGTTGCTGATCAACGATCACGATCCCAAACCGCTCTTCTACCAGTTCCAGGCCGAATCGAAAGAGAAGTTCACTTGGGATTACCTGGAAAGCGGCCCCGAAGTCTGGCAGGTGAAAATCGGCAAGCCCGATACCACTGCCACACCCACCACCGCGCGGAGCAGTTCGAACTGAGCGGAGCGAACAATGAGCGATCTGCAACCCTGGCCCGCTTGCCGCTTCTGGCTTTGGGCCTGCTGTCCCTGCCGATATTCATTTTGACCATGGCAACAAGCGTCATTTTCGGCAAGCGGGCTGTTCAAGGAGGCGTGTGATGAACGTCATCGCTGAATCGGCCACTGAGATTCTTCGACAGAACCCTGGGGAGAAATGGACGACTGAGAAGGTGCTGTCGATTCGTTACTGGACGTCGACACTGCTGTCCTTCCGCACCACGCGCAATCGCGACTTTCGCTTTACGCCCGGACACTATGCGCGCCTCGGGCTAGGTTTCGGCGACGATACGGTCTGGCGCCCTTTTTCGATGGTGTCCGCTGCCGGCGACGATTATCTGGAATTCATCGCCGTGCTGGTGCCGGGTGGCGCCTTTTCGGAACAACTCGGCAGACTGCGCGTCGGCGACGAGGTAAAAATCGAAAAGTCCAGTTATGGCTTTCTCACCGTTGACCAATTGGCGCCGGGCCGGGATCTCTGGCTGCTGGCCAGCGGCACGGGAATTGGTCCGTTTCTCTCGATATTGCGCGATCCGCTGCCGTGGCGGACGTTCGAACAATTAATCGTGGTCCATAGCGTGCGCCATTCTGCCGAACTCGTGTATCGCGACGAAATTGCCGCAATCCCAAATGAAGCGTTGTTGACTGGCGGCGGGGCGCGGCTTAGCTATCTTCCTGTCATCACTCGCGAACCCGGCGCGAGCCCGCTTGCGGATCGCATCCCGCGACTTCTTGCCGCTGGTCGTCTGGAACAGTCGGCGGGGGTACCGCTCAGCGTCGCCGATTCGCGCCTGATGATCTGCGGCAACCCGGAACTGGCTCGCGAGCTACGGCAGCTGCTGAGTTCACGCAGCTTCGCCAGTAGTCGCCGCGGCGTGTCCGGCCAGATGGCTTTCGAAAAATATTGGTAGCAGATATCAAGTCCACTACCAACAATGGAGAATTATCAATCATGAATTTTCATCAAATCAGCACCAAAGCTTCAGCCTTGGCGGCAATCTCAATGGCATTACTGTTCGCGGCTCCAGCATCAGCACATTGCGATGGCGTGGATGGACCTGTAGTCAAGGCAGCGCAACAAGCGCTCGACACGGGAAATGTGAATCGCGTGCTGATCTGGGTGCAACATACGGACGAAGCGCAGATCAAGGACGCATTTCGCAAGACGCTCGAGGTCAGAAAGTTGAATCCCTCGGCCAGGGAACTGGCTGACAATTACTTCTTCGAGACCCTGGTGCGCGTGCATCGAGCTGGAGAAGGGGCGCCTTACACCGGAATCAAACCTGCCGGCCGCGATCTTGGTCCCGCCATTCCCGCAGGCGATAAGGCACTTGAGACGGGTTCTGTGGAACCGGTAGTCAAGCTGCTCACGGAGAGAGTTCAAAAAGGCCTGCGCGAACAATTCAATGCTGTGATTTCCAAAAAGAATTTCAACAGGGACGACGTTGCGGCCGGGCGGGAATTTATTGAAGCCTACGTCGAGTACATCCACTATGTTGAACGGCTCTACGAAGTAACTAAAGAACCCGCTAAAGGCCATTATTCCGAGGCCGGGGCGCATGCACATGCGGATTAAGACCAATCGACCATTTCGGTCTATAACCAACGTGGGACGGTTCAATCTGAACTACCCCATTCTTTACTACAGGAGGGAGCTTTCATGGCCATCCCCCACGCGGCATCCGGTGAATTGATAGATGTTCGTCCACTTGGCGCGAATCTGCGTCAGACGTCTTCAAGTACGCTGGTCAGGGCAGATCACCTCGAGGTCTTTCGGCTGGTGTTGCCGGCCGGCAAGGCGGCTCCTGATCACAAAGCGTCCGGTGCGATCACAATTCAGTGCCTGGAAGGAGCGCTGGAGTTCGAGGCCCACGGGCGAACACAGATACTTCGTACAGGAAGCATGGTCTACCTATCCGACGCAGAGCCGCATGCAGTCAAAGCGCTGGAAGATTCCTCGCTTCTGGTTACCATTCTGCTGAGGCGTGCGTGATTGCAATCAAGCCCAGCGCGCCCCAAACTGCGCGATTGAGGCAATCCCAACCTATCGAGGCCAATCTTATTTTTCGTACTGTTTTGGCCTCCACTTCACCGGTTTTGGCATGCCAAGACACCTCAGTGAAACATCCGAATCTCACAGGCACTCGTCTATTCGCGAGCCTAAAGTTAAATCCATAGGAGATGGCCATGGCAAATGAAATTGCGAAATTAAAGGAAGAACATGGGAACTTCAGAAAACTGCTTAATTTGCTCGAGACGCAGTTGAGTCTATTTCACCACGAAGAGCAGCCTGATTACCAGCTCATGACTGACATACTGCATTACATGATCCGCTATCCCGATCATTTTCATCATCCAAGGGAGGATGTCATTTTTTCATGTCTTTTGGAGCGCGATTCCCACGCAGCGCGAAGCGTCGAAGAACTTGCCAGGCAACATCGCGTGATCGCGGAGTCCGGAACTCGTCTTCACGAAAACCTGGAGAGCGTCATCGCGGGCGCGCTTATGCCGCGACAGATGATAGAAGCGCCCGGCCTCCTGTATATCACTTACTACCGCACCCATATGGACAGGGAGGAAAATAACCTTTTTGTATTGGCTGAACAGCTGCTGCGCGACGAGGACTGGAAGACGATCAACGCCAAAACCCAATCCGAGCCGGATCCTCTATTCGGCAGGGACGTCGAGGAACGCTATTGTGCGGTGTGCCACCATATCGCCCAGGCAGTCGATAGCGGTCGCATGAGCTGACGGCAGCGGACTCCCGATCAACGTCGGCTCCCAATGAAACATTTTGGCTGTAAGGGGCTCTGAGTTTTTCAGTCCGAATCGAGGCATATCATGGCTAACAAACCTCGCAGCACTTTTAATTTTCCGACGAAATTGCCCGAAACGATCTCGTCAGAGCCACCGCGGCATGCGGAGGGACACGATGAGTGGCTACTCGATGAAGCACTCTCTGAAACATTTCCCGCCAGCGATTCCATTGCCGTATCACCACCTCACCAGCTTCGTACCAGCCTCTCACGCAGATCACGGAAAGCTGATGGGTCCAGGGTCCAGTGAGATTCCGGATTGCCAGTTCGGCAGCGATAATAGTCTCAAGCCTGCGGCTCTGGATATCCCGATTGAGTGTGACCACTGTCACACAAGAATTTACGCGGCCGTGGCGACCAGCTTCGAAGGCGCCGACTACCTCTATCACTTCTGTGGCCCGCAATGCATCGAGGCACGGTATATGAAGGCAAACCTGCTTTGACCTCGGGAAACAAAAAATGAAAGATCGACGGCCGGTGTTTTTCAATTTGACGAAAATTCAGTTGCCAGTCGGCGCGTTTACATCGAATACTTACCTACACCTAAATAATGGTTTCGACTCGTTATGGAAATATGGCGGAAACCAGTCACTTGCTACACTCTGAAGGGCATCCTGACAGCGCACGTCTGCGTCGACGAATTGCTGGTTACTCGATCTTCTTCCCGCTGGCGACGGCCTACGCGATTTTCGTTTTGCCCGCCTCGGTGTTCGCGATCCTCGGGCTCACGGATGCATTTCCAGCGCTGGCATCCTCAACCGGACACGCGCACGAGATGCTGTTCGGTTTTGCGCTGGCCGTGGTAGCGGGCAACCAGCTCGGCCCTATGGCGATACCGCGTCTGGTGCTGCTGGCGGGACTGTGGGTAATCGCGCGCGCAGCGTTTCTCTGTGCCCCCCAAAGCATGACTGCGGCTGCGGCGAATATCGCGTTCGTTGCGCTGCTGGCCATGCAACTCGTACCGCGACTGTCCAGCGCCGCAAAAAAGTGGCGCAATCAAGCGCTGCCCCTGGTGCTGGTGACTATTTGCATCAGCGGCATCGCGTTTCAGCTTGCTCGGCATGCGGGCTTCGCTGGCACCGAGCACGCCGTACCCATCATGGTAGTTTTACTTCTTGCCCTATTGATGCTGTTCATGGGCGGACGAATTATTGCGGCAACGGTCGCCGTCCAGTTCTATCGGCAAGGGGGTAACCTCGTCGCCCGCGTGCAGCCGCGTATCGAAGGTGGGTTAATCATTGCCATGGTGGTCGCCATCGTGGCGTCGCTGTGCGACAACCGGTCACCGTTCGCCTTGTTGGCAGCCGCGGCGACGATCATCGCTGGAGCGCTCGCTGCGGTGCGCCTGTTGCGCTGGCGCCTATGGGGGCTGCGTGGCAGGCCAGACTTATTGTGCCTCGCTGCGGGTTACGCATGGCTCGCCATCGGCCTGATGCTGTACGGCGCCGCGCTCGCCGAAGGCCGTTACCAGCTCGCCGCGCTGCATATTATTACGGTGGGTGCCCTCGGCACGCTTACACTCAATGTGATGGCCATGACGTGGACGCTCAAGGCGCGGCAGGATCCTTCACGGGCCCGCGTGCGGATTGGGGCGACCATCCTGATTGGCACGGCGGTGCTGGCACGGGAACTGGCGGCGCTTGATCCGCAACCGCTGCTCGTGATTGCATCGATGATATGGAGCAGCGCATTCGTCTTGTTGCTAATATTCTTCGTGCGCCTTCACAGCCGTGCACCCGCAGCCAATCCAGAACCTCATTGCCAGACGTCGTCCAAGGATCGCTCACGATGAGATTGCGAGAGAAAAACACTTCGGCGTTAAAGGGTCTCGGTTCCCGCGGCAGACAAGCCGGCATTAAGATGGATAACCTCACCGAGCGGATTTTTGCACCGTCGAAGCGGTTTGGAGAAACGTGAGAACCAGGCTGCCGGCGCACGAGGCCAACTATCAATTCCACGTAATCAAAGTGGCTGTAGTTAAAAGTTCTTCTAAGTGCTGCTGCGCCGCGAACGCACCAACAATAAACTATGGGAGTTCAGACTTGATCTGGCAGAAGTGCCTCGCCCAAAGCATCATTGAATCCACAGGGGCAAAGAAGAAAATCCGCTACCGGGGTAGATTGCGTTCACGGGCGCATTGCCCGGTACCAGGGCAATGCGTGTGGTATGGCTCAGCAACGCTTCCATGACGCTGCACAATTCCAGTCGGGCCAGCGGCGCACCCGGACAAATATGGATGCCGGCACCATACAGCAGGTTTTTTTTCTGATCGCGGTCGAGTCGGAACTCATCAGGATCCCCAAAGATGGCTTCGTCCCGGTTGGCCGAAGCCCAAAGAAGAGTTATGCGATCACCAACCTCCAGCTTTTGTCCACCAATTTCGACGGGCTTGGTGATCATCCGGCGGTTGGCAATGAGCGGAGCATGAATCCTCAAAATCTCGTCAATTGCTATCGGCAATAACGACATTTGCTCCCGCAACAGTTTTTGGATTTCGGCGTGCTCGGCCAGATAGTGAGCCAGGATTCCTACGCAGGCGGCAATCGTGCCTAGCTCGCCTACGGTCCAGTTGCGCAGAATGCTGACAATTTCTTCATCATCAAGCTGCCGCTTTCCTACCTTTTCCCCGAGCAGGCTGGCCGTAATGTCATCAGGCGCGTTCACGCCGGCCTTGCGGCGCACATCCAACAAGCCTTTGATGTAGCCGTCGAATTCGAGAGCCACATCGTCCATGGCGGCTTTGTCTTTGCGTAGGGTGGCCGCATGGTTCTTGCGTATCCAGTGGCGTAGTGGCTCGTGCAGCGATGCTGGCCACCCCAAAAACGCACATTGGATTTTTAAGGCAAAAGGCTGGGCAAGTACCGCCGTCAGCTCGGTCTCCCCGCCTTTGGGCAATTCCTTAACCAGATTGTTTGCAATGTTTCGGCATACCGGAGCAAAGGTCTCCATCCGTTGCGGGCTGAAATAGGTTTCGATAATCTGCCTGTATTCGGTATGCTCAGGCGGATCCATGCCATTGGGCACAGAAAGATAGCTGGATACGACATTGCTGAAAGATTGGGGATCATTAAGCACCCGTACCACGTCTTCGTGTTTGAACAAGGACCAGTTCAAATACTCGCTGTAAGCCACCGGACAACGGGCGCGCATTTCATCATACGCAGCAATAGGATCATTCAGAACAGCGTCAGACCTTGGATCCCAATCGTATTGTGATTTTTTATTCATAAGAGGCAATTGCGAAACTTGTTATCGCTGCGGCGCTTATACGGACTCGCGCCTGAAAAACAGCCACAACTCTGGGGTGCACGTCAGACCGTCCTTGAAAAAATCCGAGCGTCGGCATTCTTGTCCAGCAGGTAGCGGTCGAACAGCATCGCGATATTGCGCACGAACAAATGCCCCAGCGGCTCCACGTGCACTGCTTCACGGCTCACGGTGACAAAGCCATTCGCGGTCAAGCCGTCGGGGCTGGCCAGCTCCGAAAGCTCACGCTCAAATGCATTCTCGAACACAATTCCGAAGCGCTCTTCGACCGTTCGCAAGTCAAGATGGAAATTGCACATCAACTGAGTGATGACGAAGCGTCGGATCTGGTCGTCGGCACTGAGCCGGTATCCCCGCTCGATCGGGAGCGAGCCCTTCTCAATCGCGTCGTAGTAGCGTGGGAGTTTCTTCTCGTTCTGGGCATAGGAACCTGCCACGTCGCCAATTGCAGAGACTCCCAAGCCAATCATATCTGGCGCCGCCTTGACCGTATACCCCATAAAATTGCGCGAGAGCGTGCGCGTCTCGACGGCCTTGGCCAGTTCATCTTCCGGTAGGGAGAAATGATCCATCCCGATCTGGCAATAACCGGCCTGCAAAAACGCTTCACGCGCGAGGCAAAACAGCTCGAGCTTTTGTTCGGCCGATGGCAGCAAGGCGGGGTCGAAGCCCTTTTGCTGGGTCCGCAGCCACGGCACGTGGGCATAAGAGTAGACCGCGACGCGATCAGCCCTCAGCTCGATCACGGTATCGAGGGTCTTGGCGAAGGTTTCCGGCTTCTGCAACGGCAAGCCGTAAATGAGGTCGACGTTGATCGATGGGAATCCGACACTCCGGCTGTGCGCAAAGAGCTCGCGCGTCTGGTATTCCGTCTGGTTGCGGTTGATGATCGCCTGAACCTCGGGATCGAAGTCCTGCACCCCCATCGAGAGACGGTTAAAGCCTAACGAGCGCAGGAGGCTGATCTGCTCACGACTGGTGACGCGAGGATCAACCTCGATTGCCGCCTCGGCATCCGGCAGGACTTCAAAGCACTCGGTCACGACACGGTGCAGTGCGCGTATCTCTTCAATCTTCAGATAGGTCGGTGTACCCCCACCCCAGTGGTACTGCACTATCTTGCGCCGCTGTCCCAGTCGCCGTGCCACCTCGCGAAGCTCGCGATACAAGTAGCTCAAGTATTTTTGCAATACTTCCCGATGCTGGGTAATGACCACGTTGCACCCGCAGAACGTGCACCGGTGCTCGCAGAATGGCAGGTGCAGGTAAAGCGAAAGGGGATCGTCCGGGCGCATCGCCGCGTCGTGCAGTGAGTCGAAGTACGCAGACGCGTCGTAGGCAGGATTGAATTCGACGGCCGTGGGATAAGAGGTGTAGCGAGGACCCGGTCGGTCGTACTTGCGCAGCAGATCGGGCGTGACCCGAATGGTAGGCGCTACTGATTTCGACATGGGATTTACTGGAGGCATGGTTGCAAGCGGGCCCGGCAATCAGATTGCCGGGCTCGACGTCGAGAAGCCTGCTCAATGAGAAACAGAGGCGGATACGGGTACAGGTTTTGCATTTCTGGAAACAGTTGGCTTGGCCAACAAGCGTACCGCAAATACGGCAAGGAACAACACGCCGACTGCAAATACGACATCACCTGGTACCCGCAACCACACCAGGGTCGTCATGACTGCGGAATGAACGACTTCGGGCGAGCGGGCAAACCATAAGCTCTGGCTGATGCTCGCCCAGGTGCCGCGAAGGACAATAGAAAAATGGCTCCGAGCCAGAGCCATAGTCTGCGTAATGTATTCATTTCACTACCCTTTTCCTCTCATGACTGGCAAACTGCCATAAGCGGCATCATAAATACATCTTATTAAAGATGTCAATATTTATACATCTTTTAATGGGTGATGCTGGAAATCTGAGGCGCTGCCAGCAACTATTTCGGATTAAGCCACAATGTTTACGCCGAGGCCAGGGTCGCGTACGCTCAAGCGTAATGATGTCCGAGTGACATGCGACATGATTGATTTCAACGGCAGTCAGTTCTGGTCTCATTTTGTGGAGAGTACTTTGGTACTTGGCGTATCCGATCAGTTATCGCCGATTTAAAGAGAGAGGATAGAAGAGCAGGGACTCGACTTGGATCGCTCGAGCCTCAACTGGTGAGTGCTGAAGTGCACGTCGCAATTAGAAAAGGAGCCTCCTCAACGCAAGCGTCCTGTACGTAACAATTGGCGAATGTTGTTGACTCGCAGGGTTGATGTCACTCCCGCCGCACAATTCCATTCACTCACTGCATAAGACCACTATTCCAAGACCACCCTGCTCAACCAGCCAAAACTTCGCGACAGAACCGAAAGCATCAATGAAAATAGCCAGGGCATATGAATCCATATCTGACCGAGAACCATACATCATGATTTCGATTTTTCCGTCTTCTGGAGAAGAGATGACCTACTCCGTCGTTAAACTGCTACACATCGCCTGCGTCATTATCAGCATTGCGCTGTTTATTCTGCGCGAAGCCCTGCAGTTACAAGAAAAGCCTTGGCGTCACCGGATGTCGCTGCGCATCGCACCCCATGTGGTCGACACAGTCCTGCTTGGATCGGCACTATGGCTTGCCTTCCAGATTCACCAGTATCCCTTCGTGAACAGTTGGCTCACTGCCAAGGTCGTGGTCTTGTTCGTCTACATTCTGCTTGCCAGGCAGGCCTTGGGGGAGCACACACAGCACCGCCTCGCGTATTTCTTCTCAGCGCTGCTTAGCGTGGCTTATATCGTCGGTGTGGCGATCTCGCATTCGCCCACCTGGGGCGTCCTGTAGATGCCCCGGATTTCATTAACGGTCCCCAAATTGTTCAAAGCACATTTCAGACTGCAACGTTGGCCAATTCCATTTTTCGACCAATGGTTCGATTGCAGGTTAAGCTTTAATAAAGAATTCTGCAACGAATCGTGCCTTCGATTGACGCCAGTTGGTCGAGCGCAATTTCGCTTGCCGAGGCGTCCACATCGATCACCACGTATCCCACGTCTACGCTGGTCTGCAGGTATTGCGCGGCGATATTGATGCCTGCTTGTGAAAAGCGTTCGTTGATCCGCGCCAGAACCCCCGGCACATTCCTGTGAATATGCAACAGACGGCACTTTCCGCTGTGTTCCGGCAACGAGACCTCGGGAAAATTTACCGCCGATGTCGTTGAACCATTATTGCTGTAACGGATCAGCTTGGTTACCACCTCGACACCGATATTGGCCTGCGCTTCGGCAGTCGAGCCGCCAATGTGCGGAGTAAGAATGACATTATCGAATCGCACTAATGGCGACTTGAAAGGTTCGTCATTGCCCTTGGGTTCCGCTGGAAAGACGTCGACCGCAGCACCCTGTAAATGGTGGGACTCAAGTGCATCGACGAGCGCTTGAATATCGACGACCGTACCACGCGAGGCATTAATCAGACAGCTCCCGCGCCGCATCTGTGCTATTTGCGGCGCCGCGATCATGTTTTGCGTGGCCGAGGTTTCCGGCACGTGCAGGCTGATTACATCGGCAGATTCCAGCAAGTCAACCAGTGAATGCATTGGCCGGGCATTCCCCAGCGCCAGCTTGTTTTCGATATCATAAAATATGACGGCCATCCCAAGTTGCTCGGCAAGTACCCCGATCTGTGTGCCAATATGGCCGTAGCCGATAATGCCGAGTGTTTTTCCGCGCACCTCATAGGAGTTGGAGGCACTCTTTACCCAGCCTTCACGATGCAGGATCGCGTTTTTCTCCGGGATGTTGCGCAAGAGCATGATGATCTCGCCAAGCACCAGCTCAGCGACGCTGCGTGTATTCGAAAAAGGGGCGTTGAAGACCGGGATACCGCGCCGTGCGGCGGCCCGCAGATCGACCTGGTTGGTGCCGATGCAAAAGCATCCAATGGCGGTCAGCTTCGGTGCCTGACTCAGAACTTCTTCAGTCAGACGGGTGCGAGAACGCAAGCCAACGAAATGCGCATTGCCGATCGCCTTGATCAACTCTGCGCCGATGGGCGCATGGGTATGCGTTTCCACCTGATGGTAACCATCCTGCTTGAGGGCTTCAACCGCAGAAGGGTGAATGCCTTCAAGTAGCAGAAATTTTAGTTTGTCTTTGTCGAGCGAGAGGCGTGGCTGCATGGTGATTGATCCTTATGTGTTGCGTGCATAGGCTGCGCGACAACAGTGCTGCGGTTTCCGGCGCAGGCGTCTGGCCGAGATTCTTGCGCCAGACGGCGACGGGAGCAAGCAGTTCTCGGCTGCCCATCAGCGCCCCTGCAACAAGGTCGCTGTGGCCGCGGGTGCCAGGACCGACTCGGCAACCGCAAACAGTTCGCGCTCTTCGAATCTGGCGTGAGCTTCCAATATGTCGCCGAAGCGGCGCAGGCTTGCCGCATCTCCTGCCCTGAGCCGGCTGGTCAGGCAGCGCAATTCTTTGTGTTCGTCCGGAGTGCGCCTGACTCGATCGGTTTCTCCCGCAGCCGTCAATGAGGGAAGCAGCGTCTCTTCCTCGACATGAAAGTGAGGCTCCAGTTCACGCTCAAAAATTTCGACGGCATGAGCCATCAATTGGCGCGTGGCCTCCGTGCTGTCCGTGCCGGTGCGCTGCGCATGCTTCGCCAGCACCAGCGTCACATGGTGTTGCCGGGAAAGCCAGGCCAGGCTACTGCAGCGTTTCATCGGTCCTCCGTCAATCAGCGAATCAACTTGTCGAGTTTGTTTTTCACTTTGGACCACAGGTCTGCTTCGGGCAAAGGTGCCTTGGTCGCCGAAATACATTTCCATTGCCTGGACAGTTCCTCGTTGAGCCGGATAAACGCATACTGATCCTTCGGCACATCCTCTTCGGCAAAAATTGCATCGACTGGACATTCGGCTACGCACAAGGTGCAATCGATGCACTCCTCGGGATCGATTGCCAGGAAGTTCTCCCCTTCGCGGAACGCGTCTACCGGGCAAACATCGACGCAATCCGTATATTTGCATTTGATGCAGGATTCGGTCACAACGTAAGTCATGGGGCGTCTCCTAACAATAGTTCTCGAACGCAAGTTGCCTGCAAACCTGACACGATGTTCATATCCAATTCTGGATCTATGACACGCCGCAATGCGCCCTTGACCACGCCGAAATTCGGTGATGATTTGATATTGACCATGGCTGTAAATAAGCAGTATTATTTATACATCTATAGATTATCACTTCACTGCGATTAAAGCGATATGGTTTATATTTCTTAAAAAGACCATGTGGCTTGGCAACACTTACGGACATCGCACTACGGGCGTTGATCTACCTCGCCCTCAATCAATCGAAGCTGGCCAGCATGGTGGAGATTGAAGTTTTGGTAACTTTTTTTTCTGAAAACAGCTTATAGGATAAGAGGATTTATGGCTGGCTCATGGGGTTGTCCACACGAAGTCAACGATTTGTGTTCCAGGGTTAACAACTTGCCATGTGACCCGGGCATGAAGGGGTGCATTTTGTATGGCCGCTACGTCTTTGCCAACGACGAAAAAAACGAACGCCTGAAGAAGAGGAATGCCCTCAATGAGAAAGTGGTCAACTTACCTGTTCCTGGCCACACCAAAAAAAGCCGCTAACAAAGGAATTATCTTTCACTAAAAATATCGGTGAACAGATTCTCGGCACGCATGAAAACCCAATGCTGGAGTTTCTGTAGACTTTGCAGCTTGAATCGTGATTGATTCGGTGCACTTCAAGCCACCACGTTGCATTGCGTTATTTGGAGTTATGGGGAACGTGTTGCAACGCGCGAAATTCCCATACTCGGTCACTTCCGCCACAGGCACGCACGGTTTGGACGCTGCGAGTTGTGACGTTACGCGCGCGTAAAGGAAGAAGGAATACGAAAACTTCGACCATTCGAGTCAGGCATTCTTGACTTAACGTCACAACCCGTCCAGAAGGCGGCTAAGCGGGCGGACCGGATGGCCGTCCTGCCTCTCCGCGTGCCTCCAGGCGAGCCAGCAGCAAATGATAATAGAGCATGCCTCGCTGTGCGCCGAGCGTATTCAGCGTGGCCGCAACGTCGACGGACATGGCTTGTGAGACTAGCGTGAGATTGCGCGCGACGCTGCTGTCATTCATCGGGAACACGTCCAACCGGCCGAGTCCGCGCAGCAGGATGACCGTGGCCGTCCACGGGCCGATGCCTTTGATCTGCCGGAGCAGGGCTGCAGCATCGGGACTGGCGCGCTCTTCCAACATTTCCTCATGCAGTGCACCTGACGCCAACGCCTCGCCCACGCGCCGCAACGTCGCACACTTGTTAGCGCTGAGCCCAACCGCACGGGCGATGTCTCCGTTCCCTTCCAGTACGCGTTCGACGCCGGGGAACTTATACAGCGTCAAGCCCTGGTGCTCGAACGGTTCCGCAAGTGCAATCAGCAGGCGGCGCATGATCGCGCTCGCTGCAAAGAGACTCACCTGCTGAAACACGATCGCGTTGACGCACGCCTCCCAGAGGGTCGGATACCGCGGCGGCTTTACGCCGCGCATGCGATCCGCGAGCGGCGCCAGCCACGAAATCCGCTTCGCCGCTCGATTGAAGTGTGTGAGATCGCAATCCACACCGAGCATCCGCCGGATCAGCGGGAGTACCTGGGCGCAGTCGCCCGCGTCTCCATCCAGTACAACGGTCAGCACCTCGGGGCCACTCTGCTTGACGCGCACGAACACGGGGGCATGCGCGCCGCCCAGCACGCGAACGTATTCTCGCTCCGGGGTAAGCACGTCCACCATGTTGGTGGACAGACGCCGCAGCGCGCTTACGGTGAGGTCGAGTCGAAACGGTGCCACAACGCGGAGCTCGTGTTGCGCCTGCGTCATAACTAATCCCGGCTCTGCGGGCGACGCGGATGCGGCCGGCGACTGCGGCAACTGCCGATCCTTACGGTCGAGGGTTTGTATGGCGGTCTTCTCATCGACGCAGAAGACGGCGGCGTGAGCTGGCGGGTTGAGGTACAAGCCAATGACATCCGCCGCCTTGGTTTCGAAATCGGGATCGTTGGATACCATGTGGATATCCAGGCGATGCGGGCGCACACCATGCTTGCGCCAGATACGCTGGACGGTGGCAAACGAGACATCGCCCAATTCGGCAGCGAGCTTGCGGCTGCTCCAATGCGTCGATCCATCCTTGGGTTTTTTCTTGAGTGTCATATTCAGCACCCGTGCCTCCAATTTCGCCACCGGTTGCTTCGACGCACGCCCTGGGTGTCGCGCATACATTCCCGCCAAGCGTTCATCGGCGAAACGGCTCAACCAACGGGCAATAAAACGCGAATCGCAACCCAGCGATTCCATAATCGTGTCCCGCGACGCACCGTCTTCCAGCATCAGAATCAACTTCGCTCGACGCACATAGGCCGCACCGATCGTGCGGCTCCGTGTCATCTTCGTCAGTTGCTCCCGCTCCGTCTTACTCAGATTCATTTTTCCCATGCACCCCATATGGTGTGCGTTTTCATTGTTTCAATGGACTAGTAACTGCTTTACCTGTCAGGGGGACGAAGTAACAGTGTGATCAGTGGCGAATGCGTTGATACGCCCAGCAATCATGCTTCTTTCCTTGAGTCCAGTCATAAATGCCCTTGGTTGCGCGTCGAGAGTGACGCACTTCGTATAGCGAGGACAAAAAGATGGGTCCAGTGAGTGTGAAAGAGGCGTCGAGCAGATCTATGGCTAGCAGCAAGTAGAATTCGAGTTTGCCCCTACGGTTTCGTCTCTAGATTAGACCTGTGACTTCCCGGCCCCAGCGCATCGCTCACCTCGACATGGATGCATTCTTTGCTTCCGTCGAACTCCTCACCTATCCGGAACTGCGTGGCCAGCCCGTCGTCGTTGGCGGTGGACGGGATCACCAGCCGCAGGTCAATCCGGACGGCACCCATGAATTCGCCCGGATTCGTAATTACAAAGGACGCGGCGTCATCACGACGTCCACCTATGAAGCGCGTGCACTCGGCGTGTTTTCGGGAATGGGCGTCATGAAAGCGGTTCAATTGGCGCCGGATGCCATCTTGTTGCCGGTAAATTTCGATGCCTACCGCTATTACTCGCGCCTATTCAAGGAGGCTGTTGCCACCATTGCGCCTCAAATCGAGAATCGCGGCATTGACGAAATTTACATTGATCTGACCGATATGCCCGGCGAGACTTTGGATCTTGCGCGCCGAATCAAGCAAGCGGTCAAGGAGGCAACGGAACTCACGTGCTCCATCGGCATCACGCCCAACAAGCTGTTATCCAAAATCTGTTCCGACCTGCAGAAGCCCGATGGCATCACCATTCTGGGAATGGAGGACATTCCCTCCAGAATATGGCCATTGCCGGTACGCAAGATTAACGGCATCGGCCCCAAGGCCACCGAGAAGCTGGCTGGTCTAGGCATTACAACGATTGGTGAGTTGGCCGCCGCAGAACTTGAACTCCTTCAAATTCGTTTTGGGCGCAGTTACGGTTCATGGCTACATGACGCAGCAAATGGCATCGACAATCACCCGGTCGTCACCCACTCGGAACCCAAGTCCATCAGTCGAGAAACAACTTTCGAGCGGGATCTGCATCCACGGCAGGACCGGGATGCCCTATCCGAAATTTTCACGGCACTCTGCGTACGGGTGGCGGAGGATCTCAAGCGCAAGGGCTATCTTGGGCGCACGATTGGAATCAAGTTGCGCTTTGAAGACTTTCAGACGGTCACGCGTGATATCACGCTACCGGACTACACAGCGGAACCAGCGCAGATACGGCGCGCAGCCGGCGAGTGCCTGCGCCGCGTGCCTCTCGACAAGAAAATACGCCTGCTGGGTGTTCGGGTCAGTGCCCTGCAGCAAGCGGATAATTTAAGACCAGCGCAAGAGTCACCGCAGCAGGATCTTCCCTTTTCACATTTGAGTTCGAACGATTAACACTTTATCTGGACGTAGTGGATGACAAAGGATCAGTACCGAAGCGGTTGTAGATCAGCAGATATTCGTCCGTGTTAAAGCCGGATGTGTAAGTTCAACCGATCCACATTGAGTGATGAGCGGCTAGTCGAATAGTGTCCACGGTTTTTATGGTGGACACATGGACACTAAGCTGGTGCAGCCGGCGGCATCACGGAGGCGTCGGCGCCATGATTTGGAATTCAAAGCGCAAATTGTGGCGGCGTGCCAGCACCCTGGCATTTGATCCGATGACAATTGGCCGTCATCTACTCGAAATCGCTAAAAGGAATTCCGAGATCGAGCTCGGAATCGCCAATACCTCGATCATTCTGAAAGCTCGAAAAGCTCGTCTCAATGCCGATCGTGGCCGGGAGTGCCACATAAGAGAGCAATTCAATTGCAGGATAGGATCAAGCTGCGGGTCTCCACTGCGGAAGACCGACCGACTGGAACTCGATACCATGTGACCCGTGGCAATGGCGTAACGACAGACCTGCGCAGACATTTCGCGCAGGCGTGAGTAGTGTATGGAAGTGGTGCCGGCTGTCGGAATCGAACTGACGACCTACCGCTTACAAGGCGGTTGCTCTACCAACTGAGCTAAGCCGGCTGCGGCCTCGCAAGGGCGCAAAAGAACGCGGCGCGGATTATAGCCGACGAGTTGGGTTGGCAGTTTCATTTCGGCTACACTCAACGCTATTCACGATTATCGCAACGGTTCGGCGACACCAGGATGCCTGTTACCAGATCATCACTTCGAGCTTCATCCCCACGGCGAATCCGGGAGATGAAGGCGTCGGCAGACATGGCGCGAGAGCTGAAGGCCGCAACGGAGTGGTGGCAGTCGGCCATCGCCAATGTTCCGTGCGTGACGTTCACCCTGCAACGCAACCGGACTGGCAGCCTGCGCCTCATCGACATCAGCGCCAACTGTCAGAAGCTCCTGCATATCAGGGCGGAAGACCTGATGGCTTCGTTTGACTGCCTGGCCGAAGTACTTGACCCTGCCGAATATTCCCGGCTGGAAGAAGTCATTGCGGTTGCGGCGGCGAAGCGTAGCGGGCTGCTATGGGAAGGCCGCTTGCGCGCACGCAATCGGCAAAAGGCGAAATGGATTCGCCTGCAGGCGCAGACTCCCAAGGCCCTGATCAGGACGGTGACCTGGCAGGGCGTCATCACCGACTTCAGCCGCGAGCATGATCTCGACCTGGCGCTGAAACGGTCACGCGAGCAGTTGTCGGAACTCTCCGCTTACCTTGAGGCAGGAAAAGAGGAAGAACGGGAACGGATTGCGCGCGATATTCACGACGAGCTTGGCAGCATCCTCGTCGCGCTCAAGATCGAGGCGGCATTGCTCACCAGCAAGCTGCCGAAGAATCAGCTTGCATTGCGCGACAAGGCGCGCTCGATCGAGACCATGCTCGATCAGGCCATGGGTACCGCCAGCCGCGTGGCGCGCGAGCTGCGTCCCGGCATTCTCAAGGAGTTCGGGTTGTCCGCCGCCATCGAATGCCAGGCGGAAGATTTTTCCCAGCGCACCGGCATTACCTGCCGCGCGCAATGCGATGACGACGGGCTGGAAGTCGAGGAGCGTTGCGCGCTCGCGCTATTCCGCATCGTTCAGGAAGCGCTGACGAATGTCGCCAAACATGCGCATGCCTCGCTGGTGGCGATCCGGCTTTACCGCGATCGCCAGCAGTTGATCGTCGAAATACGCGACAATGGCCGCGGGATCGGCGAGACCGATCTGCACAAGCCGAAATCCTTCGGCTTGCGCGGCATACGCGAACGGGTAAGAAGCCTCAACGGTGAATTGAGCGTCAGCGCCGGTGAGCAGGGAGGAACGCATATTGTGTTGAGCTTGCCGTTGAAATCCTCAAGCCGCCGTACGGCGGTTGAAGAGGATGTACAGCACAAGTTGTTCTGACTCGCATGATCGCCACGCTACCCACGAAGATGAAAATGCGTAAAGGCAAATTGAACGCCCCCCACCCCCATACCCCGCCCCAGGGCGGGGCTGCCAATAAGCTCGCTGCGCTCGATATCGCACCGGGCGCTGGTTCTGGTTTTCTACGTTAATCATGGCCAGCAAAATCCGCGTGCTGATTGCCGACGATCACGCCATTGTGCGGCAGGGCCTGAAACAGATTCTCTCCGAGACCAGCGACCTCATCATCTCCGGCGAGGCGGAAGACGGCTCGGATGCAATCCGTCTCGCCCGCAACAAACGCTGGGATGTATTTCTGCTCGACGTATCGATGCCCAGCCGCAATGGCATCGATGTGCTGAAACAGTTGCGCCGCGAATTCCCGCGGCAACCGGTGCTGATCCTCAGCATGCACTCGGAGGAACAATACGCGGTGCGTGCCATCAAGGCCGGCGCCGCCGGTTATCTGACCAAGCAAAGCGCGCCGGAATTGCTGGTCACGGCGATCCGCCAGGTCGCCAGCGGCAAGAAATTCATCAGCCCGACCTTGGCGGAACAACTGGCCGCCGCGATTTCCGACGACGGCGACAAATTGCCGCATGAAAGAGTGACCGACCGCGAGTATCAGGTGCTGGTGCGAATCGCTTCCGGCAAGACACTGACCCGGATTGCAGAAGAGCTGAACCTGAGCGTCAAGACCGTGAGCGAATACCGCAAACGCCTGCTCGAAAAAATGCGCCTCGATACCACGGCGGAGCTGATCCGCTATGGCATTGAACACAGCCTGGTATAAACGGCGCGCGACACGCCTTAGTGTTGGTACCGTTCTGGCTGAGTCTGTCGAAGCCTGCCCTGAGTGAAACCGAAGATCCCATGATTCGACGAGCGCGCATTTCGACAAACTCAATGCGAACGGGGTTAATCGGCGCTTCCTAACGTTTGGCGCGTTCCTGCCAAACTACAAGCCATAAACCCAGCAGGCTTTGCAGCAGGTAAAAGCCGCTGGAAATGCCGTGCCATGCGGCAAAACGGTCGCGCAATGCGCTCTCCATTACCTGTCGCGGCAGCGCGTCGGCCTTCAGTTGCGCCAGGATCGGCTGGATACCGAAATGGCCGGCGAAGGTCAGCGCCAGCATCGCCAGCACGATCCAGAAAACGCCCGACTTGAGCGCGCGCCAGCCGCGATTGAACAGCAGGTAAAGCAACAGATAACCGCCGCAGGCGAAACCTGCGTAAGCGACAAAGGTGAACATGGCGCCGGCCAGATTGCCGGCCAGCGTGCGGTCTGCCAGTTCATGAAACAACACCGGCGCGGCCAGATAACCGATGGCGAACAGCCCGCCGACCCAGAGCGAAATCGCTACCGAATACAGCGCTTCCGCGAGCTTGCTCATGTCTCCGGGTATGCCTTATTCATATCGCACATCGAGTATCTCATACTCACGCATCCCGCCTGGCGTCTGCACTTCGGCGACATCCCCGGCGAACTTGCCGATCAGGGCGCGCGCCACGGGGGACTTCAGCGAAATCTTGCCCAGTTTGAGGTCGGCTTCGTCGTCACCGACGATCTGGTAGAGCACGGTCTTGCCGCTCTCGATTTCTTCCAGTTCGACGGTCGCCGCGAACACCACGCGGCCGTCGGCATCCAGCGACCTGGGGTCGATGATCTGCGCGTTCGAGAGTTTGCTTTCGACCTCGGCAATGCGGCCCTCGACGAAACCCTGGCGTTCCTTGGCGGCATCGTATTCGGCATTTTCCGAAAGGTCGCCGTGCGAGCGTGCCTCGGCAATCGCGGCAATTACTGATGGGCGCTCCACCGTCTTGAGGCGATGCAGTTCGGCTTTGAGCAGCTCGGCGCCACGCAAGGTCAATGGAACTTTACTCACGACAATTCCTTGTGCAGCAATTGCAAGGCATAGGTCTGCGGCGCGCCAAGGTGGCGCATGCCCTCGCATGCCGCGCGCGCACCTTCGATGGTGGTATACAGCGTGACCTTCTGCACCATGGCCGAGGTGCGGATCGAGCGTGAATCGGCGATCGCGGTGCGCTTTTCTTCCACGGTATTGACGATGAAATTGATCTCGTTGTTCTTGATCATGTCTACGATATGGGGCCGGCCTTCGGTCACCTTGTTCACCAGTGTTACCGGCAAGCCGGCAGCTTCGATGACGGCGGCAGTACCTCTGGTCGCTATCAGGTTGAAGCCGAGTTCGTGCAGTTCGCGTGCGACTTCGACAGCCTTCTGTTTGTCGCCCTGCTTGACGCTGACGAAGGCCTTGCCCGAAGTCGGCATGCGCATCCCCGAGGCAATCTGCGACTTGATAAAGGCCTCGCCGAAGCTGCGGCCGACCCCCATCACTTCGCCGGTAGATTTCATTTCGGGGCCAAGGATGCTGTCCACACCGGGAAACTTGATGAACGGGAAAACGGCTTCCTTGACGGAAAAATAGGGCGGTATCACTTCGCGCGTCATACCCTGATCGGCCAGGCTGCGCCCGGCCATGCAGCGCGCCGCCACCTTGGCCAACTGGATACCGGTCGCCTTGGACACGAAGGGAACGGTACGCGACGCGCGCGGATTCACTTCGAGCACATAGACGACTGCCTCCTCGCCCTTGCCTTGAATCGCAAACTGCACGTTCATCAGTCCAACGACGTTGAGCCCTTCGGCCATCATTGCCGTCTGGCGGCGCATTTCGTCCTGGATCTTCGGCGTCAGCGAGAAGGGTGGCAGCGAACAGGCGGAGTCGCCCGAATGCACGCCGGCCTGTTCGATGTGTTCCATGATGCCGCCGATCACCACCTGCTTGCCGTCGCAGAGAGCATCGACATCGACTTCGGTGGCATCGTTGAGAAAGCGGTCGAGCAATACCGGTGAATCGTTCGACACCTTCACCGCCTCGCGCATGTAGCGCTCGAGGTCCTTCTGTTCATGCACGATTTCCATGGCGCGGCCGCCCAGCACATAGCTCGGCCGCACCACAAGTGGATAACCGATCTCGTCCGCAAGGGCGATGGCCTGCTCGGACGCGCGCGCGGTGCGGTTGGGCGGCTGTTTGAGACCCAGATCGTGCAGCAATTTCTGGAAGCGTTCACGGTCCTCGGCCGCATCGATCATGTCCGGCGTGGTGCCGATGATGGGCACGCCATTGGCTTCGAGTTCGCGCGCGCGCTTCAACGGCGTCTGGCCGCCGAACTGCACGATCACGCCGAGCGGTTTTTCGACATCGACGATTTCGAGAATGTCTTCCAGCGTCAGCGGCTCGAAGTAGAGCCGGTCGGAAGTGTCATAGTCGGTCGACACGGTCTCGGGATTGCAATTGACCATGATGGTCTCATAGCCGTCCTCGCGCATCGCCAGCGCAGCATGCACGCAGCAATAGTCGAACTCGATGCCCTGCCCGATACGGTTGGGGCCGCCGCCGAGTACCATGATCTTTTTCCGGTTCGTCGGCCGCGCTTCGCATTCTTCCTCATAGGTCGAATACATATAGGCGGTCGTCGTGGCGAACTCGGCGGCGCAGGTATCGACGCGCTTGAACACCGGCCGCACGCCGAGCGCGCGGCGGAGTTCGCGTACCGCCGTTTCAGTGCTGTTGAGCAGCGTGGCGATACGGCGATCGGAAAAGCCCTTGCGCTTCAAGCCGCGCAGGGTATCCGCATCCATCTCGGCGAGCAACTGACTGGCGATCCAGGCTTCGGTCTTGATTATGTCCTCGATCTGCACCAGGAACCAGGGATCGATCCTGGTGAGAGCGAATATCTCGTCCAGCGTGTAACCCGTGCGGAAGGCCTGGCCGACGTACCAGATGCGCAACGCCCCGGGATTGGCCAGTTCGTGATCGATCTCATCGCGCTCGGCTTCGATCGGGTCGAGACCATAGACACTGATTTCAAGCCCGCGCAGCGCCTTCTGGAACGACTCCTGGAAAGTGCGTCCGATGGCCATGACCTCGCCCACCGACTTCATCTGCGTAGTGAGGCGGTCATTGGCGAGCGGGAATTTTTCGAACGCGAAACGCGGAATCTTGGTGACGACATAGTCGATGGAAGGCTCGAACGAGGCCGGCGTGGCGCCGCCGGTAATATCGTTCTTCAATTCGTCGAGCGTATAACCCACTGCGAGCTTGGCCGCGATCTTGGCGATCGGGAACCCCGTTGCCTTCGACGCCAGCGCGCTTGATCTCGACACACGCGGATTCATTTCGATCACGATCATGCGGCCATCATCGGGGTTGATGGCGAACTGCACGTTGGAACCGCCGGTATCGACGCCGATCTCGCGCAACACGGCGATGCTGGCATCGCGCAGGATCTGGTATTCCTTGTCGGTGAGCGTCTGCGCCGGCGCGACGGTGATCGAGTCGCCGGTATGCACCCCCATCGGGTCAAGATTCTCGATCGAGCAGACGATGATGCAATTGTCCTTGTGGTCGCGCACCACCTCCATCTCGAACTCTTTCCAGCCGAGCAGCGACTCTTCGATCAGCAACTCGCTGGTAGGCGAAGCTTCAAGGCCGCGCTTGCAGATTTCGACGAACTCTTCCGGGTTGTAGGCGATGCCGCCGCCGCTGCCCCCCATCGTGAAAGAGGGGCGAATGATGGCCGGGAAGCCAAGCGCCGCCTGCACCTGGAGCGCTTCTTCGAGGCTGTGCGCAATCGCGGAGCGTGCCGAGCCGAGTCCGATGCGGGACATCGCCCGCTTGAACTTCTCGCGGTCCTCGGCCATGTCGATGGCCTCCTTGGAAGCGCCGATCATTTCGACACCGTATTTTTTCAATACGCCGTTTTTCGCCAGATCGAGCGCGCAATTGAGTGCCGTTTGTCCGCCCATGGTCGGCAGCAGCGCGTCGGGGCGCTCCTTGGCAATGATGTTTTCCAGCACCTGCCAGGTGATCGGTTCGATATAGGTCACGTCGGCCATTTCCGGATCGGTCATGATCGTGGCCGGGTTCGAATTGACGAGGATGACCCTGTAGCCTTCCTCACGCAGCGCCTTGCAGGCCTGGGCGCCGGAATAGTCGAACTCGCAGGCCTGGCCGATGATGATCGGGCCGGCGCCGATGATGAGGATGGAATGGATGTCAGTGCGTTTTGGCATAAAACCCTTTAGCCACAGAGGACACAGAGATCACAGAGGAAATTCAAAAACAAAACGCTAAGGTTTGTTTTTCTCTGTGGCCTCTGTGGCTTCATATTTTTTTCTTTTCCATCATGTCGATAAAACGATCAAACAAGTAACTCACATCATGCGGACCGGGGCTGGCTTCGGGATGCCCCTGGAAACTGAATGCCGGCCGATCCGTCAGCGCGATGCCCTGCACCGTGCCGTCGAACAAGGAACGGTGCGTCACGCGCACATTCTTCGGCAAGGTGGTCTCATCGACCTGGAAACCGTGGTTCTGGCTGGTGATCATGACGCGGCCGGAATCCAGATCCTGCACCGGGTGATTGGCGCCATGGTGGCCGAATTTCATTTTGGAGGTTTTGCCGCCGCTCGCCAGACCGAGCAACTGATGGCCGAGACAGATGCCGAATACCGGCAGCGAACGTGAAAGAAATTCGCGGATCGCCGCAATGGCATAGTCGCAGGGCTCGGGGTCGCCCGGGCCATTGGAGAGGAAGATGCCATGGGGGTTGAGTGCCAGCACTTCGGCCGCCGGCGTCTGCGCCGGCACTACGGCAAGCTTGCAGCCGCGACTGGCAAGCATGCGCAGGATATTGCGCTTGATGCCAAAATCATAGGCAATCACGTTGAATTTTGTTTCACTCTGCGCCGCATATCCATTGCCCAGGGCCCATTCACCCTCGTTCCAGTCATAGCGTTTGTCGATGCTGACCACCTTGGCCAGATCCATGCCGGCAAGCCCCGGAAAGGTACGCGCCTGCGCCACCGCTGCTGTGGCATCGAGTTTTTCGCCCGCCACCAGACAACCGGCCTGGGCACCTTTTTCACGCAGGATGCGCGTCAGCTTGCGCGTATCGATGTCGGCAATGCCGACCACATTTTGTGCCTTCAGATAAGCATCCAGGGGCTGTGCGCTACGAAAGTTCGACACCGCCAGCGGCAGGTCGCGGATCACCAGGCCCGCGGCCTGGATGCGAGGCGATTCGGCATCCTCGGCGTTGATGCCGTAATTGCCGATATGCGGATAAGTCAGAGTGACAATCTGCCGGCAGTATGACGGATCGGTGAGAATTTCCTGGTAGCCGGTCATCGAGGTATTGAACACCACCTCGCCCACGCTGCTGCCCGCGGCGCCGATCGACCTGCCCTTGAATACCGTGCCGTCGGCGAGCGCTAGCAGGGCGGACGGCAACTGGGACACGGCGAACTCCTAAGATCGGCATCGGGGGACCGGACAGGATCAGGGGCTGCGCGGCCCGTCTCGGCAAACCGCAAAATTATACCTGCAAGCCCTATGCCCGGCAACGCGAACGTGAGAAACCGCCCTAACGCAGGCCCAGCACGTCCTGCATGTCGAACAGGCCCTGCTTCTTGTTGTGCATGAAGCGTGCGGCACGCAACGCCCCCTGTGCATAGGGCATGCGGCTGGCGGACTTGTGGGTGATTTCGATGCGTTCTCCGGTGCCGGCGAAGAGCACCGTGTGGTCACCGACGATATCGCCGCCGCGGATGGTCGAAAAACCGATCTGGGTTGGCGGGCGCTCGCCGGTATGCCCCTCGCGCCCATACACCGCGCATTCAGGCAGGGAACGACCCAGTGCCTCGGCCACCACTTCGCCCATGCGCAGCGCCGTGCCGGAAGGCGCATCCACCTTGTGCCGATGATGGGCCTCGATGACCTCGACGTCATAGCCCTGATTCAAAATCCGGGCTGCGACATCGAGCAGCTTGAACACGGCGTTAACGCCCACCGCCATATTGGGCGCAAATACGATAGGGATATCGCGTGCGGCTTCTTCAATGACTTGCTTCTGTTCCACGCTAAATCCGGTGGTGCCAATGACCAGATGCACGCCAAGCTTGCGGCAGGCCGCGAGGTGCTGGAGCGTGCCTTCCGGGCGGGTGAAGTCGATCAGGCAGTCGGCCTGGCTCAGGGCCGCATCGATGTCGGTGCTGATGGAAATGCCGCAACGGGAACCCATCAGTTCGCCCGCATCCTTGCCGATAAACGGGCTGCCCGGATGTTCCAGCGCTGCCGCCAGTTCAGCATCCGGTACGGCGAGTACCGCCTCGATCAAGGTGCGACCCATGCGTCCGCTGCTGCCTGCAATGGCAACTCGTATCTTGCTCATGCTGGTCTACGGGGCAGCGGGAGTTTGAACTGGCGCCGCCGATTTGGCCGCTTCCGGCTTCGGCGCCGCATTCATATCCGCTGGCACGACATCACCATCGACGCGCGCCAGCTTATTGTCTTCGAAATAGACCGTAAGACGGCGCTGTTGAACATCGCCCTTGCCGGAGTCGTAACGATAGACGTAATCCCATCGATTGCCATGGAAGGGGTCGGTCAACAGCGGCGTTCCCAACACAAAGCGCACCTGTTCTCGCGTCTGTCCCGGCTTCAGTTGCGACGCCATTTCCTGAGTGACGAAGTTACCCTGACGGATATCAAGGTGATAGACGGAAAAGTAGTCGCCAAGAGCCAGGGGCGGGGCATGCAGCTTCGGCATTTCGCCGCAGGCAGTGAGCAAAACAAGTGGCAGCAGGAAAAGTCGCCTCATTGGCATTCTGTATCGCGGTGCGATAATCATCCTCGAAGTAGGCCGAAAACTATATCATAAGCCTTATGTTTCCCCGACTTCTTCAGCTTAAATGACGAATTCCGACAATCTCAAGAGCATCGGCCTCAAGGTAACCTATCCGCGTCTGCGCATTCTTGAACTGCTGCAAAAGACGGATGCACGGCACATGACGGCCGAGGATGTCTATCGTCACCTGATCGCCGAAGACATCGACATCGGTCTCGCCACGGTATATCGGGTGCTGACGCAGTTCGAGCACGCCGGACTGGTGCAACGCCATTTTTTCGAAAGCGGCAAGGCTATTTTCGAGCTGAATGAAGGCAAGCACCATGACCACCTGGTCTGCCTGCAATGCGGCAAGGTGGAGGAGTTTTACGACGCCGAGATCGAGGCGCGGCAAAAACGCATCGCCGCCGAGCGCGGCTTCGCCATCCGCGAACACGCACTGTATATTTACGCGGATTGTACCAAACCCGGCTGCCCCGGACAAAAGGATTGTCCGCAGAAAGACGACTGCCAGCATCTCGATGCCGAGGGCAACTGCCCGCCCCGCTGCCCTGAAGTCAAAAACCCCGTCTGAAGACCTGCCGCCCCTAGCGCAGGCAATATGCACATGGAAGCATTTCTTACCTCGGCCGTGCTGGTCGCGCTGGCCGAAATCGGCGACAAAACCCAACTGCTCTCCTTTGTTCTCGCCGCGCGCCTGAAAAAACCGCTGCCGATCATCGCCGGCATATTCGCGGCGACCATCGCCAACCATGCCCTGGCCGGCGCTGCCGGGTCATGGATCGCGCACTGGATTCCGCCGCACTGGCTGCCCAGGATTACCGGGGGCGTGTTCATCGCTTTCGGCCTATGGACCCTGCATCCGGATTCGCTCGACGATGACCCCAAAGAAAGCCGTGCCGGCGCCTTCGTTACTACGCTCATTGCTTTCTTTCTTGCCGAAATGGGCGACAAGACCCAGCTTGCGACCGTTGCCCTGGGCGCGCAATTCAGCGGTTCCCTGGTCTGGGTCGTGGTCGGCACCACGCTGGGCATGATGCTGGCCAACGTGCCGGCCGTATTGATCGGTCATAAACTGGCCGAACGCCTGCCACTGAAATTGATCCGCCATATCGCCGCTGCGATGTTCATCGCCACCGGGCTGGCGACTATTTTTCTTTCCGGATCGCCAGCATCTCCCTGGCATGCTGGCGCGTCGTCTCGGTCACTTTGACGCCGCCAAGCATGCGCGCAAGTTCTTCAATGCGCGCGGCAGTGTCAAGCGCGGTAAGGCGGCTCAAGGTGCTGTCCTGCACCGTTTCCTTGGCGACCGACCATTGCCAGTCGGCCTGCGCCGCCACTTGCGGCAAATGCGTCACACATAGCACCTGACGTTCCTTGCCCAGTTGCTTGAGCATACGCCCGACGATTTCCGCCACCCCGCCACCGATGCCGGCATCCACTTCATCGAAGATCAGCGTCGGTACCTGTGCCGACTGGCTGGCGATGACCTGGATCGCCAGCCCGATGCGCGACAGTTCGCCCCCCGAAGCCACTTTCGCAAGAGGGCGCAAAGGCTGTCCGGTATTCGCGCTGACGCGAAACTCGATGGTTTCCAGGCCATAGCCGGCAGGCTCTTTCACGGGTTCGAGCGCAATGTCGAAACTGCCACCGGCCATGGCCAGATGCTGCATTACCTCGCTTACCCGTTTTGACAAGTCGCTTGCCGTGCGCCTGCGCCCGGCACTGAGTTTCTTCGCCAGGGCATCAAATTCATTTTTTGCCGCGGCCTCATGCTCGGCCAGAGCGGTCGGATCGGAAGCAAGGCGCAAATCCTGCAGCCGTTCATTCAGTGAAGCTTGCATTTCCCCCAGCGCCTCCGGCTGTACCCGATGTTTGCGCGCCAGTGCCATCACGGCCTGCAGGCGCGCTTCGAGTTCGGTGAGGCGTTGCGGATCCAGCTCAAGCCGGTCGCGATAGCGGTTGAGCGCATGCACGGCTTCGTCGAGCTGGATGCGCGCGCCTTGAATCAGATCGGCCGGTTCCTTCAGCGCCGCATCGATGTCGATCAGGTCGCGCACCCGATTGAGCGCGGCATCGACGACAAGCAGCGCCGACTGTTCGTCGCCATCAAGCATGGCGACGGCGGCGGCCGAACCTTCGATCAGCCCGGCGGCATGAGCGAGACGACGATGTTCCTGGTTGTCGTCCTGCCACTGCTGCGCATCGAAACCCAGCGTCTCCAGCTCCCTGACCTGCCATTCCAGCATCTCGCGCTCTTTCGCGCTGGCCTCGGCATCGCTCTCGGCGTTCTCGCGCGCGTCTCTGATTTTTTGCCAGTTCCGATAGGCCTTGGCCACATCATTGGCAAGCCCGCTCAAGCCAGCCTGTGCGTCGATCAACCGGCGTTGTGCTTCGCTACGCATCAAGGATTGATGCGCATGCTGGCCGTGAATGTCCGCCAGCCATTCGGCGGCGGTCTTGAGTTGCATCACTGTTGCCGCCGCGCCATTGATGTAGGCACGTGAGCGTCCCCCGGCATCGACCACGCGCCGCAGCAGGCAGCCGCCGCCGGCATCGAAATCGTTCTCGTGCAGCCAATTCGTCAATGAGCTCCCGTCGGCAAGGTCGAACTCCGCGCTGACTTCGGCCCGCTCGCAACCGGCGCGCACTACGCCGGCATCGGCGCGCTCGCCCAAGGCCAGCAACAATGCGTCAATCAGGATCGATTTGCCCGCGCCGGTCTCGCCCGTGAGCGCACCGAAGCCGCCCTCGAAATCAAGTTCGAGGCGATCGACGATGACGAAATCGCGAATAGTCAGATGACGCAACATGGGGCTTATTGTGGCACTACCCAGATAATCCAGCGGCCGCAGCGCGTAAGCGGATGGCGCACATTGCCGTCCCATGGACCGCCGGCACATATGCCATTGGTTTCACCATCATCGAACTCGACTTGCGAACCGTCGGCACTGCGTTGCCGCGACCCGCTCCAGCGGTCACACGTGGCGCATTTCTGCGTCGAGGTAGCAAGTTTGACGAATGCCATGTCAGCACACACATTACTCGCCGTTAATGTGAAAAACCAGAACCAGCGCCCGGTGTGATATCGAGCGCAGCGAGCTTATTGGCAGCCCCGCCCCGGGGATTGAGGCGGGAATTCGCAAAGCATCGCTTTGTGCCGCCGAGACGGGCGAGCTGTGCAAAGCGAGCCCTGGAGCAGGTATGGGGGTGGGGGACATTCAATTTGCCTTTACGCATTTTCATGCTCGTGGGTGGCGCTGGCAATCATGCGGGTTAACTCCCACGCGGCGTTGAACTCCAATGCAGCTTCTCGCGCAGCATCGCGAAATAACTGTAGCCCTGCGGGTGGAGAAGGGTCACAGTGTGCGGTGCACGCGCCACGCGCACGCAATCGCCGGCACGCGTATCGAACATGCCCTGACCGTCAAAGTGTACCCGCGCATCGTGCGGCGGCAGCAATAACAGCTCGACCACGCTGCTATCGGGAATGGTGATCGGCCGGTTCGATAGCGCGTGCGGGCAGAGCGGCACAATGGCGATGCCCGGCACCGCCGGATGAAGAATGGGGCCATTGGCCGACAAGGCATAGGCAGTAGAACCCGTCGGCGTTGACACGATCATGCCGTCCGCGCGCAACACATAAAGGAACTCGTCATCGACCCGGACTTCAAGTTCGATCATGCGGCCAATCTCGCCCTTGTTTACGACCACATCGTTGAAGGCCAAGGCGTTGCATACGTCCTCGCCGTCACGAATGATCGTGACATCAAGCAGGAAGCGGCGTTCGACCAGCAATTTGCCGGCGAGCAGCTCTTCGATGCCAGCCCGTATTTCAGAACGCGACAGATCGGTCATGAAACCGACGCGGCCAACATTGACGCCGACCAGCGGCACGCCGTGTGTGCCAAGGCGCCGCGCGGCGTCGAGCATGGTGCCGTCGCCGCCAACGACAATCGCCACATCGGCCTGCGCGCCCAGTACGGCGTAATCGGCCACTGTATCGGCGTGATCGCTCATATCGTCAAGCAATGCCGCGGTGCCGGATTCGATCAGCACCCTGACGCCCTTTTCCCTGAGGCACGCGGCAATCGCGTTGATGGGTTCGACGATATCGTGACTGCGCGGCTTCCCGATCAGCGCGACGGTCTTGACCGGCTTGTTGTAGACCTCATCCATTTGGCGATTAAACCATAATTTGCTGCGGCGGCTATTCCGATAAAATGGCCGGCATGAAGCTTGATGTCCGCGCCCAAACCCTGCTCAAGACCCTGATCGAACGTTATATCGTCGAAGGTCAGCCGGTCGGCTCGCGCACGCTGTCGCGCTACTCCGAGCTTGAACTGTCGCCGGCGACCATCCGCAACGTCATGTCCGATCTCGAGGAAATGGGCTTTATCACCAGCCCGCACACTTCCGCCGGACGGATACCGACCCCGCTCGGCTATCGCCTCTTCGTCGATACCCTGCTCACGGTGAAGCCCCTGGCGCAGCAGGAAATCTCCGAGATCGAAGACGTTATCCAGCCCATCCATCGCCAGCGCGTGCTCAGCCAGGCCTCGCAATTGCTCTCGCAATTGACGCAGTTCGCCGGTGTCGTTATCGCGCCGCGGCGGCAGACGCCGCTCGTGCGCCAGATCGAGTTTCTGCGCCTTTCCGAGCGGCGCGTGCTGCTGATCATCGTCACCGACGATGGCGAAGTGCAGAACCGCATTCTGCTCACCCAGCGTGATTATTCGCCATCCGAACTGGTCGAAGCGGCGAACTACCTCAACCAGAATTTCCTCGGCCTCGATCTTGACCAGATGCGCGCCCGCCTGCACGAGGAACTGCGCAAGTTGCGTTCGGACCTGAGCGAACTGATGACAGCCGCGCTCAGCGCCGGCAATCAGGCCGATACCGGCGAGCAATACGTCATCAGCGGCGAGAAGAACCTGCTCGGCGTCGAAGACCTGTCGTCCAACATAGCGCGTCTGCGCCGCCTGTTCGACATGTTCGAGCAGCGCACCAGCCTCGCCCACCTGCTTGAACTGTCGCACCGAGCCGCCGGTGTGCAGGTGTTCATCGGCAGCGAATCGGGCATCGACTCGCTTGACGAATGCAGTGTGGTCACCGCACCCTATACCGCCGAGGGACAGGTGGTCGGTACCGTCGGCGTGATCGGGCCAACACGCATGGCCTACGAACGGGTAATTCCGATTGTCGACATCACGGCGCGACTGATGTCCTCGGCGCTGTCGCCGCCGAATTCATAAGCCGGCCAAGCCGGAACCAGACATGGATAGATTCGATGAAGGACTTTGATGCTTAGCCGGAAAAGCAAATGAAGGCCCGCCCCCTCCCATCCTCCCCCTCTCGGGGGCGGCGACTGATTGGCTCGCTTCGCTCGATATGTTTCGTTAATTCAGTCCAGACTTCGGTGATCGGAAAGTGATGGGCCGCTACCGCAAGGAAAGCGTACCGACCGCTGTTGGTATTGATGCGATTTTACTGGTCAACCTCGGCACTCCGGAAGCGCCGACGGCACAGGCGTTGCGTCCCTATCTCAAGCAGTTCCTGTCCGACCCGCGGGTGGTCGAAATTCCGCGCATCGTCTGGTGGCTGATACTCAACGGCATCATCCTCAACACGCGGCCGAAAAAATCGGCAAAAAAGTACGCCGCCATCTGGACCAAGGAGGGCTCGCCACTCAAGGTGCACACCGAGCGGCAGACCAAGCTGCTGAAAGGTCTGCTCGGCGAATCGGGACGCAAGGACATGCTTGTCGACTACGCCATGCGCTACGGACAACCCTCGATTGCCTCGGTGCTCGACCGGTTGAAGGCACTCGGCGCGGCTCGCATCACAGTGGTACCGCTCTACCCGCAGTACGCGGCCTCCGCAACGGCCAGCGTGTTTGATGATGTCGCCACGTGGACACAAAACACGCGCAATGTGCCGGAACTGCGCCTGGTACGCAGTTTTCCCGAACATCCCGGCTATATCGCCGCGCTTGCCGCCAGCGTGCGCAAACACTGGCAAATGCACGGCCGCGGCGACAAGCTGGTCATGAGTTTCCACGGCATCCCCAAGCGTTCGGTCGATCTCGGTGACCCCTACCAAGCCGAATGTCAGGCCACCGCAAAGCTGTTGGCAAACGAGCTGCAACTCGATGCGCAGCACTATGTCGTCACTTTCCAATCGCGTTTCGGCGCAGCGGCCTGGCTGCAACCCTACACCCAGCCGACGCTGGAACAGTTCGCAAAAGAGAGTGTTTCGCGCATCGACGTAATCTGTCCCGGCTTCGCCGCCGACTGCCTCGAAACCCTGGAAGAAATCGGCATGGAATGCAAAGCAGCCTTCCTCGCGGCGGGCGGCAAGGAATTCCGCCTCATCCCCTGCCTCAACGAGCAGCCGGACTGGATCAGGGCATTGGCCGATATCGTCATCGCGCGCTGAATTCCTGACCTCCATATCCACGACTTGCGGCATACCGTTAGGATGCGCTTGCGCAAGGCTGAAATACGGGAAGAAACAATGGAGTATTTCAACACAATGAGTCAGTACCCGACTATTGCACTTGGGTACTACTGCTCCCAACATCAGTGGCCCCGGCAATCAATTCCCTTTGCATTTCCTGATAGATGCCTATAATGGCTACTGGGTAGATTCCAGGTTTGCTCGATAATTTAAAAAAAGGTGGAGAGATGAGCTTCTTGAACTTCATTATCGCAGTGGTCCTATTGGTCGTTCTGATCGCTATGGTCGTGCCACTGGTATCGGGAGTTTCTTCCGCGACTACCCGCCACGAGGTCGGAGATACTGACGACGTTCAATAGACGTGGTGGCGAGTAGTCTTTCAGGCTGATACTTTCCTGCTGATGCTGCTCGCAGTATGTTTGGCGCATGTAGCGAAAATATGCGAGATTCTTGGGCATTTCGCATTGCAAGACGCCGCTCGTAATCTGATGCGATTGCATGAGCGCGTCAATATAAACACTGATTGGAAATGACTCAAGCTGGAAATACCGGCACTGACTGGCCGCCATTACGCGCCAACGCGACAGAACCGGAACTGTTACTCAGCTAAACAGCGCAGAGACCTAGTGAGTCACACAACACAAACTTCTGGATATTCCCTGCGGGGATCCGCGGCATCCTCGATGATCTCCAGTCGCTCTGGCCAGAAGTGCTTGGAAAGCACCTCACTAGCGAGGTGCGATAAGGACTTGCAATAGATGACTGAATGAGCGATCATTCTGTTTCATTTTACTCGCTTCGATGTTTGTTAGTCGGAAGTAACAACCTAACATATCGGGCACGACAAGCATCCGGAGGATCTGAAGTATGAGCAGCAAGGACTACCTGGCGTGGCCATTCTTCGATGACACGCATCGCAAGCTGGCGCGAGACCTTGAGATATGGGCCGCGGACCTGCCAGCCGGTGACGGCCACGTAGACGTCGCCCAAACCTGCCGCGACCTCGTGGCACGCTTGGGCAAGGCCGGTTGGCTGCGCCAATGCGCAGCGAAGGCATATGGTGGCGCTCGCGATACTATCGACGTGCGCTCACTGTGTATTATCCGTGAGACACTCGCCCACTGCTCCGGTCTAGCTGACTTTGCCTTCGCCATGCAGGGGCTGGGCAGCGGCGCCATTTCCATCGGCGGTTCTGAAGAAATCAAAAGCAAGTACCTCCCGCGCGTGTGCGCAGGCGAAGCAATTGCCGCTTTTGCTCTTACCGAGCCAGAATCAGGCTCAGATGTTGGGGCGATGGCCACTACGGCTACCCGCGATGGCGACCACTATATCCTGAACGGCGAGAAGACCTGGATCTCCAACGGCGGCATCGCTGATTTCTATTGCGTCTTTGCTCGCACTGGTGAGGCGGCAGGAAGTCGCGGTATTTCAGGATTCGTGGTCGACGCCGATACTCCCGGCCTGGAAATCGCCGAAATTATTCCGGTCATTGCACCGCATCCATTGGCAACGCTGCGGTTCACCAACTGCCGCGTACCAGTGGAAAACCTGCTCGGCATCGCCGGAGGCGGATTCAAACTTGCCATGCAGACCCTCGATATCTTCCGCACCAGCGTCGCTGCCGCGGCGCTCGGCTTCGCCCGTCACGCCTTCGATGAGGCGCTGGCACGTGCCACGTCGCGCAAGATGTTCGGTCAGACCCTTGCCGACTTCCAGTTGACCCAGGCAGCACTGGCTGACATGGCCACAGCCAACGACAGCAGCGCGCTGTTGACTTATCGTGCGGCGTGGACGCGCGATTGCCAGGGGCTGGCAGCAACGCGCGAAGTAGCGATGGCCAAGATGGTGTCCACCGAGAACGCTCAGCAGGTGATCGACAAGGCAGTGCAGATTTTCGGCGGTCTCGGCGTCAAGTCAGGAATGCCAGTTGAACTGTTGTACCGGGAGATCCGCGCGCTGCGCATCTATGAAGGCGCAACCGAAGTGCAGAAGCTGATCATCGGTCGTCAAGTAGTAAAGAACTTCCTGACCGACGGCTAAGTCCACATTCAATATAGGGAAAATCAAGGAAGGAAAGTAGTGTTGCAATTGTAAATTGTGCATGTTAAATTATGAATGAATGCTCATTCTTTTTTCAACCCTTGGTCATAAAGGCAAACAAACATGCGATTAGACGGAAAAACAGCAGTAGTTACTGGGGCGGCATCTGGAATCGGGAAATCAGTTGCCGAAACCCTGGCGGCGGCGGGTGCACACGTTCTGCTTGGCGATCTCAACGAAGAAGGCGGTGCGGCGGTAGTTAAGGAAATCCGCAGCCGTGGCCAGGGCGCCGACTTCTTTCGCCTCGATGTCTCGGATCTGAATTCGATCGCTGACTTTGCGCAGAAAAGCTATGCGGCTCGCCCTCATGTAGACATCGTCGCCAATGTCGCTGGCTGGGGCAAGATCGAGCCCTTCATCCAGAACACGCCGGACTTCTGGCGCCGGGTGATCGACATCAACCTGATGGGTCCGGTGGCGGTCACGCGCGCCTTCCTCGACAAGATGATAGAGAAGGGGGCCGGCAAGATCGTCACGGTGTCTTCAGACGCCGGTCGTGTCGGCAGCTTGGGCGAGACCGTGTATTCCGGCGCTAAAGGCGGCGCCATCGCCTTCAGCAAGGGTCTGGCACGCGAGGTGGCCCGCTACAACATCACCGTGAATTGCGTTTGCCCCGGCCCCACCGACACGCCGCTGATGGCAGCTGTGCCGGAAAAGCACCGTGATGCTTTCATCCGCGCCACGCCGATGCGCCGCTTGGGCAAGCCTTCGGAAGTCGCCGATGCCGTGCTGTTCTTTTCCAGCGATCGCTCAAGCTTTGTCACCGGACAGATTCTCAGCGTCTGTGGCGGCCTGGCCATGGCTGGCTAATTTCTTCATTTTCTTTTTTTCTGGGAGATATTTATGTACAAACTGAAAGCAGCTGAATGGAAGCCGAAACATTTCAAAATGGAAGTGGCCAACCGCGTGGCAACCATTACTCTGAACCGGCCGGAACGCAAGAATCCGCTGACCTTCGAAAGCTACGCAGAATTGCGTGACACATTCCACAAGTTTCAATACGCGGAAGACGTGCGTGCCGTAGTGTTTACCGGCGAGGGTGGCAACTTCTGCTCCGGCGGCGACGTGCATGAAATCATCGGCCCGCTGACCAAGATGGACATGACCGGTCTGCTGGAGTTCACACGCATGACCGGCCACCTGATCAAGGAAATGCGTAACTGTCCGCAGCCCATCATTGCCGCAGTCGACGGTATTTGCTGCGGCGCCGGCGCCATTATTTCCATGGCCAGCGACATGCGCTATGCCACGCCAAAAGCCAAGACCGGTTTCCTCTTTGTCAAGGTCGGCTTGGCCGGTTGCGACATGGGTGCCTGTAGCATCCTGCCGCGCATCATTGGCCAGGGCCGCGCTTCGGAACTGCTGTACACCGGACGCATGATGAGCGCCGAGGAAGGCCTAGCCTGGGGCTACTTCAATGGCGTCGTTGCCCAAGAGAAGCTGCTGGAGACGGCCACCAACATGGCCGTTTCGCTTGCCGACGGCCCGGCTTTCGCCCACTCGGTGACCAAGAAATGCCTGCACCAGGAGTGGAACCAGACCATCGAGCAGGCGCTGGAGACCGAGGCCGAAGCTCAGGCCATCTGCATGCAGACGGAGGACTTCAAGATTGCCTATCACGCCTTTGTCGCCAAGCAGACACCGAAATTCGTAGGCAACTGATACGTCGTCGTCAACGCTGATAGTAGTAGCAACAAAGCCGGCGCGCCCCGTGCGCGTCGGCGGTTACAGACAGAAGGGGCGCGTGACTTGCTGATTCTCAATGCGTCAAGTTTCGTTGCCTCCACCACCGATGAATAAGCCCTAACTCAGTCACTCCCCATGATCGACCTGACCATTGAAGGCGGCATTGCCGTCGCCACTCTGTGCCAACCGCCAGTCAACGCTATTAATGACGACTGGGTGGCCCGACTGGATGCAATTCTTTCACAACTGGAAAAGGACCCAAGCGTCAGCGTACTGTGGATACGCAGCAACCAGCGCGTTTTCTGCGCCGGCGCGAATCTGGAGTTCATGCGCGCCCGCTTCCTGACCGAGGAAGGCCGTGTGCTGATGATCGCGTTCACCCGCCGACTGCAGGAAGTCCTGACGCGCCTGGAGAAAATTGGTTTGGTCACCCTGGCCGAGATCGGCGGCGCCGCGCTGGGTGGTGGCTTCGAAATGGCGTTGGCCTGCGATCTGCGTATCGTATCGGATACGGCAAAAATCGGCCTGCCTGAAGCGCGGCTGGGACTGCTTCCTGCCGGCGGAGGCACGCAACGCATGACACGCCTGTGCGGCGAAGGCGTGGCGCGGCGCCTTATCCTCGGCGCCGAGATGGTCAACGGCTTGACTGCGGTTGGTCTGGGTCTGGCGCAATGGGCGGCCCCGGCAGCGGAACTCGAAGCCGCAGCAAGAACCTTGGCAACACGCATTGCCGAATTGCCGCGCCAGGCACTGACTGAATGCAAGACCTGCATCGATGCGGCGCTACAGCCGAACGTTAATGGATTCGAAGTCGAACTTGCCGGTAGCAAGAGGCTGCTCGGCAGTACCCAGACGCAGCAGTTGGTGCGGCAATTCCTGGAGAAAAGCTAAGCTCGCCCGACCGATGGAGTTGAAAATGGGAGGAGTCATTATGAGTGACGGCAGAGCAAGTCGCCCTCAGGGCTAAGGACGTGCATGTGTTGCCCCAGGTGCGTATGCCTGCGGCACACACACCCCAAAATTTAACTCGCGATCCATTTCTTCTGGCGATAGTAGCGCCTTACTGTGATATAGATAACTTTTAAGAAGGCGAATTCGACGCTGATGCTGTGCCGGAAGAAGATCATGCGGCGCTCTTGGCGAAAACGATTCTCACCGAGTATGGCCAGGACGCAGCGAAATCGAATCCGTGCTCCCAAGCGTTGTGCAAGATGCGGATAGACTCGACGGGCTGTGGGGGCTGGGTTGATGTCATCGAACAAACACTGAGTCAGAAACTGAAACGCATGGTGGAATCCGCAAAGTTGAAAGATCGATATGTCCTGCATTGGTAGATAAGGGGTAACGATCCATGTACAAGCTCCATCTGACGCAAGCCGTCCGTCCTGCCACCATGAGTGTTGATGCCATCAACGAACATGGCGCAACGGTGCCCACCACGATCGCCGGCGAACATCCGCTGACAGTGTACCTCGACAAACGCGAGATAGTTACCTTGATGACCTTGGGTACTGCACCCGAAGTGCTGGTGTTAGGCTATCTGCGAAATCAGCGTTTGGTGACCGATATTAATAAGATCGCTTCTGTCCAGGTCGACTGGGAAACCAATTCGGCCGCCGTCACTACCCATGCCGAAAGCAGCGACATTGCGGCACAGTTGGAACGCCGCACCGTCACTAGCGGCTGCGGTCAGGGCACGATGTTCGGTGATCTGATGGAGAATCTCGAAAGCATTGTCCTTCCCGAGACGGGTCGGCTGGATCAGGCAACTCTGGGAATCCTGCTCGACAATGTACGTCGCCACGAATCCATATACAAGCAGGCCGGCGCGGTACATGGCTGCGCCTTGGCAAAAGCAGATGGTGACATCCTGATGTTCATCGAAGATGTCGGCAGGCATAATGCTGTTGATGCCATCGCCGGCCTGATGTGGCTGAAAGACATGAGCGGCAGCGACAAGATTTTCTATACTACCGGCCGACTTACTTCTGAAATGGTCATTAAAACCGCGCAGATGGGCATCCCCTTCCTGGTCTCGCGCTCCGGCCTCACTGGCATGGGTTACTCGATTGCCCTGAAGGTAGGCCTGACCATGATCGGCCGCGCCCAAGGCAAGCATTATCTGCTCTTCACCGGGCAGCAGCGCTTTCAAATGAATAGACCAGGTCACGACTGAAAGACAGCACTAACGCGGGTTTAAAAATAATTTCAGATTTCGACGATTGAAATCGCGAGCAGTTTTTTCGCCGTATTTTTGCCAGTTTTCCGGCAAATGAGGCAACGTCATGAATAGTGGCTGTTCAAAATCCCGCGTCAGTGCTGGATTTTGTTCTGCTACACCCTGGCTCGTTCCCGTACAGAACAGCCTGGACGTGATCACGTCCGCTTGCGCGGCGTACTGAGCTTGCGCTTTGCCTTTACCGGTGCTGATGGCGTCTGTAGCGTACTGAAGTCTCCGATGCGCTGGCGAAATGAAGCAAGTGCTTTGCGACCCTTGGCGGTGAGAAAGGGTTCAACCAGCAGGTCGATGCCGTCGGAGACATATTGCGCCAAGCTGAATCTATCGCGCAACGCCCAGTACTTGAGTGCCCAAGCGTGGGAGAACATCACATACTGATAAACCAGCAGATACTCGTTGATCTCCCGCATATAGTCACTGGTAATGCAAGCGTGGATGCAGTCAGCGATTATGCTGTTCGTGCGCGCCTCGTCCTCCTTGATCAAGACACGGCGATCGGCTCGTAGCGACTTGGAGGAGCGATAAGAGAGCAAAGTGGCATCGCGGTGAATATCGACTATCTGGCAATATGCCCAAATGGCCATGCACAGGCGATCTACGGGATGCTCGACACCTTCCAGGCGTAGCGGAATTTCTGTCTCATAAGTTTCCAGCACCAACTTAAGCGCCAGGAACAGGATGTCGTCTTTGTCGCCGAAGTACTGGTAAATGAGGCCAACGCTGACGCCGGCTTGGCGGGCTATTTGCAAGATAGTTGTGGTGTAGTAGCCGTTTTCGGAAAACAGCTTGATTGCAGCGCGCAAAACCTGCCCCCGTCGTTCCTCGATCAGTCTGGTGTCGGTAACTATGCTGTCGACATGTGCGGCCAAGACCATTCCTGCTCCTCTTTCATATATGTTTCATCGGGATATATTATCCAACACTTTTTACTGTACTAGATTTGGCAATCAGGCTACGCCTCAGTTCATGACCTCTCCGCCTGCCACCGCTATGCACTGCCCGGTCATCGACTCAGTGCCCGGCAGGCACAACCAGAGCACAGCGTTGGCAACCTCCTGCGGCATAATCAACCGACCCTGCGGGTTATGTTTGGCAATTTCCGCGCGTGCGTCTTCCTCGCTTCGGCCAGTTTTCTTGACGATATTTTCCACGGTGCGTTTCGTCATCTCAGTTTCTGCATAACCGGGGCAGACCGCATTTACCGTCACGCCGGTCCGAGCTGTCTCCAGTGCCAGCGAGCGCGTCAGACCAACTACGCCATGCTTGGAGGCACAATAGGCTGACGTGTAAGCGTATCCGACCAGGCCCGCAGTGCTGGCAGTATTAACGATGCGGCCATATCCTGCTTCCAGCATCGCCGGCAGAGTTTCACGGCAGCACAGATAGACCCCGGTAAGATTGATCGCCATCATCTGCTGCCACATGTCGAGGTCGGTGCGTACAAACGGCGCGCTCTTGGCCGCGCCAGCGTTATTGATGAGTATCTGTATTTCGCCGTAGCTAGCTCTGGCGGCGGCGAACGCAGCCGAAACCTTTACCGGATCGGCGACATTGAGGTGGATGAAGCTGGCTTCCCCTCCCCTAGCGCGAATCTCTGCAGCGCACCCTTCCCCGCTTTCTTCGGAAATGTCGCCGATTAATACGTGGGCGCCCGCCTCTGCAAGTATTTTGGCAATTGCCGCTCCGATCCCGCTACCTCCGCCAGTAACGACCGCGCGTTTACCCGAAAGTTGAATGTCCATACCTTCTCCGTAAAAGGGCAGCGCCAAGCTGACGCTACCTAAGAACAAATTAAATACCCCGACAAAACCCGAGTGTTACCTCTTTGATTGATGAATGATTAGTCATTCATCTATGGTTGTCAAGTACAAAGGTTAGCGCGAACTTGCGCAGGGCAGAGAAATTTTGCGGCGCATGATCTTTACGAACGCGGCAATTGTCTTCTCGAAATGTGACATCGAGCACCCAATACAGCTTGTTCTCGATTCCCCAATGGCCGCGTGCCACGTTGGCAAAGGCGTCAGCATCTCCAAAATGCCCTTCGACCCGTTATAGAAAGTCTCAAGATTGACAAAAGCGGATCCAATAAAGCCGCGATGGATGGGTTTCGAATCCTTCTACGCCGCTCGTCGCGTTCTGGTCGGACTCAAGTTGATGCACATGATCCGCAAAGTCAGATGATCGCCTCAAAAGGAGTGCAGTTTTCTTTCGCCGACCTGTTTCATACGCTAGCGGCCTGATTGCGCCTCGGAATAGCGCGTGCCTCACCAAGAAACGCCATTATCATTATTCGCCATCAACGCGACAGAACCATTTTTTCAAGCTCCCGATAACCCCACCGGTCATGCAGTTGCAAATTCCCGGCAACAAGGTAAACTTGCCTGACTGAATAGTCATTCAGTCAGGTAAAGGCCGAGAGGCCGACGAACTTAGAGGAACGGATATGAGGTATGCTGAAACAGGGTTCAATTTGGAAGTCGATCTCACCCGGGGTACCTGTGAAAAGGTGGCGACCCAGCCCGATTTGGCCGAGTATTATTTGGGGGGGCAGGGATCGGCCGCAAAGCTGTTGTGGGATAGGGTACCAGCCGGGACTGACCCATTTTCGCCAGACAATCTGCTGATATTCAGCACCGGCCTACTGCATGGCACACCTCTTCCTGCCTGCAACCGCACGGCGGTGAACACCTTTTCACCACAGACTAACCTGATGTCGCATTCGCTGTTCGGCGGCTTCTTCGGACCGGAGATGAAGTACGCCGGATACGACAAGATCATCATTCGCGGCAAGGCCCCGGACTTGGTCTATCTGTACATCAACAACGACAAGGTGGAAATCCGCGATGCCACGCATTTGCGCGGCAAGGGTTGCACCGAAACCGGCGACCTGTTGAAGAAGGAATTGAACGACCCGCGGGTGCAGGTGGCGGCCATCGGCCTGGCCGGCGAGAACCGCGTCTATATGGCGTCGATCGATCACAACCACGCCAGCGCCGCCCGCGGTGTCGGCGTCATCATGGGTGACAAGCGGCTGAAAGCCATTGCCGTGCGCGGCACCAGGGCGGTCAATGTCGCCCGTCCCGCCGAACTGTTCGAGATGAGTCAGCGCATCCACCAGCAGATGATCGGTAGTTCGGGCTGTGGCGACTGGATGGCGGTCGACGAGGACGACAGCTTCCACCACAACCACTTCGCTTGGGGCAACGCGCGCACGCGGCGGCCCGGTTACTGGAACAAGGAGCTCCAGGACCGCTGGACCCGCTTGAAATACGACAACATGGACCGGCAGACGGGCTGCTACAACTGTCCGAAGAAATGCCGCAACGTCATCAAGATGCCCGGCCAGCAGCGCTTCGGCTACAAGTGCTTCGGCAAGGACACATATCACATGGCCGCCTTTCTGGAGCTCGACTTCAGCTACGAGATCCTCGGCATCGCCCAGGAGTATGGGGTGGACTCCTACTCGACGCCACAGGTCATGGCCTTTGCCCTCGAACTGCTCGAAGCCGGCATCCTGACGGATAAGGACTTCCCCGGCATGCCGGAGGATGTCAAGGGCAGGTTCTTCTATCTGCTCGAGAAAATCGTGCGCCGCGAAGGCATCGGCGACATCCTCGCCGACAGCGTTTCCCAAGCCGCAAAACGCATCGGCAACGGCGCCGAAGCCTTCGATCACAATACCACCAAGAAATTCGAACAGCTGCCGATCAAGCTGGGCAAACTGAACCCCGCCTACTTCCTGATGATCGCCACCGGCGAGAAGATGAGCATCACCCAGATTGAGGGATCCTTTCCCCAGGATCCGCTGCCCACCCAGGAGCAGCGAGACGACTTCGTCAATAAATGGGAAGCGGTGCCGAACGAAAAATTCAAGGAATATTTCCGCAACTGGGTGAAGCGCAGTGATATTTCCGACGAGGCGACCTGCGACATCGTCGACTGGAATGAAGCCATGCACTACATCGACGACTCACTGGGCTTTTGCGGCTTCGTCTCCTCCTTCCGCGGCCAGTTCGGAGGCAACGTGCCCTACCACATGAACAACATTCCCGAGGCCATCACTCTGGCCACCGGCAAGGCGATGGACAAGCCCAAACTGTGGAAGAATTTCCAGCGCATCCGCACGCTGATCCGGGCCGTCAATGTACGCCGCGGGCTGCGCCGCAAGGACGAGCGTCCTCCCGAGGACCACTGGGCTGTGCGCGACGAAAAGTACGAGCAGGAATTGTTGAGCAAGTATTATGCATTCAAGGGCTGGAACAGCGAGGGCATTCCCACCCGCAAGACGCTCGAAGAACTCGATCTGGCTTACATCGCCGACGACTTTGAAAAATGTGGGATACTGGCTCCCGCCGAAGGAGGTTCGCGATGAATCTTGGGATGAAAATCATCCGCGAAATCCTGGTCGATGTCGACAAATGCACGGGTTGCCGCGCCTGCGAAATGGCCTGCTCGGCCTTCCACTCCAATCCCAAGTTCAGCAGCATCAATCCGGCCAAGGCGCGGATACGGGTGGTGTCGAACGAGCTCACCGATGAATACGTGCCGATATTCGCCGGCAATCACACCAAGTCCGGCTGCGACGGTCGGCACGTCTATACCGTCGATGGCAAGACCTACAGCGAGTGCAGCTTCTGCCGGGCTTCCTGCCCGACGCGGGATTATTTCATCGAGCCCGATTCCCGCTTCCCGCTGAAGTGCGACATGTGCGAGAGCACGCCAGCGCTGAAGCAGCCTTGGTGCGTCGAAGTCTGTGGCGAGCACGCGCTAGTCTATAGCGAACGCGAAGTGCCGCGCGAGCAGGCGGCGCAGGAACCGCTCGGACAACTTGAGATCGGTTTGCAAACGCTGATGAAGCAGCACGGGATGGAGGCGGTCATCGCCCGGCTGAAGCAGATAGTCAAGGAGAAATAAGCAGAAACCATCTTTTAGGCTCGCTGTTGCTGACGAGACGCGGTTCTGTCGCGTTAATGGCGAATAATGACAACGGTGTTTCTTGGTGAGACACGCGCTATTCCGTGGCGCAATCTGGCCACGAGCGCATGAAAACAGGCCGGCGAAAGAAAGCTGCACTCCTTTCGCAACGATCATCTGACCATTGCGGATCATGCGCATCAACTCAAGTCCGGCCAGAACATGACGAGCGGCATAGCAGGATTTGAAACCCATCATGCGTTTGGTGATCCGTTTCACCGCTCGGCGGTCCTGCTCGATGATGCTATTGAAATACTTGCTCTGACTTTCAGTGGCAAGTTGTTCAAGGCATTTTGGCAATCACATTGAATAATAAGGAATCAAAATGAGCGCAACATATGAAGTCGAAAACAGAACTGCCGTCATTACCTTGAACAACCCCCCGGTTAACGGTCTTAGCCACGCTACGCGCGCGGGCATTGTCGACGGCCTGAAAATGGCTATGGCCGACAAGATAGTCAATTCGGTGGTAATCACCGGAGCGGGCCATGCCTTTTCCGGCGGCGCTGACGTCAGGGAATTCAACACCCCTAAGAGCTTTGCCGAACCAACGCTGCACATGGTCATTGCTGCGCTCGAAGATGCCCAAAAGCCGGTGGTCGCCGCCGTGCATTCCACCGCCATGGGCGGAGGCCTGGAGTTGGCCCTTGCCTGCCATTACCGGGTGGCTACCGCCGGTGCGCAGATCGCAATGCCCGAAGTAAAGCTAGGCATCGTGCCAGGCGCCGGTGGCACGCAACGCCTGCCGCGCCTGGTTGGTGTGGAAACTGCTCTCAACATGATCGTTTCAGGAAATTCGGTGCTGTCGGAAGATCTTGCCGGCACCAGGCTCTTCGACCAGATGATCGAAGGTGATCTGATGGCAGGCGCAATTGCATTTGCGGACAAAGTGGCTGATGTGCGGCCGCTGCCCAAGGTGCGCGATATCAAGATCGACTGTCCCAACTACGAAACTTTCTTTCAGCAGGCGCGCATTACTGTCAGCGTGCAATCGGCGAACTTCCCGGCGCCGGAAAAGTGCGTCGACTGCGTGGCCGCCTCGGTCAGCATGAAATTCGAGGACGGAATGAAGGTCGAGCGCGAAAATTTCCTTGCTTTGTTACAAACCACTGAAAGCAAGGCCCTGCGGCATGCTTTTTTTGGCGAGCGCGCAGCCGGCAAGATTCCCGATGTGCCGGACGACACGCCGAAACGGCCGATTAAATCGGCTGCCATCATCGGCGCCGGTACCATGGGTGGGGGCATCGCCATGAACTTCGCTAATGCCGGCATTCCGGTCATGCTGGTGGAAATGAAGCCGGAAGCGCTGGACAAGGGCTTGGCCGCAATACGCAAGAACTACGAGAACACTCTGAAAAAAGGCAAGCTCACGCAACAGAAGTTCGACGAACGGGTCGGCCTGATCAGGGGCACCCTGTCCTATGACGACATCAAGAACGCCGATATCGTGATTGAAGCAGTGTTCGAGGAGATGGGTGTAAAGGAAAAGGTATTCAGGAAATTAGATGAGGTGATGAAGCCCGGTGCCATCCTCTCCTCCAACACTTCGTCTCTCGACCTGAACAAGATTGCTGACTTTACCAAGCGGCCTCAGGACGTGATTGGCCTCCATTTTTTCAGTCCGGCGAATGTGATGAAGCTGGTGGAAATCGTGCGTGGCGAAAAGACCGCCAATGACGTGCTCGCCACCACCATGGCATTGTTGAAGAAAATCAAGAAAACCGGAGTGGTTTCAGGCGTGTGCGACGGTTTTATTGGCAATCGTATGCTCGATATGTACACACGCCAGGCGGCCTTCCTGCTGGAGGAAGGATGCCTGCCGGAACAGGTGGATAAGGCGATCGAGAAATACGGTTTCGCCATGGGGCCTTTCCGCATGGGCGATCTCGCGGGTGTCGACGTCAGTTGGGCCATACGCAAACGTCGTATCGCCGAGCGCCCGGATATGGAATACTCCAAGATCGGCGATCTGCTTTACGAGAAAGGCCGCTACGGGCAGAAAAATGGCGGTGGTTGGTACGATTACAAACCAGGTGATCGCACGCCCATTCCTTCGCTACTTGTGAGCGAGATGATCATCAATCATTCCAAGGATATTGGCGTAGAACGACGCAAGATCAGCGACCAGGAAATTGTCGAGCGGCTTATCTACGCACTGGTAAATGAAGCCGCCTATCTGCTTGAGGAAGGCATTGCGCAAAGAGCTTCGGATGTGGATATCGTGTATCTCACCGGTTATGGCTTCCCCCGGCATCGCGGTGGCCCGATGTTCTATGCGGATACTGTCGGTCTGTCGAACGTAGTCGTGGCCATGGGGAAATACGCCCTTGGCCGTCACGGCGGGTTCTGGAAGCCAGCGCCGTTACTGGCCAAACTGGCAGCCGAAGGCAAGACATTTAATTGAGCAACAAAGTCAGTTGCGGAATTTCGGCGAGCTTGTGCTGTATTGGAGATAGTCTTCGCCGAACAAAGCGCTGAAATGAACTGATGATGGTAAAGCGGGTCGGGGCTTCCAAGGTAAATCTGGAATGGCTCTTCCGGACCGGATGAGCCTGACGGGATGAGCCTTGGAGAGGTGAAATAGTCACGCTGAAAGTCACGCAATCTTGCTTTTGTTAGTGGTGACTATCTGCGAAACCTAGTGTTGGTGGCGCGCCCGAGAGGATGAATCTGGGCACTGGAAAGAATGTGTGTTTTTACTATGATTTGTATTTCCAACAAGATTGGAACCTTTGATGTAACAAATGACATCAGATAGGTTCTTGCCGGAATCTACAGCCATTACATTCCTCGGCCCGCACCCCGGCTTGTTTATTTTCCAATCAAAGTCGTCATTTCTTCCAGTGGAATGGGTTTGCTGTAAAGATAGCCTTGCATCTTGTCACACCGTAACATGCGCAACTTACTCGCTTGCTCCTCCATATCCACGCCTTCCGCTACAACCAGCAGTCCAAGCGAATGTGCCAGCGAAATGATGCTTGAGACCAAGGTCATGGTATTCGGTTCTTGCAACATGGTGATGATGAAGGAACGGTCGATCTTGAGCTCTCTCACTGGCAATTTGACCAGATACGCCATCGATGAATATCCGGTGCCAAAGTCGTCAATGGAGATACTCAGTCCCATGTCCCGGATCGCATTCAGTTTGCCGATGTTGCCTTCTATATCTTCCATGATCAGGCTCTCGGTGATCTCTAGGTCGATACCCGGTGGCGAGGGACCCAAGGACAGTGATTGCCGAACTACCTCGACGAAATTCTTCTGGCGTAACTGAATCGCCGACACGTTGACCGCAATACGCGGCGCCGCCAAGCCTGCTTCCAGCCAGTGGTTGTGATCTTTTGTTGCTTGGCGTAGCGCCCATGCACCCACATCCAGAATCAAGCCGGTCTCCTCCAACAACGGGATGAACTGATTAGGTGGCACTAGGCCGGTTCTGGGGTCGTTCCAGCGGATCAGCGCTTCCACCCCTGCGATATGTCCCGTCTGGCTTTCCACTTTGGGCTGATAGTGGAGCACGAATTCCTCCCGTTCCAGCGCGTGCCGCAGATTGTTCTCTAGAGTGAGCCGTTCGGTGACCCGATCATTCATCTGCTGGGTGTAAAAAAGATACCTGTCGCCGCTGTTTTTCGCCTTCTTGAGTGCAGCTTCGGCATTCCTGAACAAAGTCTCAGCGTTATAACCATCGTCGGGATAAAGGGCAATCCCGAATTTAGCTACTATATTGAGTTCGGTGCTTTCTATCTGAAATGAATCTGCAAAGCAGTGGTGCGCTCGATCTTCAATGATCCGTGCCACCTGTTCTGCACCCTGCACGACCGGCATTACCAGCGCAAAGTGATCGCCGCCAAGGTGGGCCACCTCCTCCGGGTCGCCAGCACAATCGGCAAGACGCTTGGCCAGTTGTTTGAGCAGCGCATTCCCTGCCTGTCGGCCGAGTGCATCGTTAACCGTCTTGAACCGTTCCACATCAAGTAGCACTAGCGCAACACGCTGCTTCTTGCTGCTCGACGTATGCACGTACTGCGCCAGACGCTCGTGGAACAATGTTGCATTGGCGAGGCCGGTGAGCTGATCGTAATAGGCAAGGTAATTGAGCTTGTCCGCCCTGTCGAGGTGATCGAGCGCAAAAGCGATGTCGCTCGACATTTCAACCAATAGCTTCAATTCTCCCGCATCGAAGACATCTGTCTCGCGGGCGCGCAGCCCCAAAACGCCCACGGCCTGGTTCGCAATTACCAGTGGCAATATGCATAATGAATTGACTCCGGCACTGTCGGATGCCTCCCTAAGGGATAACGGCAACCCGTGCTCGACGTCGTTCACAATCAGAGGTTGCCGTTTCACCAATATCCGGTCCCGGATGCCCTCCGCCTCAGGGATGGTCTCGTTGGCCACCTTCTTCAGAATTTCCAGCAGAGTCTCCAGATTTCGTGCATCAATATTGCTGGAAGCCACCAGATGAGGTTCGTTCGAATCGGGATCCAGTATGGCGATGTAAGCCGCCGCAAATTGCCCTACCTCGACCGCAATTCGGCAAGCCTCACGAAAGAGTGTGTCCCGGTCGCGCACGCGAACGATTAATGAGTTGATGCCGCTCAGGACCGCATACACGCGATTGAAGTGCCGCAATCGTTGCTCGGCTTCCTTGCTCGCGGTGATGTCCGTAGATATCCCGCATAGACCCGATATGATCTTGCGCTCGGCATCGGCGTATATCGGTGTTTTCATTTCCCTATGTACATGGCGTATATTATGCGCATCGAGAATCTCGATTTCTTCGTCCGTGCTTTCTCCTGCCAATACGCGTTTTTCGGTTGCTTGCAATTTCTTTAAAATATCTGGTTTGAGAAAACGGCTAGCGTCACTCCCCACTAGTTCTTCCGCTGAACAATTGTGTAACTTCAGAGCTTGCTTGTTAGCATAGGTATAGCGGGAGTTTGTATCTTTTATGTAAACAGGTGAGGGCACTTGGTCAAGCGCGTTACGTAGGCGCTGCTCGTTTGCCAACACGGCTTTGATAGCGGCAGTCCGTTGGTCAACCAGAGTCTCTAAATTTAGTGCGCGATATTTGGCTTCAAGCAGCAACTTCACTATGTAGCTTAATAAAAAACTCAGCAGAACCCCTAAGGAGATTTTTAAACTAAGCATGTACGGATCATCCCATCCTTTAACTGGCGATAGGCTTAATATCCAATTGGCATTTTGAAGGGCTACTATGGCATGTTCAGGGTCTATTGGGGAAACAGTAGATTTGGCGATTGTCTGTTTTTGCCCGGTATTGGGATTAATGCGCCAAAGTTCATAGGCAATGCCGTCCTCAACTAGGCTGGACAGCCTTGATGGAGCGAGAGCTTCCGGGAATCTGACAATTGCGTTGGTAAATCCCCAGAAATACCTCTTGCTGTCAGCATCCTTTCTTTCAAGAAAAACCGGGAAGCGGCCAACCATTCCCACACCCCCCTCTTTCAGGTTCAGCGGTCCCGCGAGCGTCAGTTTCGCGGTATCACGAGCTAATAGGGCTTCCTTTTTCTGTAAAGGATCCTTGAATTGTTCAAAACCGAGTATGTGTTCATTTCCGGCAAGTGGTGCTATTTGAGTGACGACTCCGCCAGGCGACAGAACTAACTCAGTTAGACCTGGATACAAATGCAGCATCTCGCCGGCCACATGCTCAAAGTTGTGGATCGTCCCGTTCCCCTGTTTTACTAGTGCCGCCAAAGCGTACGTGACGGACATTACACTACTTAAAGTGCTCTCTATGGCTTGCGAATGGTCTTGTGCAATAACCATAATCTGACTGCGGTAGCCTTGCAGGCGATTGACTTCGGAGCGCCAGATCACAATTCCAGAAGCCATTGTGGAAATGACAAAAACGATAGCGGCAATGCTGAGGGGGCGGACTGAACTGAAGAAATGTCTGTTACTCATCTTGCCGATCCTCCTAGAGACACCAAATATCTTATCTTCCTATTCAGGATCAATGTGACTTCCCGTCCAAGTAACACGGGGGGCTACGGATACATTGAACAAATCTTTCCGCATAAAGGTAAGAGCCTACTATGACAACATGGTTATAGCAAGTTGTTGTGCCGCCCGCGCGCCCGCGCGCAAGCCCGGACGCACGGACGGCACAACAATGCCATAAAATAATTTCCGTAAGTTGCTTGCACTTTGCTGGAAAGTTATGTAACCTATCCATACTTCGCATAACTGATGGGTGAATTACATGAAAACTGAGCACCTCCACGACATATGGGCAGGCCCAGACAACACGCGGCTGACGACCAAGCAGTTCTCTTTTCGCTTTCCTGTGCATATCGCGGCCAAAATCGCGGCCTTGTGCGATATGTACCCCCAGAAAAACCGCACCCAGATCGTCGCTGATCTACTCACTTCCGCTCTAGATGATCTTGAGCAATCGCTACCAGAAGCCCCAGGCGATCAAGTTGAACCCGAATGGAATGACCGTATTGCGGAACAAATTGATGAACCAGGGGAAACGTTGTTTTACCTTGGTGGTGCTAGGGGCCGCTTCAGAGGACTATCCAACAAGCATTATCGCGAACTTGAAGCCGAACTCGGCAATGCTGAACCGGAATTGTTGTTTGACAATGTAGTCGGCACCAAAGAGCAATTCAGTAAGAAGTAACCATGTTTTTTGCTCATCTTCTCTCCGGCTTCGACACCATCGAGTGCGCCTATTGGCTGGCTTCGAATGGCTTGGGTGGTTTGGATTTCGAGCAGTTGGCCCTGGAGAAGTCGCTCATCTCCACTAGTAAAAGCCGTCACCCAAAAGTCATCACACTCGGCAGCGAACAATTCCTCCTTGCCTCGCACGGCACCGGCAGCGGATATCCCTTTCTCTTGGAGAACGACGCCTTCAGCATCCAGTGCGGTGAATTCAACAAGCCGAATTTCTATGTTGCGTTCCGTTCCTTTGCCCTGTGGCATATCGGCGCATCTGCCTTGCATCAGCGTTTCCTGGCCTGGGCCGCATCGGTTGGCCTGATGCCGTATCGCCCGGAGAAGCTTTCCCGAGTCGACATGACTTTTGACTATCAGATTGACCCGATTGATTTCGATGAAGATTGCTTCGTTTCTCAGGCCAACAAAGATGCACAACACCGGAAGGATGGCCGGGTGCAGACCTTCCGCTTTGGTGCTGGCGACTTGGTGCTGCGGGTTTATAACAAGTGCGACGAGATTGAAGAGAAAAGCGCCAAGTCATGGTTCTATGCCCTGTGGGGTGTCGAGAAGAACGTCTGGCGCATCGAATGGCAGACCCGCAAGGAACTCTTGAAACACTTTGGCATTCGCACCTTCCAAGACCTGGCAGAACGCCAAGGCGATCTGCTGCGCTATCTGGTCAATGATCACACCGCCCTGCGCATTCGTACCGATGACAGCAACCGCTCGCGCTGGCCGCTGCATCCTCTGTGGGTCGATCTCCAGGCCCGCGTCAATGTCATGGAAGGCTTGGGCGTGGTGCGTGAATGTGACCCGCAAAGCTTGCTCGATGAACGTCTGATTCGCCTGGGGGTGAGTGTCTACGGCTACATGAAACGGCTGGCAGCGATTCACGGCTTGAAACGGGGCTATAGCGAAGTTGGCCTGGAAGAAACCATCGAGAGGTTGCGCAAGCTGCTCAACCGGGTGCATGACCCTTTGTCCTGGGATGGGGATGTACAGCGGCGCATGGATGAAATGCGATTAGGGCAATGGTGAGCAATCTGCGCGATGCCATTGTCGAGACCATGAATACCCATTTAAACCGGGTGCTGCGGGCTGCCGAGATCGGCATTCCGGGCAAGGAGCAATACCAGGCGTTTCGCTCGTTTGCACTGGATGAATTTGGACGACAGGGCTTCCTACCGGAATTGGAATCCCTGCTGAAGCAACAAGGCAAGGAAAGGAATGGGCTGGCCGAGACTGCAGGAAAGGGGGTGCCACCATGAGTGAACGACGAACGACAAATTCTAGCCATCGGCTTCGAGGGCTTTGAACTGCAAAATCCGACACCGGGAGAACTGAATTTGATTAGCTCTATGCTGCCGGGACTGATGTTGTTGTTGCAGCAGATTGACGATAGTGATGAAGATTGATTAGGAAGGGTTATCCACGGCTGGCCGACAGCGCGCCACTAACGCTGGCGGTCGGCCGGCGGTGGGTAACCCGATTTCGAAGACAGCAATAAGGTGAAACCATGGCAGTAGCACTTTACGCAAGGGTCTCAACCACGCGCCAAGCGGATAACGACCTTTCTATTCCTGACCAACTGCGACAATTGAACGACTGGTGCAAGGCCAATGGTCATTTGGTCGTGCATGAGTATGTCGAACCTGGGGCTTCCGCCACGGACGACAAGCGCCCGGTATTTCAGCAGATGATTGCCGATGCGATGCTGAAACCGCCCGCCTTCGACGCGATCATCATTCACAGTCTGTCGCGCTTTTTTCGGGACGGTATCGAATTCGGCGTCTATGAGCGCAAGCTGATGAAGAACAAGGTCAAGGTTATTTCTATTACTCAGCCGACCAGTGACGACGCTGGCGGGGAAATGATGCGCCGGATCATCAACCTATTCGATGAGCATCAATCGAAGGAGAATTCCAAGCACACCTCCCGCGCCATGAAGGAAAACGCCCGGCAGGGATTCTTCAATGGTTCCCGCCCGCCCTTTGGCTACCAAGCAATAGCTACTGATATATCCGGCAGTCGTGGCCGCAAGAAGAAGCGGCTGGAAATCAACGAAGCCGAAGCAGGCATCGTGCGCATGGCCTATGACCTCTATCTGCTCGGCCATCAAGGGCGCATGATGGGCTGCAAGGAAATTGCCAAGCATCTGACCGACAAGGGGCTGCTGATGCGCGGCAAACCCTGGGGCATTCAGAAGATTCACAAGCTGCTGTCGGATTCGCTCTATATGGGCGATTACTACTTTAACGTCATCGACTCCAGGACGGCCAAAAAGCGCCCGCCTACCGATTGGGTGAAAACCTCTATACCAGCCATCATTGATGCCGCCACCTTCGAGCAGGTACGCGCCAAGCGGGAATCCCGCGCCCCGGACAAGGCATCACCGCGCATTCTCTCCTCCACTACCCTGCTGACCGGCCTGCTCAAGTGTGGTGTCTGCGGCGGTAGTTTGACTCTCGCCACTGGCAAGGGTGGTCGTTACAAATACTACAAATGCACCAGCCGCCAGAACAAGGGCAATCATGCCTGCGCGAGTGGCAACCTGCCGATGGAAAAGCTGGATGACCTGGTGCTGTGCCAGTTGGCAGACAAGGTGTTTGCCCCAACTCGGTTGCAAGCCATGATGACGGCGCTACGCAAGCGCATGAAGACTTCCAAGGACAACCAGCAGGAACGTATCAACCAGCTAAACCGCCAGCTCAAGCAAACCGAGGAACGCCAGCACCGGCTGTTGGATGCAATTGAAACCGGCACCATTGAACTGGATGAGGTGACACAGCGCCGCGCCCAGCAGTTGAAAGCATCCAGGGAGGCACTATTGATCGAGTTGGCAGGTACAAGGCGGGAACATTCGCTGCCTGTGGAACATATCAAGGCCAGCCAGATCGACAGCTTTGGGAAGGCGTTACGGCAAAGGCTGCTGTCGGGCGATCGGGGATTCGCAAAAAGCTATTTGAATCTGCTGGTGGATGAAATCGTGGTGGAAGGCAAGCTCGCCACGGTTCGAGGAAGTTACGCTGCACTTGCAAGGGCGGCAGCTATGGACGAAAAAAAAGTGGGTCACTCGAAACAAGTGCCCACTTTCATACCTGATTGGCGCGCCCGGAGAGATTCGAACTCCCTACCCCTTGGTTCGTAGCCAAGTACTCTATCCAGATGAGCTACGGGCGCTTTGAGGAGGCGGAATTATACCGAAAAGCTTGCTGCCGGCAAACGACATTCTGTGTCGACGGGTAGAATCCGACCCATTTGCTACCCACTGCGAACGCATGTTCACCATTGATTCATGTCGAACCGCCTCATGAGCAACCTGTTGGTTGCCTGTCTGTGCGCCGAATGGTGCGATACGTGTCGAAAATACCGGCCCGATTTTGTAGCACTGGGTCAGGAGTTTTCCCAGCATCGCTTCGTCTGGATCGATATCGAGGATCAAGGCGATCTTGTCATTGATATCGAGATCGAGAATTTCCCGACCCTGCTGGTGGCACAGGGGAGCCGGCTTCTGTTTGCGGGCACCATGCTGCCGCATATCGGTCATTTGCGCCGCCTGTTACAAACACTGGATGAAAGTGCAGTGCCGCAGGTAGGCGAACTTTCGCCTGTTGAACTTGCCGCCTTCCACACGCTGGCAGCACAACTTGACAGGGGTAAAGCTTGAAGTACGAATCGCGCAAGACTGCGCCGCTGTCAAGGTGGTTATTCCTGCGGCGACTGGCGCTGCATGCTGCGGTATCGTTGCTGATCGCCCTGCTGTCGCTGCTGGCCGGCATGGCCGGCTACATGCACTTCGAGCAGCTCGCCTGGCGCGACGCCTTCCTCAACGCGGCCATGCTGCTCGGCGGTATGGGGTCGGTGAACGCGCCGGCCACCGATAGGACAAGCTGTTCGCCGACTCCTGCGCCTTGTATGCCGGACTGGTATTCCTGATCGCGGTCGGCATCATGCTGGCGCCGATTCTGCACCGGCTGCTGCATTTGTTCCATTGGAAGCAGGACAAATAGCGCTTACGATCGGCGCCGATAAACAACGTATGCAGCTGCCGCGCCTCCCAACACCAATGCAATTATCAGGATTGCCGGCCAGATTGCGGGCTGGTTCCATTCCCGCCGCTTCCGCTCGCGCAGCGCCGGATCGAGGCGCTGATATTTGAGCGTGTTGTTGCCGACCTTGGTCGGCTTGCGATTGAACAGCCAGGCGTGATAGAGCGCATAGTCCTTCGGATGGAAACCCCATATCCAGGGTGCATCATGCCGCAGTTGTTGCGAAATGCGATCGATCACCGCCTGCCGCGCGGGACCGTTGTCCATGGTGCGCATCTGCTCAAAGAGGTGGTCATATTCGGCGCTGGAATAATTCGCCGCGTTCTCACCCTGCGTCTTTACCTTGCCTTGCGGCCCGTAGAGCAGGAACAGGAAATTTTCCGGATCGGGATAATCGGCATTCCAGCCGAAGTAAAACAGCTGCGCGTTGCCCTTGAGCAGCTTTTCCTGGAAGCGGTTGTAGTCGGTGCTGCGCACCACGAGTTGCACATCGATCTTGCGGAACTGCTTGGAGAGCCAGTCGATGCGTGATTTGGCGCCGACGCCGGTGAGCGTGGTATCGAGGTTGATCACCAGTGGTTCACCCGTTTTGCTGTCGCGCCCATCGGGATAGCCTGCTTCCGCCAGCAGCCGTTTGGCCTCGGCAACCGGCTTGCGCCGCGGTTTGCCATCCACCCAGTCGTACATCTCCGTGTTGATGCCGGCTTCGCCTTCGCGATAGCCGAATATGCCAGGCGGAATCGGGCCCTGTGCTGCGATACCGCGGCCATTGAGAAATATCGAAATGAATTCTTCCTGATCGATAGCGATCGATATCGCCTGGCGCAATTTCCTGGCGCGTTCCGCGTCTCCCCCACCGTCGGATCCAGCCAATTGAAGCCCATGTACATGGTCGAGGTTGCCACCGAAGTGCTGAGGCGAATGCCGCGCCGCTGCATGTCCTCGGTCAATGCAGCCTCACCGCCGCTGCCGGTCTGGATCGCCTGGTCGAAGGAGTCGGAGGCAATGCCGGAGAAATCGTAATAGCCTTGCAGGAATTTGTTCCAGTAGGGAATCTGTTCCTTCTCGCGGGTGAATACGGCCTTGTCGATGAAGGGCAGCGCCTTGCCGCAATCCGCCAGCAGGCCGGCTTCGCGGTCGCCCTTTTCACCTTCGCAGGGAAACGTCTCGCCGTGGAAATTGGGATTGCGTTGCAGCACCATGCGCGCATTGGGATCATTCTCGGTCAGCATGTAAGGGCCGGTGCCGACCGGATACCAGTCGAACGTCAGATTCTTCTCCTGCATGCCCGGCTGGCTGTAAAACCTGTCCGCTTCCCAGGGGATGGGCGCAAAAAATGGCATGGTCAGCCAATAGATGAACTGCGGATACTTGCCCTTGATGCGGATACGGTAACGATAACGGTCGATGACCTCGGCGCCGGCGAGCGGATGGCGGCGCAGGTCGAGCCACGCGGCGTCCAGCGGCTTTGCCGCAAGCCTCTCGTCCGCCTGCAAGCGTTTGGCCAGATCACCCAAGCCCACAATGTATTCCGACATCAGACCGAGGATTGGCGAGTGCAGACGCGGATGAGCGAGGCGTTTGATTTCGTAGACGTAATCCTCGGCGGTCAGTTCGCGCGTGTCACGCAGCGGAAAATCCGTCAATGTATGAATCTGCGCAAGTTTGGTTGCGGGAACCTGAAGATAGGCATGGTTGCCATCGACCTTTTTGGCGAATGCCGGATGCGGCTGGTAACGGATGCCGGGGCGGATCGAGATCACATAATCCGAATAGGCGATGCGCGAAGGTTCCGCATCCTGCGGCAGCGGCTTGCCGGCAGCATCGACATAGACCGGCCTGGGTACGGCAACCGCCGTTGCCGGCACCACCGTATACGGCCGTTTGAGATAGTGATATTGCAACGGCGGCTCATACACCTGCGTCGTAAACACCGCCTCATCCTCGCTGTAGGACTGCACCGGATCGAGATGCTTGGGCCGCTCGATGAAAGCGCTATAGAGAATATTGCCGCCCCGCTCCGCCGCCGGATAGGGATCGTTCCAGGCTGCGCCGCAAGCCGCCAGCAACGGTAGCAGCACTAATGTAAGCATTGATCGCATGAGGGCAAGTGTAGCCGATCCGCTATAATCCGCCCCTATTGCTCACAGAGGATAGAACAATGGGTTTTCTTGCCGGCAAGCGCATCCTGATCACCGGATTGATTTCGAACCGCTCCATTGCCTATGGCATCGCCAAGGCCTGCCATCGCGAAGGCGCACAGCTTGCCTTTACCTACCAGAGCGAACGCTTCAAGGATCGTCTGGCGAAGTTTGCCGAGGAGTTCGGCAGCAGCCTGGTATTCCCCTGTGATGTCGCCGAGGATGCGCAGATCGAAGCCGTCTTCGCCGAATTGGGCAGGCATTGGGACGGCCTTGACGGCCTGGTGCACTCAATCGCCTACGCCCCCAATGAAGCCATCGAAGGCGACTTCCTCGACGGCATTTCGCGCGACGCCTTCCGCATCGCCCACGACGTCTCCTCTTACAGTTTTCCTGCGCTGGTCAAGGCTGCCCGTCCGCTGCTGCTCAAGGGAAACAAGGCCTCGGTGCTGGCGCTGTCCTATCTCGGCGCCGAACGCACCATGCCCAACTACAACACCATGGGACTGGCCAAGGCCAGCCTCGAAGCCGCCACGCGCTATCTGGCTTTTTGTCTCGGTCCGCAGGGCGTGCGTGCCAATGCGGTGTCGGCCGGCCCGATCAAGACGCTGGCCGCTTCCGGCGTCGGCAACTTCGGCAGGCTGCTCGCCTACAACTCTCATAATGCGCCGTTGCGCCGCAATGTGACCATCGAGGAAGTCGGCAATGCCGCCGCCTTCCTGCTCTCCGACCTCGCCAGCGCCATCACCGGCGAGATCATGTATGTGGATGGCGGGCTGAATACGACGGCGCTGGGCAATCCGGAGCCGATGCCCTCTTGACGGGTATCAACGCCAGGCCGCGAGAAACTTCTGCCAGTGCGGCTGCTTCATCTCGCCCAACTGCCGTTTGACGAACGCCACCTCGTCGTCATGCTCGGCGTCGGTCATCACGCCACGCATTAGCTGAAATCTTAGCCAGACCAGATAGGTATTGACCACGTCGGTCTCGCAATAGTCGCGGATGTCGTCGATGCGGCCGTCGAGCCAGCCCTGCCACACGGCCGAGCCGTCCATGCCGAGCTTGCCGGGGAAGCCCATCAGCTTGGCGAGTTCGTCCAGCGGCGCGTTGGCGCGCGGCTGATAGAGCGCCAATAAATCCATCAGGTCGGTGTGGCGCGCGTGGTAGCGGCTGATGTAGTTGTTCCACTTGAAGTCGCGCGCGTCACGGGAATCGCCCTCGCCGGTTTCCCAGTAGCGCGGCGCGGTGACGTTGTGAATCAGGCCACGATAATGCAATACGGGTAGATCGAAGCCGCCGCCGTTCCATGACACCAGTTGCGGCGTGTATTTCTCGATGCCGCTGAAAAAGCGCTGGACGATCTCGCCCTCATCGAGCTTGGGTTCGGCCAGCGACCAGACCCTGAAGCCTTCGTCGCTGCGCATGGCGCAGGAAATGACGGCGATGCGTTGCAGATAGTGCGGCAGAAAGTCGCTGCCGTTCCTGGCACGCTGTTTCTGGAAGGCGAGCTCGGCGACTTCACCCTCCGCGAGATCGGCGGGCAAGTCATGCAAGGTCCGCAGGCCGGCGATGTCAGGGATGGTTTCGATGTCGAAGACGAGAACTGGGATCATGGCGCTGAGGACGAAAGGCTAAACCCTGGATTCCCGCTTTCGCGGGAATGACGAACTTACTTCTTTTGCTGCCACGCCCCCGTGGCGTTCTGCACCCACCAGCCAGCCGGAGCGCGGTCGATCCAGCGCTGGGCGAAGGTGGCGCGGATGTCCTTCTCCCATCCCGGGTTACCGTTGACGCGGGCAATCTCGCGATACAGCGCGGCGCGATCCTCGTTCTCTGCCGCGACGAGGCGGTTCACGGTCTGGCGCTGGGCCAGTGGCACGGCGCCCGCTTCGCGCAGCAAGACGACAGTGCCATCGTTGCCCAGCCCGACAGCGGCGCTGTCGTACCAGGGCTTGAGCTGGCCGTGGCGCGCAGACATGCTGGCCTTGAGCTGGTTGATGACGGGAGAATCAACGTCCAGATTGCCTTCGGCGAAAACCGCGCTGGCACAGAACAACAGCAGGAACAACAGTCTGCGTAACATCATGGCTTCTCCGGTTTGTCATTGACAGGTGGCGGGACGGCGGGCGCCGCTCCCGCGCTGCCGGGCTGCCAGATTTCGTCGATGATCTTGTCGGCGGCCTTCTCGGCGGCGGAGGCGGGAAAGTAAATATTAATGGTGACGCAGCCGGCGAGGAACAGGGCGGCAGAAAGCGTAGTTGAAACCGTCAGTAGCTTCATTCGATAACAGCCTTTGTCTTGCCCGCGATCACGGCTTTGAGGCGCGATACGAGCAGGTTCCAGTCGATGCTGCGATTGTAGCCCATCACCTTGACGGCCGGGATGCCGCTGCCTTGCACCAGCACATAGCCGTCTCCCTCGGGGACGATGCCTTCCATGTGGCATACCTTGTCCTTGAGCACGCAGCCGAAGCCGATGCGGTCGTAGCTGAAGGTGTTGAAAAAACCGGCGGCGGGAATCGCCCGCACTGCCGCGGCACCTGCCGCACCGCCCAGTGCGGAGATATCGATCAGGGCGCCGCGGCTGATGGCGCGCTTGTAGTTGCCGGGGCTGCTGGCGAGATAGGCGCGGAAGGCCAGAGGCTTCCAGTCCTGCAGTTCGAGGCCATTGATGTCGGCGTCGAGGCGGCCGACGATGCTGCCGAAGGAGAACGTGCTGGTGAGCAATCCCAGGTCGAGACGGCGCGCCTCCACATCGGCAACGAAGCGCGAAGTGCGGGACAGGGGATCGATGAGTTGCAGCTTGCGGACCACGACGCGGCCATCGAAGACGTCGATGCTCATGTCACCGCCCAGGTTGAGTACATGATCGGCATAGTAGGCAGCGGGAATGCGCATGGTCAGGCTGCCGGCCATGGGTGGCAGCTTCATGGCGGCAGTCAGGCGCGGCATCGACACGCCCTCGATGCCGCCGGAAAAGCCCCCGGTCCACGCTGCGCCGGGACGCTTGGCGTGGAAGTCGTCGATATGGATGCGGCCATCGAGAAAGGGAATGACTGCCTTCGATACGGCGACATCGAAACCATGCAGGCGCAGCGGGATGCGAAATCCGCCCAGCGGGAATTCGTCGAGCATGCCCCCCGCGACCGAAACCGAGGCCGCCGATTCGTCATGGTGCGACCATGGCACGCTGGCGCTCACGCCCGTCAGGGTCAGGCGTCCCGTGCTTTCCTTGAAGGTGGCATCCTCGATGCCGGCGTAAAACGATTGCAAGGCGCCATCGGCCCATTCGGCGGCATAGCGCGTAGTGCCGCTGGCGTTGATTCCGGGCAGGCCGCGGGCATCGAGCATGGGCTGCACCCAGTCCTTCACCGCTACGGAAAGATCAAGCGGTTCGGTGACGAAGCCCCAGCGTCGAACCTGGCCCGCCTTCCGGTCCCAACTCAGGCCCGCTGTCAGGCTGCCCAGGCGGTCGAAGGTAAGACGTGCCTGATCGACCTGAATCTGCGCCGGCGTCACCGTCCCCGCGGCGGTCATGCGTACGCCGGCACGCCGGTACCAGGGCGACCAGAAGGCCTCCCCGCCGGACCAGTCGGCCGAGGCCCGCCATTGCCAGCGATCCCCCGCTCGTTGCGCCGCCACGGCAACTTTGCCGGCGATGCCTTCGCCGGCAATGCCGTAGTCATCGGTATTGAAGCCAAGGCCGCGCACGGCAAAATCGAAGTTGGCCTGCTCGCGGTCGGCCGTGAGCCTGAGGTCGAAGCGGCCGGAGGGATGCCAGCGGCGCAGGCGTTTGACGACCGTGGACCAGGCCGCCACATCGGCGTCCTGCAAGGTCAGTTGCAGTTTGCCGCTGTCAAAACGATAGTCGAGCGTGAAGGACAACGGCGGGCGCTGCCCCCGGCGCAGAGTTCCCTCACGGCAGGACAGCGCAGCGATATCAAGATGAAAGGCGTTGCAATGAAGTTTCAGGTCGCGAAAACGGCTGTCGCCAATTTTCAGTTCGGCGACAGTGACATCAGCCCGGCCGGGATGAAAGGCGTCGAAAGCAACGCGCACTGCGCGGGCGCTGAAGGCGCTGTGTTCAAGCATATCGAGGGTAATATCGATCTGCTGCGCCCGTACCGGCAGTATGACCAGCACCAGGCCGGCCAGCAGGCAGGCAGGCAGCTTATGCAGGAAAGATGCCGGTGGAAAGATAACGGTCGCCACGGTCGCAGACGATGCTCACGATCACGGCATTCTCGACTTCGGCGGCGATGCGCAGCGCGACATGCAGGGCGCCGCCAGACGAAACGCCGGCGAAAATGCCTTCTTCCGCGGCGAGGCGCCGCGTCATGATTTCGGCATCGGACTGGCTCACGTTTTCGACGCGGTCGACACGCGAACGATCGAAAATCTTCGGTAGATAGGCTTCCGGCCATTTGCGGATGCCGGGAATCTGCGAGCCTTCCTCGGGCTGGCAGCCGATGATCTGGATCGCCGGATTGACTTCCTTGAAATAGCGCGAGCAGCCCATGATGGTGCCGGTGGTACCCATGCTCGATACAAAATGGGTAATCCTGCCCTCGCTGTCGCGCCAGATTTCGGGGCCGGTGCCTTCGTAATGGGCCAGCGGGTTGTCCGGGTTGGCGAACTGGTCGAGCATGATGCCCTTGCCCTCAGTCACCATTTTTTCGGCCAGGTCGCGCGCGCCTTCCATGCCGCCCGCTTTTGAGGTCAGCACCAGGTCGGCGCCATAGGCGCGCATGGTCTGCACGCGCTCGACGCTCTGGTGCTCGGGCATGATCAACACCATGCGATAACCGCGCATCGCCGCGACCATGGCCAGCGCGATCCCGGTGTTGCCCGAGGTCGCTTCAATCAGCGTATCGCCGGGCTTGATGCTGCCGCGCGCTTCGGCACAGGCGATCATTGATAGCGCGGGGCGGTCCTTCACCGAGCCGGCGGGATTGTTGCCTTCGAGCTTGGCGAGGATGACGTTGTTGCGGCGCGCGTTGTCCGCGCCGGCAGCGTAAGGAATGCGCTGCAAGCGCACCAGCGGCGTGTTGCCGACAAAAGTTTCCAGCGTCTTCATGCCGCTGTTTTCATGACTGCGCCAGGACGGCGACATACTTGGCGACGCCCTCTTCGACGCTGGCGAACTGCCCCTGGTAGCCGGCGGAGTGCAGGCGGCTGAGATCGGCCTCGGTAAAGCTCTGGTACTTGCCGACGAGCTGCGGCGGAAAAGGGATGTACTCGACGATGCCCTGCCCTACCAGCTCCGCCAGAGACAATGCCGGCTTGCCTTCCAGTGCACGGCAGGCATTGACGGTTGCCGCAGCCAGTTCATTGAAGGTCTGCGCACGGCCGGTGCCGAGATTGAAAATGCCCGAGCGCTGCGGATGGTCGAGAAAATCAAGGTTCACCTTGGCCACATCATCGACGAACACGAAGTCGCGCCGCTGCTCGCCATTGGCATAACCAGCGCTGCCCTCGAACAGCCTGACCTTGCCGCTCTCGCGATACTGGTTGAAATGATGGAAGGCCACCGAGGCCATGCGCCCCTTGTGCTGCTCGCGCGGGCCATAGACATTGAAATAGCGGAAACCGGCGATCTGCGAGCAGGCATCGTGCAAGCGGCGGCGCACTGCCTGGTCGAACTGGAACTTGGAATAGCCATACACGTTAAGCGGCGCTTCGCATTCGCGCATTTCGCGGAACACCGAACCGGCGCCGTATACCGATGCGCTCGACGCATAGAGAAACTGCACTTCGTCTTCGAGGCAGAAATCAAGCAGGGTCAGCGAGTAACGATAGTTGTTCTCCATCATGAAGCGGCCGTCGCTTTCCATGGTATCGGAGCAGGCGCCCTCATGCAAAATGGCTTCGATCACGCCATCGAAATGGCCCGCGCCGATTTGCTCGATGAACTCTGCCTTGTCCATGTAGTCGGCGATATCGCAATCGGCGAGGTTGCGGCACTTGTCGCCCTGAGTCAGGTCATCGACGGCAATGATATTGGTCAGGCCGCGCCGGTTCAGCGCCTTGACGATATTGGCGCCGATGAATCCGGCAGCGCCTGTCACCACGTAATACATGAGAATCCTTTTGGCTAAATCGCGGTTTTAAGTTCTTCCAGTGTAGCAACAGCGGTACCAAGTTTGGCGACCACGATGCCGGCGGCCCGGTTGGCAAGTTTCATTGCATCGGCCAGCGTGGCGCCGCTGGCCAGCATCACCGCCAGGGTCGCAATCACCGTGTCTCCGGCGCCACTGACATCGAATACCTCGCGCGCCTTGGCTGCTTCATGTATCTCCCCCTGTGCCGTAAACAGGGTCATGCCCTCTTCGGAGCGCGTCAGCAGAATCGCTTCCAGGCCCAACTCGGCACGCAGCTTCTGCGCGCGCGCGGTGAGGTCGGCCTCGCTCTTCCAACGGCCGACGACATCGCGCAGCTCGGCCCGGTTCGGCGTAATCAGCGTGGCGCCGGCATAACGGGCGTAGTCGTCGCCCTTGGGATCGGCCAGCACCGGTTTGCCGGCGGCGCGCGCCATGCGGATCATCTCGGTGATATGGGTCAGGCCACCCTTGCCGTAATCGGAAAGTATGATGGCATCGCAATCGGAGAGGCGTTGCTCAAAATCGGCCAGCTTGTCGCGCAGCACTTCATGGTCCGGCGCATTTTCGAAATCGATGCGGATCAGTTGCTGCTGGCGTGCCACGACGCGCAGCTTGACCGTGGTTTTGAGTTGGGCGTCCTCATGCAGGCGGGCGTCGATGTCCGCTTCCTTCAGCAGTCGCGCCAGGGTCTGTCCCGGTTCATCGGCGCCGACCACCGACAGCAATGCCGTACGCGCGCCCAGCGCCACACAATTGCGTGCGACGTTCGCCGCACCGCCAGGACGATCTTCGGTGCGTTCCACCTTCGCCACCGGTACCGGTGCCTCGGGTGAAATGCGCGATACGTCGCCGAACCAGTAGCGGTCCAGCATGACATCGCCGACGATGAGGACACGGGCTTTCGAAGTGCCAGGTATCTTCATTTTTAAAATCTCACCACTAAGATACCAAGATCACCAAGCAGCACCAAGGAAAAGCGCTCTTGAATTTTGTGTTCTTTGTGCATCTTTGTGTCCTTGGTGTCTTGGTGGTTAAAGTTTTTTATTTCCTGCCGATCGCGAAGTATTCCAGCCCTGCCTTGCGCGGGTGCTGCGGATCGTAGAGATTGCGCCCGTCGAATACCACCGGGTGCTTGAGCGCAGCCTTGATGGCGTCCCAATCGGGACTGCGGAATTCCTTCCATTCGGTAGAGATCGCCAGCGTATCAGCGCCGACCAGGGCATCAATCGGCGACTGGGCGAACACAATTCGCTTGTCCTCGCCAAGGATGCGCTTGGCCTCATGAATTGCAACCGGATCGTAGGCCCGCACCCTGGCGCCACGCTTCAGCAGTTCCTCGATCAAGACCAGACTCGGCGCTTCGCGCATGTCATCGGTATTGGGCTTGAAGGCCAGGCCCCACAGCGCAAAGGTCATGCCGGACAGATCGGTGCCAAAGCGTTTGACGATCTTCTGCGTCAGCACATGCTTCTGCGCTTCGTTGGCTTCCTCGACGGCCTGCAGCACCTTGAGTCCCTGCCCCGCTTCGCTCGCGGTGCGGATCAGCGCCTGCACGTCCTTGGGAAAACAGGAACCGCCATAGCCACAGCCGGGGTAGAGAAAGTGATAGCCGATGCGCGGATCGGAACCGATGCCCTGCCGCACCAGTTCGATGTCTGCGCCGAGCTTCTCGGCCAGGTTGGCCAATTCGTTCATGAAGCTGATACGCGTCGCCAGCATGGCGTTGGCGGCGTACTTGGTCAATTCGGCGCTCTTCACGTCCATCATGATGAGGCGCTCGTGATTGCGCTGGAACGGCGCATAAAGCTGGCGCATCAATTCAATCGCCTTTGCATCCTCGGCACCGACGACAATGCGATCCGGCTTCATGAAGTCGTCGACCGCCGCGCCCTCCTTGAGGAACTCAGGATTGGATACGACGGAAAAGGGGATGCCGGCACTGCGCGCCTTCAGTTCCTCGGCAATCGCGGCACGCACTTTATCGGCAGTGCCGACCGGCACGGTGCTCTTGTCCACGACGACCTTGTAGTCCTTCATGTACCTGCCGATATTGCGCGCCGCGGCGACGACATACTGGAGGTCGGCGGAACCGTCCTCGTCCGGCGGCGTGCCGACGGCGATGAACTGAATCTGGCCATGCGCGACGGCAGCTTCGATATCGGTGGTGAAGCGCAGGCGTCCGGCTGCCTCATTCTTGCGCACCATGGCCTCCAGACCAGGTTCATAAATGGGAATACCGCCTTCATTGAGGATGCGAATCTTGTCCGTATCGAGATCCAGGCAAAGCACGTCATTGCCGACATCGGCGAGACAGGTGCCGCTGACCAGACCGACATAGCCCGTTCCTACAACAGTTACTTTCATGGTGCCAAATCCTCAGGGTGCCAAATCGAATTCCTCGGTACGCCGCGGCGGATAAGTCTCCCAACCGCCGCAGGCCGGGCAGCGCCAGTAGAACTGGCGCGCCTTGAAACCGCAATTGTCGCAGCGGTAGCGCGCCACGCGGCGCGTGTGCGCATGGATCAGGTTCTTCATCAGTTCGAGATCGGGCCGGCGCTCCGGCGGTGCGATATAGATCTGCGCCTCAAGCAGCTTGTCAAGTCCGATCAGGGTTGGGTTGCGGCGCAGTTCATCGCGCACGCACTGGTAAGCCGCCTCGGGGCCGCCGGCTTCCATCTCGGCGCTGACCACGACATCGAGCAGGTCGAGCGAGGAATGCCGTTCGAGATAGGCGCGCAGCAATTGCAGGCCCTGTTCCGTGCGGCCCGCCTTGCGATGGGCCTGCATCAGCTTGTCCGCCACCAGGGCCAGGTAGACGGCATTCTGCGCTTCGACTCGCGTCCAGGCCGCGATTGCGCCCTCGGTATCGTTCTCGCTCCAGGCCAGATCGCCCTGCAGGATGGTGGCGCGAATGCACTTGCGATTGGCATTGATCGCCTGTTCCAGGTGCTCGCGCGTCGCGGCATTGTGGCCGTGCATCAGCTCATTCGCGGCCAGTTCGCAGTGAAACTCGGCAATCTCGTTATGCCACAGGTGGTCGCCGTGGCTGCCCAGTTCCCCGGCAATGGCAATGGCACGAGCCCATTCCTTTTCCTGCTGATAGATTTCGAGCAGGGCCTTCAGGGCGTCCTCGTCGCGGCTGGTGCCGCGCAGCTTGATGAAGATTTCCTCGGCGCGATCCAGCAGGCCGGCCTTGAGATAATCCTGACCCAATTCCGAGAGCGCCTGCACGCGTTGCTCGTCGCTGAGCCGGCCGCTTTCCATATCGCGTTCGACCAGGTTCTTGTGAATGCGGATGGCCCGGTCGGTTTCGCCGCGACGGCGGAACAGGCTGCCGAGGGTAAAGTGCAGTTCAACAGTTTCGGGATCCACCTTGGCCGCTTCGAGGAAAGCCTCGATCGCCTTGTCCGGCTGCTCGTTGAGCAGGAAGTTCAAGCCATGGAAATAGGAACGAGGCAGTGCACGCGACTCCCTGACCAGATGGCGGATATCGATACGCGCGGCAATCCAGCCCAGCGCGAAAAACAGGGGCAGTACCAGCAGCCACCAGAGTTCGATTGCCACGAGCTAGCTCCGATCGCCGACGCGGCGTTTTAAGCGGCCCAACTCACGCCGCTGTCGCAGCAGGGTGGCCGTGGCGGCGGAAATGCCCACCACTACTCCAAGCACAAAAACACCCAGCACAACCAGCGACAGCGGTGCATCAACATGCCGATCAAAATAAAAGCGCAAGTCGACCGTCGCACTGTTCTTGACGGCAAGGCCGAACAGGGCAAAGAAAACGACAAAACGCAAAATCCAGATCAGGGTCTTCATTTTTCTCCACGCACAAAAAAGGCGGTATCCGCCAAGAATACCGCCCGTGGATGCTCATCATTCAACCGTCATGTCCTCAGATCGACACGTTCCCGCAGTTCCTTGCCTGGCTTGAAGTGCGGCACGTACTTTGCCGGAACCCGCACCTTCTCGCCTGACTTTGGGTTGCGCCCGAGACGCGGCGGCCGGTAGTTGAGCGAGAAGCTGCCAAAACCGCGAATCTCGATGCGGCCGCCTTGCGCCAACGCGTCGGTCAGCGCATCCAGAATCACTTTCACGGCGAAATCTGCATCCTTCGCCGCCAGTTGCGGGTAACGTGCCGCCAGCAGGGTAATGAGCTCGGACTTGGTCATGAGTGACTATGCAAGACTCAGTTTTGATTGAGTTTGGCCTTGAGCAGTGCGCCCAGATTGGTCGTGCCGCTGCTGGCTGAGGTGTCGGCGGCAAGCTTCTGCATGGCCTCATTCTGCTCGACCTGATCCTTGGCCTTGACCGAGAGGCTGATCGAGCGGGTCTTGCGATCCACGTTGATGATCATCACCTCGATGTCATTGCCTTCCTTCAGCTCGGTACGCAGGTCTTCGATGCGATCGCGTGAGAATTCGGATACGCGCAGATAGCCTTCGATTTCACCGCCCAGGTCGATCACGGCACCCTTCTGGTCGACGCTCTTCACCTTGCCGTTGACGATGCTGTTCTTGTCGTGAGTGGCAATGTAGCTGGTGAAGGGATCGCCATCCATCTGCTTGATACCGAGCGAGATGCGTTCCTTCTCGACGTCGATGGCCAGCACCACGGCCTCCACTTCGTCGCCCTTCTTGTAGTTCTGCTTGGCTTCCTCGCCGGTCACGTTCCAGGACAGATCGGAGAGATGCACCAGGCCGTCGATGCCGCCGGGCAGGCCGATGAAAATGCCGAAGTCGGTGATCGACTTGATGGCGCCCTTTACCTTGTCGCCCTTCTTGTGGTTGATCGCGAAGTCGTCCCACGGGTTGGGCTGGCACTGTTTGATGCCAAGCGAGATGCGGCGGCGTTCTTCGTCGATTTCGAGAATCATGACTTCGACTTCGTCGCCGAGCTGCACCACCTTGGAGGGATGGATGTTCTTGTTGGTCCAGTCCATTTCAGAGACGTGGACCAGGCCTTCGATGCCCTGTTCAATCTCGACGAACGCACCATAGTCGGTGAGGTTGGTGACCTTGCCGAAGAGGCGGGTGCCGGAAGGATAACGGCGCGCGATTCCCACCCACGGATCTTCGCCGAGCTGCTTCATGCCGAGCGAAACGCGATTCTTTTCCTGGTCGAACTTGAGCACCTTGGCGGTGACTTCGTCGCCGACATTGATGACTTCCGACGGGTGACGCACGCGACGCCAGGCCAGGTCGGTGATGTGGAGCAGACCGTCGATGCCGCCCAGATCGACAAACGCGCCGTAATCGGTGATGTTCTTGACGATGCCCTTGACGATGGTGCCTTCCTGCAATGTTTCGAGCAGCTTTTGGCGGTCTTCGCCCATGTTGGCTTCAAGCACGGCGCGGCGCGACAACACGACATTGTTGCGTTTGCGATCAAGCTTGATGACCTTGAATTCGAATTCCTTGCCTTCGAACGGCGTAGTGTCCTTGACCGGGCGGGTGTCAACCAGCGAACCGGGGAGGAAGGCGCGAATGCCGTTGGCCATGACGGTAAGACCGCCCTTGACCTTGCCCGTGATCAGGCCCTTGACCAGGATGCCTTCGTTCATTGCCTTGTCGAGATCGTTCCAGGCGGCGATACGCTTGGCTTTCTCGCGGCTCAAACGCGTCTCGCCATAGCCGTCTTCGAGCATTTCGATGGCGACGGCGACGTAGTCGCCGGGCTTGACGTCGATGATGCCGGCGTCATTCTTGAATTCTTCGGCGGCGATGAAGCTTTCGGATTTGAGTCCGGCATTGACGACCACATAGTTCTGGTCGACGCGGACGACTTCGGCGGTGATGACCTCGCCGGCGCGCATTTCCTGGCGCTGCAGGCTTTCTTCAAAAAGGCTGGCAAAACTTTCGGCTACTGCTGACATTGAGTTGGGACCTTCATATACACCGGCATCTTTAGGTATGCACGGTGGGTTAGTTGCTCAAAGCTTGCCTCGACTGGCGCCGCTGCAAACACCCTGCGTTTCAGCGCTTGCCGTCAACCGCGTCCCGGGCCCAGCCCAGTACCGCATCGACTGCCTGCTCGATGGACAATTCGGTCGTATCGAGCAGATGCGCATCCTCGCCCTTCCGCAGGGGCGCCACGCTGCGGGAGGCATCCCGTTCATCGCGTTCGCGCAAATCCTGAAGAAGGGGCCGAATATTAGCAGCAACCCCCTTTGCGATCAACTGTTTATATCGCCGTTCCGCGCGCGCCTCGACCGAGGCGGTGAGAAAAATTTTGACTTCTGCCTGCGGGAACACCACCGAGCCCATATCGCGCCCGTCCGCCACCAGGCCGGGCCAGCGCCGATAGGCGCGCTGCCGCTCAATCAGCGCCGCACGCACGGCCGGCAATGCAGCCACTTTCGACGAGGCAGCCGACATTTCCTCGCTGCGAATGGCCTCCGTCACATCGTTGCCCGAGAGCAACACCTGGTCGCCCCTGAACTCGGCCGACAAAGCCGCGGCAATCGCGGCGATGCCGGCCTCGTCGTCGTACCCCACTCCGGCCTGTTGGCCGGCCAATGCCACCAGACGATACAGGGACCCGCTGTCGAGATAGCCATAGCCCAAGGCATTTGCCACCCGTTGCGCCACCGTGCCCTTGCCGGAAGCCGACGGCCCGTCGATCGCAATTACCGGTGCGGTGATTTCCGCAAAGCGGTCGAAGTAATCGGGGAAGGTTTTGGCGACGCAGTTCGGATCGAGAATCCGTACCGGCACGCCGCCCAGCGCCACCAGCGAAAAGCACATCGCCATGCGGTGGTCGTCGTAAGTGGCGATAGAAGCATGAGGCGTGAGGTGTGAGGTGTAAGGAGGAGAGACCTTCAGCCAATCATCCCCTTCTTCGACTATCGCGCCGACTTTTCTCAATTCCGTTGCCATAGCGACAATGCGGTCGGTTTCCTTAACGCGCCAACTGGCGATGTTGCGCAGGGTGCACGGGCCGTCGGCAAACAGCGCTGCCACAGCCAGCGTCATCGCCGCATCGGGAATGTGATTGAGGTCAAGATCAAAGGCGCGCAGCTTGCTCCCCTCTCCCGCATCAGCGGGAGAGGGGCTGGGGATGAGGGCAGACAATGGCCCACGCGCTTCAATCCAGTTGTCACCCATCCCGATGCGCGCGCCCAGGCTGGCCAGCGCGTCGGCGAAAGCCACATCGCCCTGGATGCTGTTTCGACCCACTCCTTCGACCCGCACTGGCCCACCGGCAATCGCCCCCGCCGCCAGAAAGTACGAGGCCGACGAGGCATCGCCTTCGACGTGAATCGTACCGGGGCTGACATAGCGCTGCCCCGCGGCAATCGTGAATCTCGACCAGCCTTCGCGCTCGACCTTGACGCCGAAGCGCGCCATCAGATTCAGCGTGATCTCGATATAGGGTTTGGAGATGAGTTCGGTTGTCATCTCGATCACGGCGGTTTGACCCATGAGTGGCAATGCCATCAGCAAGGCGGTGAGGAACTGCGACGAGACGTCGCCGCGCACCTGGATCGGCGCCGACAAATTGATCTGTGCAGGCAGCACTTGCAGCGGCGGGAAACCCGCGTTGCCGAGATAGCGCACCTCGGCGCCAATCTGGGTGAGGCCGTCGACGAGGTCGCGAATCGGCCGTTCGTGCATGCGCGCCACACCGGACAACTGGTAATGACCAGCGGATAAGGCCAGCGCCGCCGTCAGCGGCCGGAATGCGGTGCCCGCATTGCCCAGAAAAAGCTCGGCCTGCTTGATGGGGAACGGCCCGGCCGCTCCCTTCACCCGGTAACTGTCCGCGCCGGCAGATTCAATGCCGATGCCCAACTGGCGCAGAGCCGCCAGCATCACGCGCGTGTCATCTGAATCGAGCAGATCGGCAACCACGGTCTCGCCCTGCGCCAGCGCCGCCAGCAGCAAGACGCGATTGGAAATGCTCTTCGAGCCGGGGAGCCGCACCGTGCCCGCAGCGCGATGCAATACGGGAATATCGAGATGGTTCATAGATTGGACTTATGCAATGAGCAATATGCAGAATGCGCGCTTACGTTTGAGGCGGAGTAATAAGGGACGAGTAATAAGGGACAGACCACGATTTTCTTTCCAAATCGCCTTGTCAATTTACTCTTCCGCGTTTTCGCTCATACCATGCAGCCATTCATCGCGCGCCTGGCGCGCGGCGGCAAACACCGCTTCCAGACCATTCGCATCCGCCGCCGCCAGCAGGGTACGCAGCCGCAGCAGCGCGGCCATGTAGGCATCGAGTTCGGCGATCAGCGGGGCGCGATTGACGATGCAGATGTCGCGCCACATTTCGGGGTGGCTGCTGGCAATCCGCGTGAAGTCGCGGAAACCGCCGGCGGCGAAACCGAACAGTTCGCCGGCGTTATCGCGCGCGGCGAATTCATGCACCAGCGCATAGGCCAGCAGATGCGGCAGATGGCTCACGGCAGCAAAGACGCGGTCATGCGCTGCGGTGCTCAGGATATCGACCTTGGCGCCGCAGGCTTCCCATGCCGTGCGCACCAGCGCGAGGCCATCCGTGCCGGTCGCGGAGCCAGGCGTCAGCACCACGCGACGGTCGCGATACAAATCTGCCTGCGCCGCGGCGGCGCCGCCTTTTTCAGAACCGGCGATCGGATGACCGGGCACGAATTGGGCAACGCGCGCACCAAGAATTCGCTCCGCCGCCTGCAATATATCGCGCTTGGTGCTGCCGCCATCGGTCACCACGGTATGCGCTTCGAGATGCGGCAGCAGCGCCTGCAGGGCGGCTTCCATGGCGCCGACCGGCATGGCCAGCAAGACCAGATCGGCGCCCTGCATGGCGCCGGCCCAATCGTCGGCAATGGCATCGATGACGCCGAGTTGTTTTGCGCGTTCCAGCGTTGCCCGCGTGCGGCCGATGCCGACCACTTCGCGCACCGCTCCGGCCTGCTTCAGCGCCAGGGCGAACGAACCGCCGATGAGGCCGACGCCGGCAATAACGATTTTGTTAAGTTTTACCATAAAAGCATTTAGCCACAGAGGACACAGAGATCACAGAGGAAAGACTTAAACCCAATGAGGCAATAAATTTCCTTTGCATTTCTCTATGCACTCTGTGTCCTCTGTGGCTTATGAATTTAACGCATTTTTCAAGGCTGCCAGAAACCGCTCGTTTTCCTGCTCCAGGCCAATGGTAACGCGCAGATGCTGCGGCATTTCGTAGCCGACCAGCGGGCGCACGATGACGCCCTGCCGGAGCAGGCGCTGATTGACCCCGGCGGCATCCGCGACGCGAAAGGTAATGAAGTTGCCGCGGGACGGAATCCATTCAAGTCCCAGTTCTTTCAACCCGGCTTCGATCTGCCGCATCCCGCGCCGGTTCAGTTCATGACTCTGGTCGACAAACGCCTTGTCGTCGAGTGCGGCGATGGCGGCGGCGGCGGCGAGATTGTTGACGTTGAAGGGCTGCCGCACGCGATTCATCAGGTCGGCCACTTCCGGCGCGGCAACGGCGTAGCCGACGCGCAGACCGGCGAGGCCATAGACCTTGGAGAAGGTCCGCGTCACGATCAGGTTGGGGAATTCATCGATCCAGCGCACCGTGTCGACACGCAAGTCAGGCGGCAGGTATTCGTTATAGGCCTCGTCGATCACCACCGCCACGTCGGCCGGCACGCCGCGCAGGAAGGCCTTGATATCGTCATAAGGCAGGAAAGTGCCGGTCGGATTGTTCGGGTTGGCAATCCACACCACGCGCGTGTCGGGACGCAGCGCGGCACGCATGGCGGCAAGATCGTGGCCGTAATTTTTGGCGGGAGTGACGATGCATTCCGCGCCCGTCATGACGGTCGCCAGCAAATACACGACAAAGGTATGTTGTGCCATGACGGCGGAACGGCCCGTGGTCAGGAACACGCGCGCCGCCAGATCCAGCACGTCGTTGGAGCCGTTGCCGAGCACGATCTGCTCGTGCCTTACCCGCAGATGGCTGGCCAGTGCCGCGGCCAGGTCGAAGGTGTCGGGATAGCGCTCTATGCCATTCATCGCTTTCTCGACCGCGGCACGCGCTTTCGGGCTTATGCCGAGCGGGTTTTCATTGGAGGCCAGCTTGACGATGCTCTCCAGCGGCAAGCCGATGTCGCGCGCCAGTTCGGTGACCGGCTTGCCCGGCACATAAGGCGAGATGGAGCGAATCCAGGCCGGCGACTGTTGGTAAAGGGTAGTCTGCGTCATTTCTTGTCGAAGGGATTGGTGGACGATTTGAAGCGGATTTGGAGCGGCGTGCCCTGCAGCTTGAAGATGTCAAGAAAGCTGCGTTCGAGATAGCGCGTGTAGGAGTCGGGGATCTGATCCAGCGCGTTGCCGTGGATCACGATGATGGGCGGGTTGCTGCCGCCCTGGTGCGCATAGCGCAGTTTGGGTCGAAACAGGCCGTGGCGCGGCGGACCCTGTTTTTCGACCACGGCCAGCAGGGCGCGCGTAAGCTTGGGCGTGGTCAGCTTGGCCATGGCGGCGGCATAAGCCTTGTCGACCGAGCCCAGCACGCCGCCGATGCCCTGCCCGTGCAGGGCGGAGATGTAATGCACGCGGGCGAAGCCGAGGAAATTGAGCTTGCGCTCGATGTCGATCTTGATGCGCTCGCGCCGATACGCGTCCACCGCATCCCATTTGTTGACCGCGATCACCAGCGCCCGCCCCGCTTCGATGATGAAACCGGCGATATGCGCGTCCTGATCCGAGATATCCTGACTGGCGTCCAGCATGAGTACAACGACATTGGCTTCCTCGATCGCCTGCAGCGTCTTGATCACGGAAAACTTTTCAATGGTCTCGAAAACCTTGCCCTTGCGCCGCAGCCCCGCGGTATCGATCAGCGTGTATTGGCGGCCGTTCTTCTCGAACTCGATTTCGATGGCGTCGCGCGTGGTGCCCGGCATGTCGAAGGCGATGACGCGATCTTCGCCGAGCAGGGTATTGATCAACGTGCTCTTGCCGACATTGGGGCGGCCGGCGATGGCCAAGCGTATACCCGGCGGCCCTGATAGCTGATCGCCTTTCTGCTCTTCCTCGTCGGGAAACGCTTCCAGCACCAGGTCAATCAATTCGTTGACGCCGTCGCCATGCGCCGCGGAAATAACCCGCGGTTCGCCACAACCGAGTTCATGGAACTCGGCGCCGACCACGGCGCGATCCATGCCTTCCGCCTTGTTCACCACCAGATGCAACGGCCGACCACTACGCCGCAACAGGTCGGCGATCACCTTGTCCTGCGGCGTCAGTCCGGTACGGCCATCGACGATGAACAGCAGCGCATCGGCTTCGGCGATCGCCGCTTCAGCCTGGCGCGCCATTTCATGCACGATGCCGTCTTTCACCAACGGCTCGAAGCCGCCGGTATCGACCGCAAGGAAGGGCCGGTGGCCGATGCGGCCATGCCCATAGTGGCGGTCGCGCGTGAGTCCCGGGATGTCGGCCACCAGCGCATCGCGCGAGCGCGTGAGGCGATTGAACAGCGTACTTTTGCCGACGTTGGGGCGACCCACGAGCACCAGCGTCGGTTTCATTCACATAACAGTCGCAACGCGACTCTCGATGCTCCCCTCTCCCCGCTGTGGGAGAGGGGCTGGGGGTGAGGGGGAAACGGCACAGTGTTCATGCTCGGCGCGACACTCGGTATCAGGCGCACGGCCTATTCAACACTTAGCGCATAAACGGCGCCCGACAGTGTTTGCACGACAATGCCATGGGCCATGCGCTGCGGCTCGGCGGCGATGGGGCTGTCCTCCTCCGTATTCAGACGCGCCGCAAAAGCGCCGTTCTGGCGATTCAACGCATGGACGATGCCGAGGTTGTCGGCCACCAGCACTGCATCGCCGATGATCAGCGGGCGCGACAGGCGGCGATTCGCCAGCTTGTCCTGCTTCCACAGGTTGAAGCCGTTGCTGATGTCGAAGGCCAGCACCGCGCCTTGATCGGCACTGACATAGACTGCCTTGTCGTCGGCATCGAGTCCGCCCATCGAGGAAATATCACGCGACCAGAGCTGATTGCCGTTGCTGACAGAAAAGCAGGTAACGCGCCCCTGGTAGGCAACCGCGCAGATATTGTCGCCGCCGGCTACGGGCGAACTGGTAATGTCGGTCACGCGCTCCAGTTCGGTAGCGCCCTTGGGCATGGCCACCGCGGCCTCCCACAATTGGGCGCCATTCGCGAGCGAGATCAGCACCAGTTTGCCGCCGGGGAAACCCGCAGCAACGCCGCCGGGCAACACGGCAACGCCGACATTGGAACGCAAGGTAAGCGCCGGCGTGCTGCGTTGATAGACCCAGCGCCGTTTGCCGCCGGCAACTTCGAAAGCCTCGATACGGGAATCGCTGCCGCGGACGATCACCAGATCGGCAGACACCGCGGGTACGGAAAGAATTTCCGTGCCGGTCGCCGCTTTCCACAATGACTTGCCGCTGGCCGCATCGAAAGCCAGTATTTCGCCCTTGGGTGTGCCGACGACAACGACCTTGCCATCGCTGCCGACACCGCCGGAAATGGTTTGGTCCGTCGCGATGCGCCAGACTTCCTTGCCGTTATCGAAACGGCTCAGCGCGCCATCCGCCGCGGCGACGAACACCGAACCACCCGCTACGGCGGGAGTCAGCACATAGGGTTCCGACTTGCCAACGCTGACATGCCAGAGCGTTTTCAGATTGACCGCCGTTTGAGTCAGCGGAGGAAGTTCAAGTGGTTTCAGCTTGTCCTTGCTGCTGGACCAAGGGTTCAGCGCAGAACAACCAACCAGCGAGACCATCAATAAAAGCGCAGAGATGCGCAGCATGGTCCTCACTTGGCGACTCCCAGTGAATCGAGCTTGGCTTGCAGCATGTCGCGGTAAGACGCGTGCACATCCGGGCCATTGCCCTTCGGCGTCTGGTCCAGCGCGGCAAGCGCGGCCGTGTAGGAAGCAGCCGCTTCGGCCTTCTTGCCCTGCACCGCCAGCACGTCACCCTTGAGTTCGGCAAAGCGTGCGGCCAGCCCTGCCTGCGGCGGCGCAGCCAGTTGTTTCAGCGCTTCGTCATAGGACTTCTCGTCGAGCAGCAATGCCGCCAGACGCAAACGCGCCAGATCCCGTACCACCGCATCCTTGCCATGCTCGGCGACCCACTGCAACTCGACGTGCGCGGTCTTGGCATCGCCGAATTCCGTTTGCACCCGCGCCGACAACAGCGCGCCCATTGCCGCGTAAGTGGTACGCGGATATTTCTCGATCAGCATACCGGCCAGTTCGCGCGTTTTCTTGGCATCCTGCGCGCCGATCGACTGTTCAAGCGCCATGTAAATCGCCGACGCTTCCGTGGCCTGCTTGCGCTGCCACCAGTTCCAGCCCTGCCAAGCCGCCAGCGCCAGCGCAATGACAGTGATGACTGTGGTCACCAGATTGCCATGCTGCTTCCACCAGGTTTTGATTTCTTCGAGCTGTTCCTGTTCCTCAAGGTCATACACTGCCATGTTCGTTCCTTTTGTTGTCCGCGTCGGACGACGCATCGGTTCCCAAAATAAATTCACTCACGGCAATTGCGGCGTCATCCGCCGCAATGCGCCTTTGTTCGCCGCTCTCGCGCAGCGGCTTGATCGATACTTCACCCGCCACGGCTTCGTCGTCGCCGATAATCACCGCCAGTATGGCGCCTGATGCGTCGGCGCGTTTCATCTGCGATTTGAAACTGCCGCCGCCGCAATGCAGTTGCACCGCGAATGCGGCATCGCGCAGCCGTTCGGCCACCTTGAAAGCAGCAGCCTGCGCGGCTTCACCCTGATGCACCAGATAGACATCCGGTGACGGTTTCTCGTGCTGGTAGCCCTGATCGGTCCATAAGGCGAGCAGCCGCTCGATACCCATCGCGAAACCGCAGGCCGGTGCAGGTTTGCCGCCGAGTTGCGACACCAGACCGTCGTAGCGGCCACCGGCGCAAACCGTGCCCTGCGCGCCGAGCTGATCCGTCACCCACTCGAACACTGTGAGGTTGTAGTAGTCCAGGCCGCGCACCAGGCGCGGATTCAGGCGCGCATGAATGCCGGCATTTTTGAGCAGGGCCTGCACGCCTTCGTAATGCTTGAGCGAAGCTTCGCCGAGGTAATCCATCAGCTTCGGCGCCTGCTCGACAATGTCCTGCATGTCGGGATTCTTGGTGTCGAGAATGCGCAAGGGATTGCTGTGCAGGCGGCGTCTGGCATCAGCGTCAAGCAAGGACTCATGTTGGGTCAAATAGTCAATCAGGGCTTTCCTGTGATCCTGACGTTCTTCCAGATTCCCCAATGAATTGATTTCGAGCCGGATACCTTCGAGGCCCATATCATCCCAAAGGCGGGCGCACATGAGTATCTGCTCTGCATCAATATCCGGCCCGGCCAGTCCCAGCGCTTCGACACCGACTTGATGGAACTGGCGGTAGCGGCCTTTCTGCGGCCGTTCATGACGGAACATCGGCCCCATATACCAGAGCTTCTTCGGGCCATCGTAGAGCAGGTTGTGCTGCAGCACGGCGCGCACGCAGGAAGCCGTGCCTTCAGGACGCAGGGTCAGTGAATCGTCGTTGAGGCTGTCGGTGAAGGAGTACATCTCCTTCTCGACGATGTCAGTCACTTCGCCAATGGCGCGCGCGAACAACGGCGTTGCTTCCACCAGCGGCATGCGAATTGGCCGATAGCCGTAGGCGCTCAGCCAATCGCGCACCAATGCCTCGAACTCTTCCCACAGTTCGGCATCGTTGGGCAGGATATCGTTCATCCCGCGAATGGCTTGGATTATTTGGGACATAAGAACCGTTATGCAATCTTCCTGAGATATTTACGTTGCACGTAGTCGTCAACGATCTGGCGAAACTCGCCGGCAATATTGTCCCCGCGCAGTGTCGTGACGCGTTCGCCGTCGACATAAACCGGCGCTACCGGCGCCTCGCCCGTGCCTGGCAGCGAGATGCCGATATTGGCGTGTTTGCTCTCGCCCGGGCCGTTGACCACGCAACCCATCACGGCAAGGCTCATGTTTTCAACGCCGACACGTTCAATTTTCCACTGCGGCATGCGCTCGCGCACATAGTTCTGGATGTCTTGCGCCAGTTCCTGGAAATAACTGCTCGAGGTGCGGCCACATCCTGGGCAGGCAGCCACCAGCGGCGTGAAAGCGCGCAGCCCCATGGTCTGCAATATTTCCTGGGCGACGATGACTTCCCTGGTGCGGTCGCCGTTGGGTTCCGGCGTCAACGAAACCCGGATCGTGTCGCCGATGCCTTCCTGCAGCAGCACCGCCATCGCCGCGGTCGAGGCGACAATGCCCTTGCTGCCCATGCCGGCCTCGGTGAGCCCCAGATGCAGGGCGTAATTGCTTCTTGCCGCGAGATCGCGATAAACGGCAATCAGATCCTGCACGCCGGATACCTTGCATGACAAAACAATACGATTGGCCGGCAGGCCGATTTCCTCGGCCCTGGCGGCCGACTCAAGAGCGGAGGTCACCATGGCTTCGCGCATGATTTCGGTGGCGTCTTTCGGCCGCACGCGCTTGCCGTTTTCATCCATGATGCGGGCCAGCAAATCCTGATCGAGGCTGCCCCAGTTCACGCCGATGCGAATCGGCTTGTCGTGGCGGCAGGCAATTTCGATCAATTGCGCAAACTGTTCGTCGCGTTTTACCCCCTTGCCGACATTGCCGGGATTGATGCGGAACTTCGACAATACCGATGCACACTCCGGCACTTCGGTCAGCAGCTTATGGCCATTGAAATGAAAATCGCCGACCAGCGGTACTTCCTGCCCCATGGCCGCAAGCCGTTCGCGAATCTTCGGCACCGCCCGCGCCGCTTCGCGCGTATTTACCGTGATGCGCACGATTTCCGAACCGGCGCGCGCCAGTTGCGCCACTTGCACCGCCGTCGCAAGATCATCCCCGGTATCGGTATTCGTCATCGACTGGATGACAATAGGCGCACCGCCCCCGATGGTGATAGCACCGACACGCACGGCATTCGTCATGCGGCGCACTGGTGCGGCATATGAAGCTGGATCGGGAGTGGCGTTCATTACCGCTATTCGAGTGTGAAACGCGCGACATCTTCCCGGGCATGGGGCTGCAAATCGACGTCATGCCCGCCATAGCTAACCTTGACCGCCGATACCCTGCCGATCCAGAGTTGATACGGCGGCTTGCCGGTTATGACTTGCTTCTGGCCATCGGAAAATTCGCCGGTCAGCAGTACCTGTCCGCTGGCGTCCTTGACTTCGAGCCAGGAACGCCCGGAAAACTCGAATGACAATGTCGTTGCCGACTCGACGGGCGGCGATATCGCCGCTGGCAAGGGTTCCTGTGTGGTGGCTGTGGCATCGTTGGCCGGTGCCGGTTGACCGCCGGCAGGTACGACCTCCTTGGGGGCAATATCGACGATAGGTGGCGAAACCTGATGTTTCATTGCCGGCTGGGTGCCGGCAAACCAGATCATACCGCCCGACAGCAGCAGCAATATCGCGGCAAAACCAAGCTTTTTTGCATGGCGGCGATAAAAAGGTATTGGATTGGTCTCACCCATATTGGCCGGTACAACAATCTGTTCCGGAGACGGCAAGGACTGCTCCCCCAGCATTTCCAACAGTGGATCGGGCGGCAATTTCAGCAAGCGGGCATAGGCGCGAATAAAACCGCGCAGGAATGTTTTCCCCTGCAACTGTTGGAAGTCGTCGTTCTCGAGCGCTTCGATCTGCCGGACACTGAACTTCAGCGCCTCGGAAACCTCACCCAATGTCAGTCCCTTTTGTTCCCGCGCCTGACGCAATGTCCCACCCGGGAATGGATGGGAAGCATTGGTCACATCGTCAGTAATATCCTGATCGCTCACTCCAGAGCCCCTTGAAGCAATTTCCTGTATTCGTCGGAATCAGGGAATTTTTTATGCATCTGCGCCAGATAACGTGCCTCGTCATCGCGATTGCCGGTAAGACGGGCAATACAGTAGGCGAGGAAACTCGATGCCGCATTCGGTTTGGAATTCCGGTGCAATTCCGTAATGTAGCCGCGCGCTTCCTCATATTGTTTTTGCTGATACTTCACTTTCGCCATCAGGAACAGCGCGCGCGCGTTGTTGGGGATCAAAGCCAATGCCCGTTGCAAGTGAGTTTCTGCCGCGTTGTAATCCTTAACTTGCAAGGAACATTCCGCGTAATTGGTCAACGCTTCCCACGGCGTCGGATACAGCGTGTTCTGCAAGGCTTCGTTGAAGTATGGAAAAGACTGCTGCACGCGCTTGGTCCGGCACAGGAACAAGCCGTAGTTGTTGGCAATCTCGGGGTCTCCGGGCGAAAGCTGTCTGGCACGCAGAAAAGCTTCCTCGGCGGACTTGTCGTCACCCAGGCTCATATAGACCAGCGCCAGCAGATTATAGGCAGGGGTATAGTTGTTGTCGTGATTGAGGGCAGTCTTGGCCTCCTTCAGGGCGACCCCGAACTGGTTCTGTGCGTAATACTCGAAACCCAGATCGGTATGCGCCTTGGCACGAGTGCGAGCCTCGCCCAACACCACCTCTTGCGATGCGGGAGCCTGGGCCCTGGACTGACTCGACGGCGACATGGCACAGCCAACCAGCAGACAGACGGGCAGAAACACTGCCGCAAGCCGAAGCATGAGTTTCATGAGTTCACCTCCACCACTGAAATTACGGATTTGGCATGCGCGGTCCGCTTTGACTTGTCGCGCACGCGGCCGGCAAGTTGGCCGCAGGCAGCATCGATGTCGTCGCCTCGCGTCTTGCGCGTCGTTGTCACGACGCCGGCGGCCATCAGGATATCGGCGAAGCGGCGAATGCGCTGCGCCGGCGAACGCCGGAACGGTGAATTCGGAAACGGATTGAAAGGAATCAGGTTGAACTTGCAGGAGACATCGGAGGTGAGTTCTATCAACTCACGCGCATCGCTGTCGCTGTCATTGACATCACTCAGCATGACGTATTCGAAGGTGATGAAGTCGCGCGGCGCATGCTTGAGATAACGCCTGCAGGCTGCCATGAGCTCGCGCAACGGATACTTGCGATTAATCGGTACAAGGTCATCACGCTTGGCGTCATTCGGCGCATGCAGCGAAACCGCCAGCGCTACCGGGCAGGCTGCGGCCAATCGATCCATCGCCGGCACGATACCCGATGTCGACACCGTGACGCGACGACGCGACAAACCATAGGCATTATCGTCGAGCATCAGGCGCAGGGCCGTGACCGTATTGTCGAAATTCGTCAGCGGCTCGCCCATGCCCATCAACACTACATTGCTGATGATGCGCTCTCCTTTCGGATCATGGCCGAGGGCGCGATTCGCCTGCCAAAGCTGGCCGATGATCTCTGCCACTGTCAGGTTGCGATTAAAACCCTGTTTGCCGGTGGAACAAAAAGCACAATCGAGCGCGCACCCCGCCTGTGTCGAAATACAAAGTGTGCCGCGGTCATCCTCGGGGATGAAAACCGTTTCAACCGCATTGCCGTTGCCGACATCAAAGAGGAACTTGCGCGTGCCGTCATCCGATAGCGTGTCGGAGGTGAGCGTCGGCGGAACGATCACCGCATTGACCTTGAGCTTCTCGCGCAGGCTCTTGGCCAGGTCGGTCATTGCGTCAAAATCATCCTGCCCAGAACGATGTATCCAGCGCAGCACTTGCGTGGCACGAAACGGTTTCTCGCCGAGTTCGGCGAAGCAAGCCGTCAGTCCGACAGCATCGAGATCGAGCAGGTTGACCGGCATTAGCGCGAGTAAATGTTCAACGCCGGAAAGTAGTAGGCAATTTCCACGGCGGCGGTTTCGGGAGCATCCGAACCATGCACTGCGTTGGCGTCGATGGACTCGGCGAAGTCGGCGCGGATGGTACCGGGCGCCGCTTTCTTCGGGTCGGTGGCACCCATCAGGTCGCGATTCTTGGCAATGGCCCCCTCGCCTTCCAGCACCTGGATCATCACCGGACCGGAAATCATGAAATCGACCAAATCCTTGAAGAAGGGACGCTCCTTGTGCACGGCGTAAAAACCCTCGGCTTCAATGCGTGAAAGGTGGGTCATGCGCGCGGCAACGATTTTCAGTCCATTCATCTCGAAGCGTGAGTAAATTTTGCCAATGACATTCTTGGCGACGGCATCGGGTTTGATGATGGACAGGGTGCGTTCGACAGCCATTTGGTTCTCCTTGGGAATATTCCGCAGACAAAATTGAAAGTGTGGAATTCTACCAAGTTACCCCATCGAACTCTATCAAAAAGCCCTCTGCTCCGGGCTTGCAACGATATTTGGCGGCAATGCCGATGCCCGCCACCCAGACCACTTCATCTCCCGAATAAAGTACCGGGAGGTTCTTGCGGCGCCAAGGGGGAACCCCAGCCTCGCGCAGCAAATCCTTGAGTGGTCGCCGCGGTCCGCCCGGTCTGAGTTGCAGAACATCGCCGCCACGACGTGCCGAAAAATACAAAGGGCCAAAATTCAACATGGCAGCAGCGATTCCGGCGCCGACTATGGAACTGGCATGAATTTGATGGCCGCTCCATGGTATTGTCTGCTCCCCGGCCCAGACAGTTGGCGCTACCGGTTGAGGGGGAATATCCACCAGCACCTGATCGCGGAATCGCCTTAGTTCGTAATTTCCCAGCGTGAAACGGATATCGCTGTCGTGGCTGGCTGTAAGCAACTGCCGCAACATTTCCCGGACCATTGCACTGCCCGGAATTTGCAAACCCTGACGGCGCAAGTAAGACGTCAGCAGATTGGCGGCACGCAATGGAGGCAGGGCGTTCAATTGCGCAACATTCAATAATTTTGCGGCGCCGAGATCTTCTTCTGCCATCCGATCCAGCAGTTCGGCGGCCTCGCCGAATGCCCGTGCCGCACGCGCCAGACTAACCGTCGCATTGGGAAACGGCCGCTCAAGCAAGGGCATTACCTCATGACGCAGGAAGTTTCGGCTGTAATGACAATCGATATTGCTTTCGTCCTCGATCCACGACAACCCGTTCCATTTTGCATATTCGACAATTTGTTCGCGCGACACATCCAGCAGCGGTCGCAGCAGTCGCCCTCGCCGCTCAGCCATTCCGGCGGCGCCATGAACGCCAGCGCCACGCAACAAGTTAAGCAGAACGGTTTCGGCCTGATCGTCGCGGTGATGGCCGAGAAGAACCCAGTCGCATTCGACGGCATTCAGCGCCGCATACCTCGCTTTGCGCGCCGCCGCCTCCAATCCTTTGCCGTCGCGCGTGACTTGGACCCGTCGCACCTCCAGGGCAATACCAAGCTGTTCGCATAATTTGCGGCAGCAGGTTTCCCACTCGCCGGCATGCGGGCTTAAACCATGATTGACGTGACAGGCGACCGGCTGCCTGAGTCCCAGTGCCTTGGCCGATGCAGTAGTTGCATGTAGCAGTGCCACGGAATCGATGCCGCCGGAAAGCGCGACACACAAGCCCTGGCCCGGCTCGACATGACGGGCGAGCCGGTCGCTCAACAACGCAGACAGGTCAATGGATGGTTTGCTCTTTGAATTTGCCATAGCCCATCAAGCGCTCCATGCGCCGTTCGATAAGCTGGGCAGGCGTCAGGCCGGAGACCTGCTTCAATGCATCTTGCAATGCGCGCTTGAGCGAGGCCGCAATGGCTGAATATTCGCGATGGGCGCCGCCAACAGGCTCGGCGACGATGCGGTCTACCAGTCCCAGCGACTTGAGCCGCGTCGCCGTAATGCCCATGGTTTCCGCCGCCTCATTGGCTTGTTCAGCGCTCTTCCACAAAATCGAGGCGCAACCCTCCGGTGAAATCACGGAATAGGTCGCGTATTGCAGCATGATGACTAAGTCGCCGACGGCAATCGCCAATGCCCCGCCCGAGCCGCCTTCACCAATAATTGTTGCTATCAGCGGCACCTTGAGTTCGGCCATCACGTAAAGGTTGTGGCCGATGGCTTCCGACTGGCCTCGCTCCTCGGCATCGACGCCCGGATAGGCGCCCGGGGTGTCGACAAAGGTAAAAATCGGCAGCCCGAATTTTTCCGCGAGTTTCATCAAGCGCATCGCCTTGCGATAGCCCTCCGGACGCGGCATGCCGAAATTGCGCTGAATTTTTTCCTTGGTATCGCGGCCTTTCTGATGCCCGATCACCATGCATGACTGACCATTGAAGCGTGCCAGGCCACCGATAATTGCCTGGTCATCGGCAAAAGCACGATCGCCATGCAACTCCTCGAAATCGGTAAAAGCATGCTTGATGTAATCTAGCGTGTAGGGACGCTGCGGGTGACGCGCCACTTGCGCGATTTGCCACGGCGTCAGTTGCGCGTAAATATCCTTGGTCAGCGCCTGGCTTTTTACTTCGAGACGACTGATCTCATCGGAGATGTCGACAGCGGAATCATCCTGCGCAAAGCGGAGTTGCTCGATCTTGGCTTCAAGATCAGCTATCGGCTGCTCGAATTCGAGAAAAGTGGTTTTCATGGGCGCTATTCTAGCAAGCGAATAACAAAACCCCCTCACGGCTAAGCCGGAGGGGGTTTCAAGGGGGAGTCTGGCGCTGACCTACTTTCGCAAGAGGTTAACTCACTATCATTGGCGCGGTCTCGTTTCACGGTCCTGTTCGAGATGGGAAGGGGTGGTTCCAAGACGCTATGGGCACCAGACAAAACTGGGTGACTCGGGGTGGGCTTTTTGGCTTGAGCCGGGTCACGATATTTGGGAGAAGTAAAGATGGGTAATGATTGCTGCGTTTGTTGCTTTCGTGCTGTTCACACAAAGTTATAGGGTCAAGCCGCACGGGCAATTAGTACTGGTTAGCTTAACGCATTGCTGCGCTTCCACACCCAGCCTATCAACGCGGTGGTCTTCCGCGACCCTTTAGGGGGGTTAAACCCCCGGGAGATCTCATCTTGAGGCGAGTTTCACGCTTAGATGCTTTCAGCGTTTATCTCTTCCGAACTTAGCTACCCGGCGATGCCACTGGCGTGACAACCGGTACACCAGAGGTCCGTCCACTCCGGTCCTCTCGTACTAGGAGCAGGCCCCCTCAAATCTCCAACGCCCACGGCAGATAGGGACCAAACTGTCTCACGACGTTTTAAACCCAGCTCACGTACCACTTTAAATGGCGAACAGCCATACCCTTGGGACCGGCTACAGCCCCAGGATGTGATGAGCCGACATCGAGGTGCCAAACTCCGCCGTCGATATGAACTCTTGGGCGGAATCAGCCTGTTATCCCCAGAGTACCTTTTATCCGTTGAGCGATGGCCCTTCCATACAGAACCACCGGATCACTATGACCTGCTTTCGCACCTGCTCGACTTGTCGGTCTCGCAGTCAAGCCTTCTTATGCCATTGCACTATCAGTACGATGTCCGACCGTACCTAGAAGACCTTCGTACTCCTCCGTTACACTTTGGGAGGAGACCGCCCCAGTCAAACTGCCTGCCATGCACGGTCCCCGACCCCGATTCAGGGGCCCAGGTTAGAACCTCAACGACACCAGGGTGGTATTTCAAGGTTGGCTCCACCTGATCTAGCGACCAAGTCTCACAGCCTCCCACCTATCCTACACAAGTCTCGTCAAAGTCCAATGCAAAGCTACAGTAAAGGTTCATGGGGTCTTTCCGTCTAGCCGCGGGGAGATTGCATCTTCACAAACACTTCAACTTCGCTGAGTCTCAGGAGGAGACAGTGTGGCCATCGTTACGCCATTCGTGCAGGTCGGAACTTACCCGACAAGGAATTTCGCTACCTTAGGACCGTTATAGTTACGGCCGCCGTTTACCGGGGCTTCGATCAAGAGCTTGCACCCCATCACTTAACCTTCCGGCACCGGGCAGGCGTCACACCCTATACGTCGGCTTTCGCCTTTGCAGAGTGCTGTGTTTTTATTAAACAGTCGCAGCCACCGATTCTTTGCAACCCCATCGCGCTTCGCGAGCAAGTCGCTACACGCTACCGAGGCACACCTTATCCCGAAGTTACGGTGTCAATTTGCCGAGTTCCTTCTCCTGAGTTCTCTCAAGCGCCTTAGAATTTTCATCCTGCCCACCTGTGTCGGTTTGCGGTACGGTCAATCACAGACTGAAGCTTAGAGGCTTTTCCTGGAAGCAGGGTATCACTCACTTCAGAGCCAATGGCTCCTCGTCATCACGCCTCAGCTAAGCCGCACGGATTTTCCTATGCAGCACGCCTACACGCTTAAACCGGGACGTCCAACACCCGGCCGAGCTAACCTTCTCCGTCCCCCCATCGCATCTGTGATCGGTACAGGAATATTGACCTGTTTCCCATCGACTACGCCTTTCGGCCTCGCCTTAGGAGCCGACTCACCCTGCGCCGATGAACGTTGCGCAGGAAACCTTGGGCTTTCGGCGAGCGGGCCTTTCACCCGCTTTATCGCTACTCATGTCAGCATTCGCACTTCCGATACCTCCAGCATGCCTGACAGCACACCTTCAACGGCCTACGGAACGCTCCCCTACCATGCCTATTACTAGGCATCCGCAGCTTCGGTTCATGGCTTGAGCCCCGTTACATCTTCCGCGCAGGACGACTCGATCAGTGAGCTATTACGCTTTCTTTGAAGGATGGCTGCTTCTAAGCCAACTTCCTGACTGTCTATGCCTTCCCACTTCGTTTTCCACTTAGCCATGGATTTGGGACCTTAGCTGGCGGTCTGGGTTGTTTCCCTTTCGACCATGGACGTTAGCACCCACAGTCTGTCTCCCGTATATCACTTTCCGGTATTCGGAGTTTGCTATGGCGGAGTAGATCGCAATGACCCCCCCAACCATTACAGTGCTCTACCCCCGGAAGTGTCCATACGAGGCACTACCTAAATAGTTTTCGGGGAGAACCAGCTATTTCCAGATTTGTTTAGCCTTTCACCCCTATCCACAGCTCATCCCCTAGTTTTTCAACACTAGTGGGTTCGGACCTCCAGTACCTGTTACGGCACCTTCATCCTGGCCATGGATAGATCATCTGGTTTCGGGTCTACGCCCAGCAACTGAAGCGCCCTATTCGGACTCGCTTTCGCTACGCCTCCCCTATTCGGTTAAGCTCGCTACTGAACGTAAGTCGCTGACCCATTATACAAAAGGTACGCAGTGACGGAACAAGTCCGCTCCCACTGTTTGTATGCATGCGGTTTCAGGATCTATTTCACTCCCCTCCCGGGGTTCTTTTCGCCTTTCCCTCACGGTACTGGTTCACTATCGGTCGATGTCGAGTATTTAGCCTTGGAGGATGGTCCCCCATCTTCAAACAGGATTTCACGTGTCCCGCCCTACTTGTCGCAAGCTTAGTTCCACTTCCATGTTTTCGCGTACGGGGCTTTCACCCACTACGGCCGCACTTTCCAGAGCGTTCCGCTAACACAGAAGCTAAATCTTGCAGGCTGTTCCCATTTCGCTCGCCACTACTCTGGGAATCTCGGTTGATTTCTGTTCCTGCAGCTACTTAGATGTTTCAGTTCGCTGCGTTCGCTTCCCACCTCTATGAATTCAGGATGGGATGACCCTTGCGGGCCGGGTTTCCCCATTCGGACATCTACGGATCAAAGCTTGTTTGCCAGCTCCCCGTAGCTTTTCGCAGGCTACAACGTCCTTCATCGCCTGACATCGCCAAGGCATCCACCACATGCACTTAGTCACTTGACCCTATAACTTTGCGCCCTGGTCCTCTTTCCAGATTCCCAAGTCGCTAGCCTAGAGAGCAACAAGCGCTTGTTTCTCCACCCCCACCGCCGGTTCAAGTTGGTGGGAATGAAGCAATGCAATCACAACCCATGCGTGAATCCTTGCGGATCCACACACACTTTACTTCTTCCAAATTGTTAAAGAACCTACAACCGTTCGGTAAAAAACCGATCTCTCAACCCGCCAATTTCTTGATCACGTTGAGAGATCGACTCTTGTCAGCAGCAACTCGGGCAGCGCAATTGGTGGAGGTGAACGGGATCGAACCGATGACCTCATGCTTGCAAAGCACGCGCTCTCCCAACTGAGCTACACCCCCTCAAGCTTCGACGCCCGGTGGTTGTTATCGGCCGTGCCCCGCCTGGTATGCGTGGTGGGTCTGGTTGGGTTCGAACCAACGACCCCCGCCTTATCAAGACGGTGCTCTAACCAGCTGAGCTACAGACCCGCTTGTCTGCTGCCTGGAACAACCGATAGGTTGTAGGTACTTGCCGAGCTTAGCGCTCTAGAAAGGAGGTGATCCAGCCGCACCTTCCGATACGGCTACCTTGTTACGACTTCACCCCAGTCATGAATCCCACCGTGGTAAGCGCCCTCCTTGCGGTTAGACTACCTACTTCTGGTGAAACCCACTCCCATGGTGTGACGGGCGGTGTGTACAAGACCCGGGAACGTATTCACCGCGGCATGCTGATCCGCGATTACTAGCGATTCCGACTTCACGGAGTCGAGTTGCAGACTCCGATCCGGACTACGATCGGCTTTATTGGGATTGGCTCCCCCTCGCGGGTTGGCAACCCTCTGTACCGACCATTGTATGACGTGTGAAGCCCTACCCATAAGGGCCATGAGGACTTGACGTCATCCCCACCTTCCTCCGGTTTGTCACCGGCAGTCTCATTAGAGTGCCCAACTAAATGATGGCAACTAATGACAAGGGTTGCGCTCGTTGCGGGACTTAACCCAACATCTCACGACACGAGCTGACGACAGCCATGCAGCACCTGTGTCCAGGCTCTCTTTCGAGCACCAATCCATCTCTGGAAAGTTCCTGGCATGTCAAGGGTAGGTAAGGTTTTTCGCGTTGCATCGAATTAATCCACATCATCCACCGCTTGTGCGGGTCCCCGTCAATTCCTTTGAGTTTTAATCTTGCGACCGTACTCCCCAGGCGGCCAACTTCACGCGTTAGCTACGGTACTAAGGAAGTCTCCTTCCCCAACACCTAGTTGGCATCGTTTAGGGCGTGGACTACCAGGGTATCTAATCCTGTTTGCTCCCCACGCTTTCGTGCATGAGCGTCAGTATCGACCCAGGGGGCTGCCTTCGCCATCGGTGTTCCTCCACATCTCTACGCATTTCACTGCTACACGTGGAATTCCACCCCCCTCTGCCGTACTCGAGTCTTGCAGTCACAAACGCAGTTCCCAGGTTAAGCCCGGGGATTTCACATCTGTCTTACAAAACCGCCTGCGCACGCTTTACGCCCAGTAATTCCGATTAACGCTCGCACCCTACGTATTACCGCGGCTGCTGGCACGTAGTTAGCCGGTGCTTCTTCTTCAGGTACCGTCATTAGCTCGGGGTATTAGCCCAAACCGTTTCTTCCCTGCCGAAAGAGCTTTACAACCCGAAGGCCTTCTTCACTCACGCGGAATGGCTGGATCAGGCTTGCGCCCATTGTCCAAAATTCCCCACTGCTGCCTCCCGTAGGAGTCTGGACCGTGTCTCAGTTCCAGTGTGGCTGGTCGTCCTCTCAGACCAGCTACGGATCGTCGCCTTGGTAGGCCTTTACCCCACCAACTAGCTAATCCGCCATCGGCCGCTCCATCCGCGCGAGGTCTTGCGATCCCCCGCTTTCTCCCTCAGGACTTATGCGGTATTAGCACATCTTTCGATGTGTTATCCCCCACGATTGGGTACGTTCCGATGTATTACTCACCCGTTCGCCGCTCGCCGCCAGGTTGCCCCGCGCTGCCGCTCGACTTGCATGTGTAAAGCATTCCGCCAGCGTTCAATCTGAGCCAGGATCAAACTCTTCAGTTTAATCTTGCTTAATTTTGTTACTCACTCAAACGAATCTTCAAGGATTGATCAAAGTGTTACCTCTGACCAGTCTTGTCTATTTCGTGTAAGTGCCTTGCTGTATTACTTCGCTTGGCCAGAACAGAACCTCCACTTTCGTTTTGATTCGCGCCGAAAATCCAAACTTTCGTTCATATTTCCGTCGCATTGGCGCGCCTTCGATTTCAGCACCACCAACTCGTCCTCGCCTCAAAAACCCAGCAAGCACCTACACCTATCGGTTGTTCTAAATTTTAAAGAGCCTTCGCGCCACTTCTTTTTGCGCGCTCCGCAATCAGCAGAGAGGCAGGATTATAGGAAGAGTCTTTTGGCTTGTAAAGCCCTTTCGACACTTTTTTTAGTTGGATGCATTTTATTTTTTGTAATGTTCCAAGGCACTCTTGAGATGGGACATCACTTCTTCACGCAATGAAGTTGGCGCCAGCACTTCGACGTCCGGACCATGGCGCAGAATATCCATTACCAGTTCGCGATGGTCGCTGTATGGTAGCTCCATGGCATAACGGCCATCAGCCAACAATCTGCTTTTTTGTTTTGGATGCCATCTCTCGCTCATTACCCAGCGCGCACGTTGCGCGGAAAAGCGCAGTTTTGCCCATTGCACCTTGCGCCCGGAAAATATCCCGTAGCCTGCCCCCAATACCGAATCGAGCGTCTTGTCCGGAACATTCTTCGCTGGTGTTTCAAGAATGTCGACGCGGCGTATCGCATCGATAGCGAAGCTGCGCAGTTCATTGCGTAAATGGCACCATGCATCCAGATACCAGTTCTCACGGTAATAGACGAGCCGCTGCGGCGATACCTCGCGTTCGGTTGCTTCGTCACGGGCACGAACGTAATAGAGGATTTGCACGCGCTTGCGCCGCAGCAAAGCAGAGCCCAAAACAGAAAAATGATCCAGGCCGATAACACGAGATGCGATGCCAACGATACGAATGCGCTTACGGATTTCATCGATCGAGCCGTCGCCTGAATCCAACAACGACATCAGCCGCGCCTGAAGAGGTTCGACATGCGATGCCAGCAACCCACCACGATCAAGCCCCGAGAGCAAATGCTGCATGGTTAACAGCGCGTGAATCTCGGTTGCGCTGAACCAGAGACCGGGCAACTCATATTGGCTGGCGCCATACTCAGCCTGTGCAAAACAGTAGCCGCGGCGTTCACGATCCCAAACAATCGGCGCATTGAGCCGGTTGCGCATGTACTCAAGATCGCGCTTGATGGTCGCGCGCGAAACTCCGAGCTTTTCCTCGAAGGTTGAAAAAGGAACAACGCGATGTTCGCCGAGCAGTTGGTCTATCTTGTAAAAGCGCTCGGTACGATCCATACGATGCTGGGAAACCGATTAACCGAGGCCCGATAGCAGATCGCCGAAAATGTCGTCCACCGACTCCAGTCCGACTGCCACTCGCAATAAGCTTTCATTGATTCCCGCCGCGGCACGTGCTTCCTGCGTGATACGGCCGTGCGTCGTCGAAGCCGGATGCGTTATCGTGGTCTTGGTGTCGCCGAGATTCGCCGTCACCGAGAGCAGGCGGCAGTCATCCACAACCCGCCATGCCTCATTTCGGCCACCCTTCACCTCGAAACTGACGATGGCACCGCCGCCCGACTGCTGCCTGGCAGCCAGCGCATGCTGCGGATGCGAGGCAAGTCCCGGGTAAAGAACTCGCGCCACTTTCGGATGCGCTTCAAGACGTTGCGCCAACTCCAGCGCATTGGCTGACTGCGCTTCCATGCGAATGCGCAGCGTCTCCATGCCTTTGAGAATGACCCATGCATTGAAAGGCGAAATCGAAGGACCGGCAGTGCGCAGAAACTTGTACACCTCCTCCATGTCCGCCTTGTTGCCGCACACGGCGCCACCCAGGACGCGGCCCTGGCCGTCAAGATACTTGGTCGCCGAATGAATCACGATGTCTGCGCCCAGCGCCAAAGGCTGCTGCAGGGCCGGTGTGCAAAAGCAATTATCGACCGCCAGCCGCACCTTGGCAGCACGCGAGACTTGCGCCAAGGCGGCGATATCAACAACGTCCATCAAGGGGTTCGATGGCGTCTCGATGAAAATCAGCTTGGTGTTCGGACGAATGGCATTCTTGTAGGCCTCGATGTCCGTGGCCTTGACGTAGGTGGTCTCGATGCCGAAACGCGACAGGATCGTGCTGAACAAATTTACTGTCGCGCCAAACACGCTCTGCGACGATACGATGTGATCGCCGCCGCTGAGCAGCGCCATCACGGTCGACAGCAATGCCGACATGCCGCTTGCCGTGGCGACGCAAGCTTCTCCACCTTCGAGCGCGGCGAGACGGCGTTGGAACATATCGATGGTCGGGTTGTCGAACCGACCATAAACATAACCCTTCTCCGCGCCGGAAAAACGTGCCGCTGCTTGAGCCGCGTTCTCAAAAACAAAACTCGACGTGAGATAAAGCGCCTCGGAATGCTCATTGAACTGACTGCGCTCCTGGCCTGCACGGACGGCAAGCGTATCGAAATCCGGTTTTTTCGCCATGTTATTCCTGGCCTTCCAGAATCAGGTTAAGGTCAAGCTGGGCGCTATCGTCGCCATCAGCGGAATGCCGCGCCGGGTTATCCCGCGCCTGCTCGACGTTTTCAAGATACTCCGCAGTGACATCGCCGGTGATGTAACAACCGTCGAAACACGACGTTTCAAAAATATTCAAGGACGGATTCAACATATGCACGGCTTTTTTCAAGGCATCAATGTCCTGATAGATCAATGCATCGGCGCCGATTTCCTGCCGGATTTCCTCATCGGTACGAAAAGCAGCGATCAGTTCACCGCGCGACGGCATGTCAATGCCATAGACATTGGCATAACGTACCGGGGGCGAGGCCGAAGCAAAATACACCTTGGTTGCACCTGCTTCACGCGCCATGGTGACGATCTCGTGACTGGTGGTGCCACGCACGATCGAATCGTCGACGAGCAGCACGTTCTTGCCGCGAAACTCCTGCGAAATGGCATTAAGTTTCTGTCGTACCGACTTCTTGCGCGAAGCCTGCCCTGGCATGATGAAAGTACGGCCGATATAGCGATTCTTCACGAATCCTTCCCGGTACGGTAGATCAAGGCGGCGCGCCAGTTCCATCGCAGCAGGGCGCGACGAATCCGGAATCGGAATCACCGCATGGATTTCCAGATGCGGCATGGTGTGGCGAATCTTGTCGGCCAGGAACTCCCCCATCTTGACGCGCGTTTCATAGACCGACACGCCATCCATCAGCGAATCGGGCCGCGCCAGGTAAACGTACTCGAACATGCACGGGGCATGCATGGTCTTCTCCGCGCACTGGCGACTGACGAAATGCCCCTGCGTATTGATCAACACCGCCTCGCCCGGCTCGATATCACGCAGCATCTTGAAACCAAGCGTGTCGAGCGCGACGCTTTCCGACGCCACCAGGTATTCCGGTCCCTGCTCAGTATCGTTACGGCCGACCACCAGCGGACGAATACCGAATGGATCACGAAACGCCAGCAGGCCGTAGCCGGCAATCATCGCCACGACCGCATACGCCCCGCGCACGCGACGATGCACGCCCGCCACCGCCCTGAATACAGTCTCAGGATCGAGCTGGTACTTGGTCGAGGCAAGTTGCAGTTCGTGTGCGAGCACATTGAGCAACACTTCAGAATCCGAATTGGTGTTTACGTGCCGCAGATCCTGCAGGAACATGTCCTGTTTAAGCTGGCCGGTGTTGATAAGATTGCCGTTGTGCGCCAGCATCAGGCCAAAAGGTGAATTGACATAAAACGGCTGCGCTTCGGCAGCGTTATAGGCAGAACCCGCAGTGGGGTAGCGGCAATGGCCAATGCCCCAGTTGCCCACCAGATTGCGCATGTTGCGGGTGCGGAACACGTCGCGCACCAACCCCTGCCCCTTGTGCATATGGAAGCGGCCACCCTCGGCTGTCGCAATGCCGGCAGCATCCTGGCCACGGTGCTGCAACACCTGCAACCCGTCGTAGAGCAACTGGTTAACCGGTGTGGTTGCTACAACGCCCAAAATCCCGCACATGATGTCCTCAATTCACACTTAGCGATATCGAATCTTGCTTGCCCACTCGCGTGGCAGCCACGGCTTCATTGCCACGACCGCCGTTTCCAGTGGCGCTGCGAATACTGCATCGCGCCACCATGCCTGTTTCGGAAAGGCTGTCAAACCACCCGCCGCCACAAGCACCAGCGCCACCAAAACACCCCGCGCCAAACCAAACATGGCGCCAAGAAGCCTGTCTATCAAGCCCAGTCCAATGACTTTCAGCAATCCGCTTGCCAGTAGTCTGACCCCTGCGGCCAGAAATAACACCGCTATGGCAATTGCCACAAATGCCACCGCATACCGTAGAGCAGAATCAGGTACCCACCGCGCCAATTCCGGCGCCAAGTTTGGTGCAAACAATCTACCCAATACGATCGCCAGTACCCATGCAACCAGTGCCAGCAGCTCGCTGACCACTCCGCGCCAAAACCCAAACAACACTGACAGCACAATGCCTGCCAGAACTGCGTAATCGAAGATCGTCACTGCTTTTGCACAACCTGGCCGTCAACGCCAATCTTATTAATTCGCGAGCGCGCCTTATCGGCCACCTCGTGTGACTTGAAGGGCCCCGCCAGTACCCGCGTGCGCGACCCTTGCGGCAAATCGAGCTTTTCAGTGTAAGACGGCAAACCCATATCCTTGAGCTTGTTTGCCAGTTGCTTCACATTGGCGGCATTCTGATATGCCCCCAGTTTCACAACCCATTGTTCGGCATCCTTGCCTTCGAGCACGGCCTCAGCATGAGCAACTTCGGATTTTTTGGCAGTATCGACTTTCGTTTCCGTTACCACGCTCGCCACCGGGGCGAAGCCGGTTTCTCGGCAACCTCTGGAGTTTTGGAAACAGTCATTTCAGCGACAGGCTCTGGCTTGGGTACTTGCTGATCTTTCGGCAACGGAGCTGGTGCCGGGCGGCCGGGAATCACGCGCGCAACGAGAGAATCGCCATCCTGACTGGGAATGCGGATCTGGATTTCCTGGCCGCTGGGCTTCGGCTCGCTATCCATCACAATCGGCAACACGATCACGGCCAGCAGCGCCAGTGCCACCGCGCCAACCAGGCGCCGGCGTGCGCGTTTCTTCAAGTCAATCGTTGAATCGACGGTGGAATCGTCAGGCATGACGGTCAGGCTCCGGAAGCAAGGATACGCATAACGTCGGCAACCGTTAGAAACGATCCGAAAACAAGAATTTTATCATTATCCTCTGCGGCGCCTCGCGCATAGGCGAATGCTTCGGCCGCTGACGGATACTCCCCTATCGGCTCGGTAACACCTTCATGCCGTAGCAGTTCGGCGAGTTGCGCGGCATTCGCGGCACGTGATCCTGGCAGCGTACAGACCAGCCAGTGCGTTACCCACGGCTTGACCGCACGAATCACGCCGGCGATATCCTTGTCGGCCATCATTCCAAACACGGCCCAAGTCTGCGCGCGGGCGGATGCCATATTACCGAGGTTCTCTGCCAGCACGCCGGCCGCCTGCGGGTTATGCGCCACATCGAGCACCACGGCTGGCTTGCCGGGAATGATCTGGAATCGTCCCGGCAATTCGACTTCCATCAAGCCGCGCTGAACGTCCTGCGTTGCCACAGGAAGTAAGTCGCCTAACGTATCCAGCGCGGCCAGCGCTGTCGACGCATTGGTGAGTTGAATCCCGCCGCGCAAGGCCGGAAGAGCGAGTCCACTGCGTTTACCCAGCCAACTCCAGAACTGCCACTGCTGTTCTTCAGAAACGAAACCATAGTCATGTCCGATCAGCCTCAAATCCGCGCCAATTGTGGCCGCATGCGCGAGCAAGGTCGAGGGCGGATTCGAATCGCCACAGATGGCGGGTTTCCCGTGGCGAAATATCCCGGCTTTCTCGAACCCGATTTGCTCACGGTCGCTGCCGAGATAATCCATGTGGTCGAGGTCGACCGTTGTCACCACCGCACAGTCCGGTTCATAGACATTGACCGCATCCAGCCTGCCGCCAAGCCCGACTTCGAGAATGATGACGTCAAGCTGGTTGCGTACAAATACCTGCCACGCCGCCAGCGTGCCGAACTCGAAGTAGGTCAACAATGTTCCGTTTCGTACGGCTTCGACTTCAGTAAAGCCGCGGCAAAGTTCATCGTCGGATACTGTCCGTCCATTGACGCGAACGCGTTCGTTATAGTCGAGAAAATGTGGTGAGGTATAAAGGCCAATGCGGTAACCGGCACGAAGCAGGATGCTTTCCAGTATTGCACATACCGAACCCTTGCCGTTGGTGCCACCCACAGTAATGACAACACAGTTTTTTGTCTGCCCCAGGGTGCTACGCACTTCTTCAACACGTTCCAGATCCAGCACAATGGGCCGGACATGCTGGCACTCGATATAAGCCAGCCAGCCAGACAGTGAGTCGGGCATCTATGCGGGAAGAGGTGTACGTTGCAGCAGTGCAATCAGCGACACCAACCGGTCGCGCAGTTCACGCCGGTCGACGATCATGTCGATCGCGCCCTTTTCAATCAGGAACTCGGCGCGCTGAAAACCTTCCGGCAACTTCTGGCGCACGGTTTGCTCGATTACGCGCGGTCCGGCAAAGCCGATCAATGCACCGGGTTCAGCAATGACCACATCGCCCATGAAGGCGAACGAGGCCGACACGCCGCCCATGGTCGGATCGGTGAGCAAGGTAATAAAGGGCAGATTGTGCTGCGATAACTGGGTCACGGCTGCCGTCGTCTTGGCCATCTGCATGAGCGAGAACAGACCCTCCTGCATACGCGCGCCACCACTCGCCGTGACGCAGACAAACGCGCTCTGGGCCTCGATCGCAGCGCGCACACCGCGTACGAAGCGTTCGCCGACGACTGAGCCCATCGAGCCGCCGAGGAAATCGAATTCAAAACAGGCCACGACAACAGGCAATGTCTTGATCGCGCCCTGCATCACTACCAGCGCATCGGCTTCCCCGGTATCTTCGACCGCACCCGCGAGACGATCGGAATAGCGTTTGCTGTCCTTGAACTTGAGTGTGTCGAGAGGAATCACTTCGGCGCCAATCTCAAAACGCCCTTCGGCATCCAGCAGCAGGTTGAGGCGGGCACGCGCTTTGAGGCGATGATGATGTCCGCATTTCGGGCAAACGCTGAGATTGCTTTCGAGGTCAGAGCTGTAGAGCACCGCCTCGCAGGCCGGGCACTTGCACCAGAGTCCTTCCGGCACCGAATGGCGAACTCCTTCGGCGCGCTTGATCTTCGGTGGCAGCAATTTCTGAAGCCAACTCATAACGGTACCCCCTGATCCATGGCATTACGAATGCCGCGAATGAATGCGCCCACCTTTGCGACAGCCTGATCGCGCGGCGAATTCTCTATTTCCTCGATGATGCGGCTGCCGATCACCACCGCATCGGCAACTGTCGCAATCCGTGCAGCGCTGTTGCCGTCGCGGATACCGAAACCGACACCGATCGGCATGCCGACTTTAGCGCGAATTGCGGGAATGCGCTTCGTCACCTCATCGAGATCGAGGTGGCCGGCACCGGTCACGCCCTTGAGCGAGACGTAATAAATATAGCCGCTACCCAACTGGGCCACCTGGGCAAAGCGCTGCTCGGTCGAGGTCGGCGCCAGCAAAAAAATCGGATCCATCCCTGCGTGTTTGAGGATGGCAGCGAAAGCCTCACACTCCTCGGGTGGATAATCGACGGTCAGCACGCCGTCGACGCCAGCAGCCTTGGCGTCGCATGCGAATCGTTCGACGCCATAGGCCTCGATCGGATTGGCATATCCCATCAACACCAGCGGCGTGTGATCGTTATCCCGACGAAATTCGCGGATGATATCGAGCACGCGGGTCAGCGACATGCCCTGTTTCAGCGCACGCTCGGAGGCACGCTGGATGGTCGGGCCGTCGGCCATCGGATCGGAGAATGGTACGCCAAGCTCGATGATGTTGGCGCCGCCCGCAACCAGCGCCTGCAGCAGCGGCAACGTCAATTCGGCATCAGGATCGCCGGCGGTAATGAAAGGGATCAGCGCCTTGCGGCCCTGCTTGTGCAATTGCGCGAAAGTGGTCTGTATGCGCGACATGGTCAGAAGCGGATGCCGGATTTCTCCGCCACCGTGTGCATGTCCTTGTCACCGCGGCCGGACAGATTGACCAACAGCAGCTTGTCCCTGCCCAGGGTCGGCGCGAGCTTCGCTGCATAGGCCAGGGCATGCGCAGACTCCAGCGCGGGAATGATGCCTTCCAGCCGGCACAGGTGATGAAAAGCTTTGAGCGCTTCGTCGTCAGTGATGGTCACATACTCGGCACGTTGCGAGTCCTTGAGCCAGGCATGCTCGGGACCAACGCCGGGATAATCAAGGCCGGCCGAAATCGAATGCGTCTCGGTGATCTGGCCGTTCTCGTCCTGCAGCAAATAGGTGCGGTTGCCGTGCAGCACACCGGGGCGGCCGGCAGTCAGCGAAGCGGAATGCCGGCCGCTCTGGATGCCGCAACCAGCCGCCTCGACACCGATCAGGCGCACTTTCTGCTCATCGATATAGGGGTAGAAAATTCCCATCGCGTTGGAGCCCCCGCCGACACAGGCGATCACCGCATCCGGTTGGCGACCGGCGAGTTCCGGCATCTGTACCTTGCATTCTTCGCCGATGACGGACTGGAAGTCGCGCACCATCATCGGATAGGGATGTGGCCCGGCCACGGTACCGATGATGTAGAAGGTGCTGGCAATGTTGGTGACCCAGTCGCGCATCGCTTCATTCAATGCATCCTTGAGTGTCTTCGAGCCGCTTTCCACCGGCACTACCGTGGCGCCGAGCAGCTTCATGCGATAGACGTTCTGCACCTGGCGCCTGACGTCCTCGCTGCCCATGTAGACGACGCACTCCATGCCATAGCGTGCAGCAACGGTAGCAGTCGCGACACCATGCATTCCAGCGCCCGTCTCGGCAATCACGCGCGGCTTACCCATGCGGCGCGCCAACATGGCTTGACCGATGCAGTTGTTCACCTTGTGCGCACCGGTGTGATTGAGATCTTCGCGCTTGAGATATATCTGCGCGCCGCCGAGCAAATCCGACCAGCGCCTGGCGTGGTAAATCGGGCTCGGCCGTCCAACGTAATGTTTGAGGTCGTATTCGAACTCGGCGCGAAAAGCCGGATCGGCCCGGGCCGCGGCATAGGCAGCGCGCAACTCATCCAGCGCGGGAATCAGCGTCTCGGCAACGAAAACGCCGCCGTAAGTGCCGAAGTGGCCAAGCGCGTCAGGATATTGGTAAGCTGTCTGCATGCGTTACTGCCGTCACAAAGTCGGCGATTTTTGCGGCATTCTTGATGCCTTTGCTTGATTCCACTCCGCTGCTCACATCGACCGCCCAAGGATGCAATTGACGTATCGCTGCGGCAACATTGCCGCCGTGCAAACCGCCGGAAAGAATTACCGGCAATGGCAATCGGGATGGGATGATGGACCAGTCGAATGTCTCGCTCTTGCCACCGTAGCCTTCGACATAGGAATCAAGCAAAAGCCCCGCGGCTGAAGGATAAGACCGCGCGAATTCTACCAGATCGAGTCCCGGCCTGACCCGTGCCACCTTGATATAGGGCCGTCCAAATGAACAGCAATAAGCCTCGGATTCTTCACCATGAAACTGCAGCAAATCCAACGCCACCGCGGCGAGTGCCTGCTTTACAGCGCTCTCGTTTTCATTCACGAAGAGACCCACCCTGGTAACGAAAGGCGGCACGCGCGCTGCCAGGGCAGCCGCCTGCTCGATGGCAAGGTTACGCGGGCTCGGCGGATAGAACACGAAGCCGATGGCATCGACGCCGGCATTGATTGCCGCATCGACATCTTCAGCGCGAGTCAGACCACAAATCTTGATTCGGGTGCGCACATTCAAGGTTGTACAGGATCGAAGGGCGTCATGATACGACCCGATAGTGGCAATCGCCAGTGTTCGGCGTATTCAGCGCCAGCGAAATAAAGTCCATCCGGGGCAAAGGTCGGCGCTGCAAGGGTTCTGCCGCGAGCTGCCAGCAGTTCTGCGAACGCTTCCGGCAATACCTTGCCGTAACCGACCCAAAGCAGGGAACCAATGATGTTGCGCACCATGTGATGCAAAAAACCGCCGGCGCGAAAATCGAATAGCACATAGTCGCCATGGCGCCGGATATTGACTTCATGCAGGGTCTTGACCGGCGATCTGGCCTGGCATTCCGAGGAACGGAACGAGGAAAAATCATGTTCCCCGATCAGGTATTGGGCGGCTAAAGACATCCTGTCGACATTGAGCATACGGTGATACCAGCCGACGCGCCCGCCATGTAGCGCTGGTCGTACCGGATGGTTGAACAACACATAGCGATAGCGGCGTGAGATCGCCGAAAACCGGGCGTGAAACGCCGGCTCGACCGGAACCGCCCAACGCACCGCTACCGCAGGTGGAAGATGACGATTGACGCCACGTATCCAGGCCTGGAGCGGGCGTGACGCATTGGTATCAAAGTGGGCCACCTGCTCCAAGGCATGCACACCGGCATCGGTACGCCCGGCGGCGATCACCGCCACACGTTCGCCTGCAATCTCGGCAACCGCGCGTTCCAACGCGCCCTGGATGGTTTCCAGCGCAGGTTGCAATTGCCAGCCGTGAAAGTGTGAGCCATCGTATTCGATGCCAATGGCAACTCTTGTCATCGCATTCATTCCTGAACTTCAACCGCGGCGGCAAGAGTGGTCATTACCAAACCTGGCGTGCATGCGGCGTGACGATGGTGAGACTCACCGTATTCTCGTGAAAAGCGTGGGATGACGGCATGTGCAGTAGCAGGCTGCTCCGAACGAGCAGTTGGCTGGAAGAATGAAACCTCATGGGGTCGGAAGAAGCCGGAAGACGCGGCTATGGCCGCGTCTTCCAGAAAACAGTCAGCCGAGTTGGGCCAGTTTGCTGCGCGCCGTTTCCTGTTGGGCAGGAGAACCTTCCGTCAGCACTTCCTGCAGCAGCTCGCGAGCGCCTTCATGGTCGCCCATTTCCTCATAGGCATGAGCAAGTTCAAGCTTGGTTGCCACTTCTGCCGAGTTGCCTGCATTCCCGGCCGCGGCCAGTACGTCGGTTTGCTTGAGGTCAAGATCGATTAATGAAAGATCCAAAGGCGGCGCAGCCTGCTCGAGCGATGCCGGCGCGCTTGCGCCGAGGTCGAAATCGAAATCGAGTGCGTTGCCCGCTTGGGCCGGCGCATTGAAGTCGATGTCAAGACCGCCACCTTGTTTTGCTTCCACGGCCGGGTTTTCGTCATCCCCCAGATCAAGATCGAAGTCAAGGTCGCTGGCCTCCGCTTTTACAGGAGCAACGACAGACGCCTCAGCCGAAACCACCGGCGCAGCCGTCTCCAGATCAAGATCGAAGTCAAGGTCGCTGGCAGCCATTTTTGCAGGAGCTGCGGTGGGCGCTTCAACCGAAGCCACCGGTGCAGCCCCAAGATCAAGATCGAAGTCGAGTGTACTCGTCCCCGCATTTGCCGTCGCAGCCGCCGCTTTAGCTGGCGCTCCCTGCAAGGGGGGAGCTTGCAGGGCTATCGCTGCATCCACGGACTGGCTGGCTGGTGTTGATTCGACGGCGGCCGTCTGGCCGTGCTGCGCAGGCTCAGGCGCTGTAGCGCCACTGTACAAGGGGTTTGCCGGATCCAGGGAACGGCCAAGCACCGCAGCCTTGTTCCACTCGGAACCGTTGCCGGCGGTACGCGAATGCAATTTGCCGGCCAGTTCGTTGAACTGAGGCAGACTCTTGCGACCGGCATATATCTCGAGCAGTTTCAGATATACGGCAAGGTTGCCGGGATCTTTCCGCATCGCATCGACAAGGATCTCTTCTGCCTGGCCATCGCGCCCGTAGGCCATATAAACCTCGGCCTCCTGAATCGGGTCGACGCCTTCCTTTCCGGTATCGACAGCCCTGAGGGTCGAGTGGCCAAAATCGGAGCGCGGCACTGCACTGGCAGCTAAATTTTCGCTCGCGGCCACGCCAAAAACGGAACTGGCTGCCAGATCGTCCACTGTGACGGCTGGAGCACTTGCAACATCGCGTTTGCGCTTCCAGCCAAGAAAGCCGAGAAAACCCAGAACAGCCGCAAGCGCAGCACCACCACCATAGACCAGCACGGGATTGTCTTCGACGAAGCTGGGTTCTGGCGGAGGCGGGGGAGAAACGATTTTTTTCTTCGGTTTTGCCTGCGGCTTTTCCGCCGTCGGCGCTGCGGCAGCCGCCACTGGAGCGGTAGCGATTGGGGAGGCAGCCGGGCCGCCGGGCACTGGTTTTGCTGCAGCAGGCACAGGTACCGTTGTCGCCGCTTGCCCGGTCTTCTGTGTATCCGTGGCAGGTTGGCTCTTCAATTCAGCAAGTTTTTTGAGATCGGCCAGATTTTTTTCGAGTTCTCCAATACGGCTGTTGGCTTCTTTCAACGCCTTGTCGCGAGCAATAATATCTTCCTCGCCCAACTTACCCTTGCCCGCTTTCGCTTGTGCTTCGCTGCGCGACACCAGAAGCTTGTCCTGGCCGCTTGCGGACGGCGCCTTTTCTTCCACCTTCGGTGTGATCTTGCCGCTGCTGGACTGCGGCCTCGGCTGTTCCACCGGCGCTTGATTGGCAGCCGCAGCAGCGAGACTATTGCGATAGGCATTGAAGGCGGCGGATTGCACTACCACGACCTTGTGCGCCTCACCGGCGCTGATGGCTGCCGCTTTTTCCGCATCAGGAACATTAAGAATCCTGCCGGCGCGCAGGCGGTTCATATTGCCATCGATGAAGGCATCACGATTGCTGTTGAACAGGGCCACCAGCATTTGGTTGAGCGTAACACCCTCCGGCGCTGATTCGACAGCGATCTTGCTCAGCGTGTCGCCCGGCTTCACTTTGCGGATATTATTTGAAGCCGCTTTATTCTCCATCTCGGGTTTCTGTGACTCAATTGGAGGAGCCCGACGCGCTTCATTGCTCCGTGCCGATTCAACCGTCACCTCCGGCGGCGCACTGGCAGAAGAAGAGGTATCCACAGGCGCTGGCGCGACTGGCGCCGTCACGGCAGCAGACACATTATCGGTCTTCAGCTCAGGGGGATCGAGCAGAAAAGCATATTCACGTACCAGGCGACCGGAGGACCAATTCAATTCGACGAGAAAGTCAATGAACGGATCATTGACTGCATGATCGGTCTGTATCCTGAAGTAAGGCTTGCCGTCGGAACGCTTGTCAAGAACGAAACGCACAGCGGACAGCACAGACGCGTACTCCACGTTGGCCTGGCGAAACGCCTCGACGGGGGCCACGCGAGCGGTCAGGGAAGGCAGTTCTTCGCGCGACGCGGTAATGTCCAACTCCGCCCGCAAGGGCTGTCCCAGCGCGGAAAGCACGGTAATCTTGCCCAGCCCAGCCGCATTGACCGCAAACGGCGCGGCCAATGCCGACACCATTACGATAGCCAATATTGCACGCTTCAAAACATTCTGTTTGTCATTTCTATGCACGGTGCCCCCCGTGGGGAATACTCTAAACTGGTATTCAAAATAACATCATGGCCTTAGCGATGCAAGCTCATCCTCCGCATCAAATTGCCCCTGCAGCCGCCTGAAGTTTAATTCAACAGCACGCGCAACATGCGACGCAAGGGTTCCGCTGCTCCCCATAACAACTGATCGCCGACGGTAAACGCCGACAGATACTGGTTTCCCATCGACAACTTGCGCAAGCGGCCAACCGGTACCGAAAGCGTCCCCGTCACCTTGACCGGAGTCAGTTCACGCAAGGTGGCGTCGCGCTGGTTCGGCACCACTTTGGCCCAATCGTTGTGCACAGCAAGCATACCCTCGATCTCGTCGAGCGGAATGTCGCGCTTGAGCTTGATGGTCAGCGCCTGCGAATGGCAGCGCATGGCGCCCACGCGCACACACAGTCCATCCACCGGAACCGGTTTGCCACTACGGCCGAGAATCTTGTTAGTCTCGGCTTCTCCTTTCCACTCCTCCTTGCTCTGACCGTTACCGAGATCTTTGTCGATCCAGGGGATCAGCGAACCAGCGAGCGGCACGCTGAAGTTGTCGGTCGGAAAGCTCTCGTCGCGCAGGATGCCGGCAACTTCACGATCGATGTCGAGAATCGCCGAGGCCGGATCTTCGAGCAGTGATTTGGCCACGCGATGCACCTCACCCATCTGATTGAGCAGTTCGCGCATGTTCTGCGCACCCGCGCCCGAAGCTGCCTGATAGGTCATCGAGGTCATCCACTCGATTTCATCGGCCTTGAACAGGCCGCCCAGTGCCATCAGCATCAGCGATACCGTGCAGTTGCCGCCGATGTAGTTCTTGACGCCCGCGGCAAGGCCACGCTTGATGACATCGAGGTTCACCGGATCGAGGATGATAATCGCATCATCCTTCATGCGTAGCGCCGAAGCGGCATCGATCCAGTAGCCGTTCCAGCCGGCGGCACGCAGACGAGGAAACACGTCATTGGTGTAATCGCCACCCTGGCAGGAAATGATGATGTCCAGCGCCTTGAGTTTGTCGATGCTGGATGCATCCTTCAATGGCGGCACATCGACCCCGATATCGGGCCCCTTGCCGCCGACATTCGAAGTCGTGAAAAAGACCGGCTCAATGAGGGCAAAGTCGTTCTCCTCACTCATGCGCTGCATGAGCACCGACCCCACCATCCCGCGCCAACCTACCAGTCCCACTCGCTTCATAGTTCCGTTCTCTCGACTATTCCAGCGCCGCCAATACGGCGCCGCCCGTTTCGCGTGTCCCGACCGACTGCATGCCGGACCCGATAATATCGCCTGTTCGAAAGCCCAGTGCCAGCACTTTTTCACGGCCGACTCAATTCTATCCGCCACATCGGCATTATTGAAGCCAAAACGCAACATCATTGCTGCCGAAATTAAGGTCACCAGGAAATTGACGATACCTTGCCGGCAGTATCCGAAGCCGGATTGTGAATCGACTCGTGGCGGCCAAATCTTTTCCTTTGAGCGATGGCGTGGGCAGCATGCCTCGAATCGGTCAGCAGGATGAACCTTTTTACCTCAATAGCTCTTTTTCTCTTGTGCCTTGTTTTCGATCTTGCTACCGACTTTTTCAACGTCCTTCCCAAGCCCTGCCATGGTGTTGCATGCGGCAAGCACACCCACTGCGACACCAAACATCACCAGCTTCTGCACTATCTGTTTCATAACATCTGTTCCTTTTCAAAAAATTCCAATACCTTTCAATACCCTTGCAAAATGCCCCGGCTATAGCTGCGGCCAAGATCTCCAATACTTCCAGGATCCACGGGCTGGTGACCTCGTGAATGAGGCGGATCCTCAATGGACGACGAGATTCTCTTAACGGATGTCGTAGAACATCTTTTGCATGGAGTGCCAACTCTTGCAGATGATTTTGATTATGTCACAGCTCACTGACATGGAGCCAGGCGAGTTCTCGACTGAAGGGTGCCGACACTGGACAAAATATAGGGCCCTTGCCGATGACCAAGGACCCTGTGATAGCATCCAAGACTGTATATGCGCAAAATAAATGGCCGTGAGAATTCGCTTTGCGAGCCAATGACCAGCCCCCAGACATGTGTTGTGAATAATATCGTCCATGAATGATGTGTTAAAAAATATAGAACAGGAAATTGCTCGCTTGATTGTCGATACCCTCCACCTTGAAGAGGTCACTCCCGAGCAGATTGAACCGGAAGCACCATTATTCGGTGAAGGCCTGGGGCTCGATTCTCTGGATATGCTGGAACTCTCGATGGAGGTGGAACAAAAATATGGGGTGGCTTTGCGCTCCGACGATCCGGAACACATAAAGGTTTTCACGTCCCTGCGCATCCTGTCCGCGTATATCCAGCTGCATCGTGTCCGCTGAAGTCCCCGCCGAAACCCTTGCATGTACCGGGCATCCGCAATTATTTCCAGCTTGATTGAATAATGTCTGAAGCGCGTGAAACCCGTGCAATGTCCGCCGCTCCGGGCATTCCGGGTTCGCTCTGGTTTGGCCTCGCCGTCAGCTATTTGGCAGCTTCCGCCAGCGGTTATCGTGGCATCGCTCTGGGTGTCGTCGGCTTGATGATCGGAGCCGTGGTTGCAGTCTCCGGCCGGCGCATTGCCGGTCTGTTCGCGGGTCTGATATTGTCGAGCGCATGTTTCTACTGGTCGGACTCACTGTTCATTATGGTGTACCTGCCGCCGATTGCAGGCTTCGCGTTCATGGCGTACTTTTTTCGGCGCACGCTCAGGCGCGGGTCCGAGCCGCTCATTACGCGCGTGGCGCGCAAGGAGCATCCCGACTTGCCGCTGGAAATTGCGCGTTACACGCGCATCCTCACCTGGGCATGGAGCTGGTGCTTTTTGTTCCTGCTTGTCGCCGCGCTGCTGCTTGCGCCGGTTTTGTCCCTGGCTTCATGGTCACGCTGGGTGCAGGGATTGGGGTTTTTTGTGCCGGCCACATTGTTCCTCGGTGAATATATCTACCGTCATCATCGCCTGCGCGATCATCGGCATGGTTCGCTGCTGATATTGATCTTCAATATCATTGCCGTTATCAAAGAGATTGCCACCAGCCCGACTCCAGCAAGTCCCGCCAGTATCGAGCGGCATTGAACATGCTGCCGCTGGCAAGATATCGGGCCCCAAGCGATCCCGTCCTGCTTTATCCCGGTGGCGCAATTACCGCAACAACATTTTTTAGCCAAGTGCATCACTTGGCTGCAGCGCTACCCGACACCCGTTTTGTCGTCAATCTTTGCGAAACACGTCATGGTTTCATGCTCGGCTTCGCCGCCGCCTTGCTGCGTGGACAGACGTCCCTGCTGCCCTCCGGCCAGGGACGCAGCGACCGGGAGCAAGTGCTGCGGCAATACCCCGACGCATGGCTGTTGAGCGATAAGCCTTTAGCCGCGGAACGCGTTTTCGACATCGGTCTTTTCCTCGTCAACAGCGCAGCGCATGCAATGCAAATGCCGCTGGTCGATGACGACCAAATGGCCGCGATCCTGTTTACTTCCGGTAGTACCGGGCAACCCAGCGCGCACTCCAAGACCTGGGGACAGCTTTGTCATGGCGCCGCGAGTCTGGCTGCTGCGCTGAATTGGGAAGAGTTTCCTTCCTGTACCATCGTGGGGAGTGTTCCCCCACAGCACATGTTCGGACTTGAAACTACGGTGATGCTGCCCTGGGCTACGGGCATACCCGTCCACGCGCAGAAGCCGCTGCTCCCCGCGGATGTCGACAATGTTCTGCGCCAAAGCGATCGATCGAGTTGGTGGATGACTACCCCCATGCATCTGCGCGCACCGTTGCATGCGTTAAGCGGCCTTGCCGGCGTCGTGGCGTCGACCATGAGCCTGCCTGCCAGCGTGGCGCGTGCGGCCGAAACGGCGTGGCAGGTGCCCGTCATGGAGATATACGGCTCGACCGAAACCGGTGCGCTGGCGATACGGCGTACCGCCAGCGAAAATCTGTGGACCCCGCTGACCGGCGTTTCGCTATGGCTTGAGGGTGAAGGCGAAGGGCAGAAGATCTGGGCTGCGGGTCCGCATGTCGGGCCACCCGTGGCGCTTGGCGATGAGTTGAAGCTGCAGCCGGATGGCCGCTTTCTATGGCTTGGCCGTTCAACCGATTTGATTAAAGTCGGCGGTAAGCGTGCTTCGCTGTCAGCCCTGAACCAGAATTTGACGGATATTCCCGGCGTGGATGACGGCGCCTACTTTTCCCCCGCAAACGATAACACGCATGCTTCCGGCAACAACTCCCACCCCGCGCAGCGGATGGCTGCATTTTATGTCTCGGCAACACTCTCGCCGCGTGAGGTATTGAAAACGCTGCGCGCCAGTATCGATCCGGTGTTCCTGCCACGGCCTCTGTATCGTGTCGCGCAATTGCCGAGAAACGCCAACGGAAAACTTCCCCAAGCCGCATTGGTGGAACTGTTTGCGCAATGCCACCTGCAAAAGGCCCCGCACATGATGATCTCCGCCGAACATCCGGCCCTGTCCGGACACTTCCCGAACAATCCCCTGATACCCGGCGTTGTCATTCTGGCACGCGTCGCGCAAGCCATACGCACGGCTTTTCCGCACATGGAATTGGATACATTGTTAAACGCGCGCTTTCACGCTCCGCTCAAGCCCGGCAACGCTTTTATCATTCATCCACAATTGCAGGATGAGCGCGTGCGTTTCAAGGTACTCCTGGCGGATTCCGAAGTCCTGATTGCGAGCGGTCAGTGGCAATGCCGAGCAACGAATTCGTTACAAGCCGGGAACGCATGAACGAGCAGTGGCGCAGCCAGCGCGAACGTGGCAGCAGAAGCCTGGTGCGTCTCATCATCTGGCTGGCGCTGCACAGCGGTCGCGCGCTATGCCGTGTCCTGCTGGTGCCCATCTGCATCTATTTCCTGTTGACCGCACCTCTGGCGCGGCGATCATCCCTGGCGTTCCTGAGCCGCGCACTGCATCGACGCGCCACCTGGCGCGACAGCTTCATGCACCTGTTCGTTTTCGCTACCACGCTGCTTGATCGCGTCTATCTCGTCAACGGTCGGCAACGCGAATTCAAGGTTGAGGTGAACAACGAACCCGCTTTCTGGCAGGCGCTGATGCAAGGTCGCGGCTGCCTGCTGCTCGGCTCGCATCTGGGCAGCTTCGAAATGCTCGGCGTTATCGGCGGTGCCGAGAAAAAGCTGGTGATCAATGTGGTGATGCATCTGTCCGATAGCGAGGGGCTGCGCGACCTGATCTCCAGCCATGGACACGAACTACCGTACAAGATAATTCCACTCGGCCATCCGGACTCCATGCTGCGCGTCAAGGAGTGCTTGGCGCGCGGCGAAGTTGTCGGCATACTGGCCGACCGCGTCTACGGCGATGAGCGCACGCAAAGCCTGCCGTTTCTGGGATGCCCGGCGCGTTTCTCGCTGAGCCCGCTGCGGCTGGCGAAAATCATCGGCGCTCCGGTGCTGATGGTGTACGGCCTGTTCCGCGGTGGACGTCGCTATGAAATCGCCTTTGAACCGATGACAGAGCTCACCTTGCAATGCTACGTCGAAACCCTGGAGCGCAAGGCGCGGCGTTTCCCCTATAACTGGTTCAACTTTTACGACTACTGGAGCGTCGAATAGATGAAAACGCCGCACCAAATAATGCTTGCCCTCCTCGTTACTCTGATGTCGATATTCACGGTAAGCAGCGTGCATGCCGACGATTTTGATCTTGTGCATCTCATGCAACTGCTCAGCCTCGCGCCCGCGGCGGAGGTTTTCTATACCGAAAAGAAATATTCAAGCCTGCTCACTGAACCCGTCGTGAGTTCCGGGACCCTGGCTTATCGACGGCCCGATACAGTGGAAAAAAACATGCTGTCGCCGCGCAAGGAGAGCTTTCGCATTGCCGGCAATGCGTTGATCGTCACGCGCAAGGGAAGCGAAAAAAGTTATCCCTTGTCCAGTCAGCCACTGCTCGTCGCCTTTGCCGCCAGCCTGCGCGGCGTACTCGGCGGCGATGCCGAGTTGCTGCGTCAACACTATCGCCTTGCGCTGGAGGGCGATGAACAGCAATGGCGCCTGGAAATGACGCCGATCGAAGCAGAAATCACCCGTTATGTCGAACGCATTTCCGTGTCCGGGCACGCCGACCACATCGAGCAGATCGAAGTGCGCGAGCGCAGCGGTGATCGCTCCGTGCTGCAGGTACGCTAGTGCTCAGGTTTTCCTCCCCGTCGTTGGCGCGCTACGGACTGGTGTTGATCTGCTTCGCCGCAATCGCACTGTTCGTGGCGAAAACAGTACGGGTTGAAACCGATTTCAGCGCCTTCCTGCCGCCGTCCGCCACACCTGAGCAGCGCTTGCTGATCTCGCAACTGCGCGATGGGCTGGTATCGCGCCTGATGCTGGTGGCCCTGCACGGCGCCGACGAGAAAACACTGGCCCAAGCCAGCCGCGCACTGGCGCAGAAACTTGGCAATACAGCCGAATTCGACTATGCGGCCAACGGCAGCCTGGACCAGTTCGCGGCGCAGGGTGAAGTATTGATGCGTCATCGCTATGCGCTGAGTCCGCAGGTCAATGCCGAACACTTCGCCGCACCCGTACTGCGTGCCGCGCTGGAGGAACAACTCGATCAACTGGCGTCGCCCTTCGGCGTGCTGTCGCGAACCACGCTGGCGCGCGACCCCACCGGCGAGTTCCTCGCTACACTGCGCCAGCTCGATCCCGGCGCCAGGCCGGCGCTGCGCCAGGGTGTATGGTTCAGCGCCGATGGCAAGCGCGCTTTTCTCGTCGCCCAGACGCGCGCCCCGGGCTTCGACAGTCTGCGCCAGGCCGAGGCGATGGCAAAAGTGCGCAGCGCACTCGCCGAGGTTTATCCGCAAGTGACCATGACGCTCACCGGACCGGGTGTATTCGCCGCCGAATCGCGCCGCATTATCGAGGGTGATGCATTGCGCTTGAGCCTGTGCTCGGCACTGGTGATACTGGCGATGCTGGCCTTCGTCTATCGTTCAGCCTTGCCTGTCGCGCTGGTGTTGACTCCGGTCGCCTTCGGCTTGCTGATCGGCGTGCTGGTGGTGCAGGCGCTGTTCGGCTCGGTGCATGCCATCACGCTTGGCTTTGCCGCCACGCTGATCGGCGAGGCGGTCGATTACCCGAACTACCTCCTGCTCAATACCGCAGCGGGCGAAACCGCCCATCATGCCGCGCAACGCATCGGCCGCACCCTGTTGCTCGCCGTCCTCACCACAGTCGCCAGCGCACTGGCGCTCACGCTATCGAGTTTTACCGGACTCGCTCAACTGGGCGTGCTTACGATGGTCGGCGTCACGGTGGCGGGCCTCACCACGCAACGCCTGCTGCCCTCGCTGCTCGGTGATCGCCTATTGGAATTCCGTCGTCTCAATATCTCGATGGGCGCGAACATTGCCCACACAAGATGGCTGGGGATAATCGCTGCGCTCGCCACGCTGTGTGGCGCGTTGTGGCTGGGGTACACACATCCAGCCTGGTGGGAGCGGGATCTGGCGAGCCTCAGCCCCGTGCCTGCACCAATGCGCGAACTCGATACCCAACTGCGCCGCGAGATGGGTGCTCCCGAAGTCAGTTTTTTTGTCGCGAGTCGCGGCGCCAGTGAAGCCGCTGCACTCCAGGCCGGTGAAGAAATCCTGCCAGTGTTGCAACAATGGAAACAGCGGAGCCTCATTCGCAGTTACGACTCGCCAACCACGTATCTGCCGGCGCCAGTCACCCAGGCGGCACGATTGAAAGCACTGCCCGACACGCCCACCTTGCAGGAAAACTTGCGCGTCGCCCTAAAGGGGCTGGCGTTTCGCCCTGATGCGTTCGCCCCCTTTGTGCAGGACGTGGCGGCCGCGCGCCGGGAGCAGCCACTGAATCGCGCCAGTTATGCCGGCACACCGCTGGGCGCAAAGTTGAATGCACTGGTGATCGAACTCGAAGGCGAGTGGCTGGTGCTGACCCCGCTCGGTGGCGTCAGCGATCCCTCCCAATTGGCGGCGGCGCTGACGGCGGGCAAGAGCCAATTGGTCGACTTGGCGCAGATATCATCGCAGATGGTGGAAGGCTATCGCTACGAGGCCTTGCATCAGGCGAGCTGGGGCGCGCTGCTGATTCTGCTGCTGCTGACGGTTGGCCTCGGTTCGCCGCGCCGAACGTGGCGCGTGACGGCACCCATTGCTGCCGCTTTGGTGTTAACCGTGAGCTTGCTGGTAGCAAGCGGCCAGCACCTCGGCGTATTCCATCTGGTGGCGCTGCTGCTGGTGCTGGGCATCGGCCTCAACTACGCGCTGTTTTTCGAGCGCCCGCCAGCCGACGCCACCGAGCGCGCCCGCACGCGGCTCTCGCTCGTGGTATGCAGCATATCCACGATCGCCACCTTCGGCTTTCTGTCACTATCCGCCACGCCGGTACTGCATGCCATCGGCGCCACGGTCGCGCTCGGCGCGCTGCTTTCCCTGATGCTGTCCGCGCTGTGGGCGCGGCCGCGCGAAGCCGGAACGCACCCTTGATTTAGTATTGAAGCTCAATTCCCATATCAATGACCCTGCTCTCCATTCGCTCCTATACGACCAGCAGCGCCGCCGGCATCGGCAAGGCGGCGATGGCGCTCGCGCTGCGCGAGGCGCGCAGCGGTCTGATCCCCAACGACCTGCCGTGGGCGCCGCTGCCCTGCTGGATCGGGCGCGTGAGCGCGGCGGAAGAGGTGGCGCTGCCCGCGACGCTAGCGGACTATGATTGCCGCAATCATCGCCTCGCGTTGCTGGCGCTGGAACAGGACGGCTTCATGTCCGCTGTCGCGGCTGTAAGACAAAAGTATGGGTCCTACCGCGTCGGTGTGTTTCTCGGCACCAGCACCTCGGGGATTTTGTCCACCGAGATTGCCTACCAGCACCGCGATCCGATCACCGGCCGTCTGCCCGCCGATTTTCACTACGCGACGACGCACAATCTCGACGCCACCACCGAGTTCGTGCGCAGCGTGCTCGGCCTTGCCGGTCCGGCGATGACCATGTCCACGGCCTGTTCTTCGAGCGCCAAGGTGTTCTGCCTGGCCGAACGACTCATCCGCCTTGGGCTGATCGATGCCGCAGTGGTCGGCGGCGTCGACAGCCTGTGCGGTACCACGCTGTATGGTTTCAATTCCCTGCAACTGGTTGCGCCCGATATCTGCCGCCCCTTCGATGCCGCTCGCCAGGGACTCAGCATCGGCGAAGCGGCCGGTTTCGTCCTGCTTGACAAGGAAGACGGCACATTGCGCCTGCTCGGTTACGGCGAAACCAGCGATGCGCATCACATGTCCACCCCGCATCCGGAAGGCGACGGCGCGCGGCGCGCCATGCTGGAAGCGCTGGCGCGCGCACAACTTGGTGCGCATGAAATCGATTACATCAACCTGCATGGCACAGCGACACCGGCCAACGATCGTGCCGAGGGCCGCGCCGTGGCCGGCGTTTTTGGCGCAGCCACGCCCTGCTCTTCGACGAAGGGTTTTACCGGACATACGCTGGGCGCTGCCGGCATCACCGAGGCAGCGATTGCGTTGTTGAGCCTGGAGCGCGGCTTCATCCCCGGCAGCCCAACCACGCGTGACGTCGATCCCGAAACGCAGTGCGGGATTGTGCTGCATGGCTACGCCAGGCCGCTTTCCCGCGTGATGAGCAACAGCTTCGGTTTCGGCGGCAGCAACTGCGCGCTGATATTTGGAAGGGTGGTCTGATGCGCATCTTTGTCGAAGCGGTCGGGGTGCTGGCGCCGGGGCTCAAGAATTGGGACAGCGCCCGGCCGGTGCTTGCCGGCGAGCAGGCCTTTGTTGCCGCGCCGCTGGAGTTGGTGACCCCCGCCTGTCTGCCGCCCGCGGAACGCCGGCGCAGCAGCGCGAATGTGCGACTGGCGATTGCGACTGCCGAGCAGGCGCTGAACCGGACGCCACTGGCGCCGCAGGACATGGCGATGGTATTTTCATCCGCCGAAGCCTCGGGCGTGATCACCCACCAGTTATGCGAGGTGCTGGCGGACAGCCGCGAAGTTTCACCGACGCTATTCCACAACTCCGTGCATAACGCGCCGAGCGGCTATTACAGCATCGCGATGAAGGCCAAACTTGCCGCCAGCAGCGTGTGCCACAGCCAATGGAGCTTTGCTGCCGGACTGTTGAATGCCGCAGCCCAGGCGCTTGCCGACAACGTGCCAGTGTTGTACGTCTGCTACGACAGTCCCATGCCGCCGCCTTTGTACGATGTCATGCCGGTGCAGGAGGCTACTGCGATTGCGCTGGTGCTGACGCCGACCGCCACGTCACGATCGATGGCGGGCTGGGAAATCACGCTTGATCCCGGCAATGGGCAGGCCCCCTGGCCGGATTGGCTGCCACCCATCTGGCATGATAATGCGAGTGCGCGTGGCTTCGCCGCGCTGGCAACATTGGAAAATCCCGGGCGTGGCGTCGCCACGTTTCCGTTGTCTCACGAATTGAGCCTGAAGATATGCCGATGCTAGACCGTGCCGCCATCGCCACACGCATTCCCCACGCAGGACGCATGTGCCTGCTCGACCGCGTCATCCGCTGGGATGAGCGTGGCATCCGCTGCGCGACGCTGTCTCACAGGGACGCGGATAACCCCTTGCGCGAGGCGGAAGGATTGCCGGTGTGGGCCGGCATCGAATACGCCGCACAGGCTGCTGCCGTTCATAGCGCGCTGAGGCATCCCCAGTCCGCGCCGCGCGCCGGCGTTCTGGCGGCATTGCGCAATGTGACTGCCACCTGCGAATGGCTCGACCGCATCGACGAAGAGTTGATGCTTGACGCGACATTGCTGCATGCCGATGCCGCCGGCGGTATCTACGGTTTCACGGCATACGGCGGCGAGGTGCTACTGTTGAGCGGGCAGTTCACCCTCATGTTTACCACCGAAGTTTAGGAAGCCCACCAATGAAATGTTCGCTGGCAAGCATCGTTTTCATGGCATGCACGACCTGCGTCTGGCCCTTTGCGCATGCAAAATCACTTCCACTCCGGGAACTCGGTGCTGGCGCTGCGGTAGTGAGCTTTCCCGACTACCGCGGCTCGGACAAGCAGCGCAACTACGTGCTGCCCCTGCCCTATGTCGTGTATCGCGGCGAGATGTTGCAAATCGACAGGGAAAAAGTGCGTGGTCTACTGTTCAAGACCGAGCGTATGGAACTCGATATTTCGGTCAATGGCTCGGTACCCGTGCGCAGCAATAACAATCCGGTGCGCCAGGGCATGCCCGACCTTGACCCCACGCTTGAGATTGGGCCGTCGCTCAATTATCTGCTGGCGCAGGATTCGCAACGTCACAAGCTCGCACTCAAACTGCCACTACGCGCGGTCATTGCCAGCGACTTCCACCATGCGCGTAGCGCCGGCGTGCTGGCGAATCCACAATTCGATCTTGATGTATCAATAACGCAAGGCTGGAAGCTTGGGCTGGTGGCCGGCACGCTATTTGGCGACCGCCGTTATCACGAGTATTTCTACAGCGTCGTCCCACAATACGCGAGAGCCGGGCGACCGGCCTACGACGCTCCGGGTGGCTATTCGGGCGCGCAGTTCATTGCAGCCGCATCGAAGCGTTTCGACCAGTTTTGGGTCGGTGCTTTCATCAAGTATGACAACATCAACCACACCGCTTTCGGGGCCAGCCCGCTGATCGAGCGACGCAGCAATCTGGCTGCGGGCTTCGGTCTGCCCTGGGTGTTCACGCAGTCGGTACAGCGCGTGCAAGCAACCGAATAGGGCAGCCGACAAACATGAGATTTTTCTTGCTGCGGCTCTGCGCCATTTTCTGGGCGGCGAGTTGTGCTATTGAGGCTTATGCCGACGCGCCGGTGGTAACGCCTGCTCCGGTGCGTTTTATTCTCACGTTCGATGATGGCCCGGACGGTCGCGAGAAGGACAATCCGACCGCAAGCATTCTCGCTACGTTGGCCGAGAACCCCACCCAAAAAGACATCAAGGCCATTTTCTTCGTCCAGACGCGCAGCAGCGAAGGCGGCGCAACTGCATGCGGCCAGGCCCTGCTCGGGCGCGAACACGCGCAGGGCCATGTGCTCGCGTTGCATGACGGATCAACGTTGGGACACCCCAATCATTGCAAATTGAGCGATGCGGTGCTGGAACAATCGCTCAACGACGGGCTGGCCGATCTTATGACCATCGCGGGCCGCCCCACAACGCTGCTGCGTCCGCCTTATTGGGCCTACAACGAACGTACCCTGGCGACCTATGCACGCCATGGCCTGGCGGTTTTGCTCACCGACATCAGCGCCAACGATGGCAAGGTCTGGGGCTATCACGGCAGTCCGCGTCGGCGCAGCCATATGGCCAGTGAAATGGCGCATGTAAAAGAACGAATGCAGCGCAGCGAGATCCCCGGCGCAGATGGCGCAACGCCGATTGTGGTGACTTTTCACGACACCAATGATTACACTGCGGAGCATATGCAGGAATACCTGCATATGCTGGTTGATGAGGCGCGCAGAGCCGGCTTGACGCTTGCCGCCCGGCCTTTCTATGACGATGGGGCCACGCTCGAACGCGCGGCGCTGATACGGGCGCATGATGTGGCGCATCGTGCCGACATGGTGCCGGCGCAGTGGCGCTGGCTGTACTGGTTGTTTGGATAAGGAATGTCAAACACCATCAACGATGTCGTGGTATTGATTCCCGCATACAACGAGGCGGCGACGATACGCAGCCTGGTTGAGCGCTCATTAAAAATCGTGCCGAGCATCGTGGTTGTCGACGACGGATCGAGCGACACGACGGCAGCCCAATTGAATGGTCTGCCGGTAACGCTGCTGCGCAACGAACGCAATCTCGGCAAGGCGGCTAGCTTGTGGAAAGGTTTTGACTACGCCCTGGCGCACGCGGCACAGTTTGTCGTCACGCTGGACGGTGACGGCCAGCATAGCCCTGAGGATATCGGGCGACTGCTCAACACCGCGCGACGATTTCCCGACAGCATCGTCATTGGGGCGAGGTTGCACGACAGGAAGAATTTCCCCGCGCGTCGCTATTACGCCAATCAGTTCGCGCGCTTCTGGATCTCCTGGGCGGCGGGTTATGCCATCGCCGATACTCAGTCGGGCTTCCGCGTTTATCCGGCGACATTGTTGCGGCGGTTGACGCGGCGCGAGGTGTCGTGGAACGGCTTTGTATTCGAGAGCGAGGTTTTGATTGTCGCGGGCAATATGGGGGTGCAGAGCGTCGCGGTATCGATTCCCGGCATTTATCCGAAGCTGGCGCGGGCCAGCCATTTCCGACCAGTGCGCGACATCGCCCGGATCGTGCTGATGGTAGGCGGGCGTTTATTCAAACGCGGCATGTACCCCGCGGGACTCTGGCGCAGCTTGAAATCGCCGGCGAGAATCGAGTTAGACCAAGAGTTAACCGAAGTAGCGGATTAATCAACTGCGCGCCACCCGCGCCAGATCAATAACAACCCGGCCAGCGCGAACAGCGCAGCAAAGGAATAGGTCAGGCTGGCACCCTGCGTTTCCCAGCCGTAGCCGGCAAGCAGGCCGCCAACCACGCCTCCTGCACCATATGAAATGCTGCCGAACAGCGATTGCACTGTTCCCTGCTGGCGCGGCGGAAACCAGCGATTCAGGGCCGTAATGCTCGCCGCATGATGGGCGCCAAACGAAGCGCCGTGCAATAGCTGCGCAAACAAGGCAACCACGGGTGATGAAATTGCCCAGCCGATGAGGAGAAAGCGCAAGGCGGCAAGCGCAAAACTTGACATCAGTATGTTGCGCAGGGAGCCAAATGCCAGCAGCCGCGGCATGGAAACGAAGACCAGTATTTCCGCCAATACTCCCAGCGACCAGAGCCCGCCAATAGTGGTCTTGCCATAGCCGTGTTCGACCAGATGAATCGAGTAGAAGGTATACAGCGGCGCATGCGCCACCGACATCATGAAGCCGGCCAACAACAGGGCGATGACCGCAGGCTGCAATAAACTTTCATGCAGGGGTTCCGTGACGCGGTCATGCGCAACCGGTTCGCTTTCCGGAATCAGTGCAGCCCCAATGCTGGCGGCGCCGAGCAGTCCGAGCGAAATCCACAGAATCGCCGTCAGCGGCAACAGGTCAAGCAGAAAACCCACGCCCTGCACCGCCGCGATGAAGCCGAGCGAACCCCACAGGCGAATCCGTCCGTAACGTTCGACAAAGTGGCGCAGATGGCCGAGTGTCAACGCCTCCACCAGGGGCAGCGATGCGCTCCAGAACAGCGACATCACCACCATGATGGCAATCAGCCAATAGAAATTCGCCGTCAACAGAAAACCGGCAAATACCAAGGCGCTGGTTGTCGATGCATAGCGCACCAGCATGGCCTTGCGGCCGAGGCGGTCGGCGAGCAGGCCCCAGAACGCCGGCGCCAGCAGGCGCATCAGCGGCATCATCGCCATGACGACACTGATGCGCCAGGCATCGAGGCCAGCCGATTTCAGGTAAAGACTGAAATAGGGGATGAAGCAACCGACGAAGGCAAAATAGGAAAAATACCAGCCCGACAGCCGCCAATAGGGCACAGACACCAGCCGCGAATCAGTCAACGACGCGGCCGGGAATCCTGGGCGCAGGACTGACCACGTCACCGCACTGGGCGCGATGCAGCAAGGCCGCGTCGATCAGCACCAGCGCCAGCATGGCTTCGGCGATGGGAGTCGCGCGGATCGCGACACAGGGATCGTGGCGGCCGTGGGTTTCCACAATAGTCGGCTGACCATGCACATCAATCGATCGGCGTGGCAGCCGTATGCTTGAAGTCGGCTTGACAGCGAGGTTCACGATGATGTCCTGGCCGGTGGAAATGCCGCCCAGCACGCCACCGGCATGGTTGGACAAAAAACCCTGCGGCGTCATCTCATCGCCATGAATGCTGCCCGGTTCGGTAATGGCGCCGAAGCCAGACCCGATCTCGACGCCCTTGACGGCATTGATGCCCATCATGGCGTAAGCGATCTGCGCATCGAGCCGGTCGTACACCGGTTGGCCCCAGCCCACCGGCACGCCTTCGGCGATGACGATAATTTTTGCGCCGACCGAATCGCCGGATTTCCGCAGCGCATCCATGAAGGCTTCGAGTTCCGGCACCATGTCCGCGTTGGGCGCAAAAAATGGATTCGTGCCAACCGCGTCCCAGTCGACAAAGGGAATCTCCTTTGGACCCAACTGGCTCATGTAGCCGCGCACACGCACGCCATGGCGTTCGGCCAGCCATTTCTTCGCCACTGCCCCGGCAGCTACGCGCACGGCTGTTTCACGTGCCGAGGAACGACCGCCGCCGCGATGATCGCGCAAGCCGTACTTTTGCAAATAGACATAGTCGGCATGGCCGGGACGAAACGACTGCGCAATATTCTGATAGTCCTTGCTGCGCTGGTCTTCATTGCGAATCAACAGCGCAATCGGGGTTCCGGTAGTCTTGCCTTCGAACACGCCGGAGAGAATTTCCACCGTGTCCGGCTCGCGCCGCTGCGTCACATGGCGCGAAGTGCCGGGTCTGCGCCGATCAAGTTCGATCTGGATATCGGCTTCTGTCAGTGTCATTCCAGGCGGACATCCGTCGATGACGCAACCGATGGCCGGGCCGTGCGATTCGCCGAAGGAAGTAACTGCAAAAAGTTTGCCGAAGGTGTTGCCGGACATGCGCTTTGCCCGCCTGCATCAGTGATAGTGCGGGAATTTTACACTACGTCTTAATGACTCTATCTTAGGGCACGACGCAAAATCTTGCCCACACTGGTTTTCGGCAATTCGTCACGGAATTCGACCAGATGCGGCACCTTGTATTTGGTCAGGCTCCGGTGGCAGTGTTTGATCAGCGCCTCCGCGGTCAAATCTGGATCCTTCTTCACCACAAAGATTTTCACCACTTCGCCGGAATATTCATTGGGCACGCCAATGGCGGCCACTTCCAGTACTCCGGGATGCATGGCGACAACCGCCTCCACTTCGTTGGGGAACACCTTGAAACCAGACACTATGATCATGTCCTTCTTGCGATCGGAGATGCGCAGGAAACCATGTGTATCCATGACGGCGATGTCGCCGGTGCGCAGAAAGCCATCCGCCATCATCACGTTCGCCGTTTCAGCGGGCTGATTCCAGTAGCCTTTCATTACCTGCGGACCGCGCACGCACAACTCGCCGGGCTGGCCGAGCGGAACTTCCCTGCCCTCGTCATCGCGCAATGAAACTTCCGTCGATGGAATGGGCAGACCGACGGCGCCGTTGTAGCTTTGCAAGTCAAGCGGATTAATGGCAACACCGGGCGATGTCTCAGTCAGGCCGTAGGCTTCGATCAACTGCTTGCCGGTAATCGCTTTCCATTTCTCGGCCACCGCCTGCTGCACCGCCATACCGCCGCCGAGAGGAATGCGCAGGGAAGAAAAATCCAGGCGGGCAAAGTCCGGATTATGGACTAACGCATTGAACAAGGTATTCACCCCGGTGATGGCGGTGAAGCGGTATTTAGCTAGTTCCTTGACAAAGCCCCGGATATCACGGGGATTGACAATCAGCACGTTTTGCGCGCCCACCTTGAAGAAAGTCAGGCAGTTCGCGGTAAGCGCAAAGATATGGTACAGCGGCAAGGGAGTAACGATGATTTCGTCACCGTCGTGCAGAAAAGGTTTGATCCATGCATGTGCCTGCAGCATGTTGGCGATGATATTGCCATGCGTCAGCATCGCCCCCTTGCTGATCCCGGTGGTGCCGCCGGTGTATTGCAACAGGGCAATATCCTGCTGACCAAGGTCAGCCATTCCCAGTGTAAGCGCATGGCCCTTCGACAAGACGTCGCGCATTTGCCGCGCCTGCGGCAGCGACCATGCCGGCACTATGCGTTTGAGGTATTTGACCACGCCGTTGACCAGCCGCCCCTTGACCGGCCCAAGCAGATCACCCAGTCCTGTAACAATTACATGTCGAGTCGGTACCGTCTGCGCGATTTCCTCGAACACGTGGGCGAAATTTTCAACAATGACAATTGCTTCGGCACCCGAGTCGCGCAACTGGAACTCCAGTTCCGGCGCGGTATAAAGCGGGTTGCAGTTCACCGCCACCAGACCGGCGCGCCAGATGCCGAAAAGGCATACCGGATATTGCAGCAGGTTGGGCATCATCAACGCCACACGAGTACCACGCTGCAATTTCAGCCCGGATTGCAGATACGCAGCAAAGTCGCGCGATAGCCGATCCAGATCCGCATAGCTGATCGACCTGCCCATGCAGGTAAACGCAGTGCGCCCGGCATAGCGCTCAACCGTACGCTCGAACAATTCATTAAGCGACGCAAATTCGGCAAGGTCAATCTCGGCCGGGACTCCCGCCGGATAGCTGCTCAGCCAGATTTTTTCCATTTTGTAGCGCTTTGTCAGAACACCGATGATTCTGCTTCTTTTGGCACGATCGTATAGAGAACTGTCCACTTGACCGCAAGAATCTCACTGACTTGCATAATCAGCTCTCCTCCGTTTGTATGCACTACACTACAGTTTCATCCTAGTTCAATCACAGTAAATAAAAAAGGGCCGCAGGGTTTGCGTCCTGCGGTCCTTTTGGTATTTTTGCTGGTTATCGCTCCAGATATTTCAGCTTGTCCTTGACGCCAACCCATTCATCGGCATCCGGCAGAGGATCTTTGCGCTCGACAATCGGCTTCCAGACCTTCGATAGTTCCGCGTTCAGCGCTACGCATTGCTTCTGATCTGCCGGCAAGTCGTCTTCGGAAAAGATCGCTTCGGCCGGGCATTCGGCAACACACAAGGTGCAATCAATGCATTCATCCGGGTCGATTACCAGAAAATTCGGCCCCTCACGGAAGCAATCGACCGGGCATACATCCACGCAATCGGTGTATTTGCACTTGATGCAGGATTCAGTCACAACGTAAGTCATCGTTTTACCCCAGGGTGAGTGGCGGAAATATGTAATGGTATATTCTAGCCTTGCCTGTTTCCACTTTCCAACAGCTTTTGACTTTTCTGCCACGCCAAAACAATTTTGGCGCAACACGCAGTAAACCAGTAGTAAACTTTAAACTTCTTGCACAAGCCATATCAGGCTCGCAACGATCCAGAGGAACATATGAGCGAACACATTCAGCATGTCACGGACGGCAGCTTCAAGAGCGAAGTCCTCGATTCCCCCACACCGGTACTGGTTGATTACTGGGCCGAATGGTGTGGCCCCTGCAAGATGATTGCCCCCATTCTGGAAGAAGTCGCCAAGGAATATGCGGGGCGTCTCAAAGTGGCCAAACTGAATATTGACGATAACCCGAAGACGCCGGGCGAGCTGGGCATTCGTGGCATTCCGACGCTGATCCTGTTCAAGGGCGGCAACGCTGAAGCGACCAAGGTCGGCGCCCTGTCCAAATCACAACTCACCGCCTTTATTGACAGCAATCTGTAATACCGCTACAGTCGCCCCGAACTCGCTCGGCAGAAAGACAGAACAGCGCCATAATTTTTACGGGTTCGGGCAGTAAAACGCAGCACCGGCTTCAACGCCCCTTTCGAGTTTCACCTTTCCCTTTCGTAATTCCATGGACATTCTTGTGTCCAGTTCACTTCCACAGGTTCTTCCCATGCGTTTATCGGAGCTCAAAACCCTCCATGTCGGCCAGTTGCTGGAGACAGCCGTCGAGAACAACATTGACGGCGCCAACCGGATGCGCAAGCATGAATTGATTTTTGCGCTACTCAAGAACCAGGCCCGCAAGGGCGAACTGATCTACGGCGATGGCGCCCTGGAGGTTCTGCCCGACGGCTTCGGTTTTTTACGTTCGCCCGACACTTCCTACCTGGCGGGCACCGACGACATCTACGTCTCACCCTCGCAAATCCGCCGCTTCAACCTGCGCACCGGCGACACCATCGAAGGCGAAATCCGCACGCCAAAGGAAGGCGAGCGCTATTTCGCGATGGTGAAACTAGACACCATCAACGGCCAGCCGCCGGAAAACAGCAAGAACAAGATCCTGTTCGAGAACCTGACGCCGCTGCATCCGACCGAGCACCTCCAGCTCGAACGCGACATCAAGGCCGAGGAAAACATCACCAGCCGCGTCATCGACATCATCGCCCCGATCGGCAAGGGGCAGCGCGGATTGCTGGTATCCAGCCCCAAAAGCGGCAAGACAGTGATGATGCAGCACATCGCCCATGCCATCACCACCAACCACCCCGATGTCACCCTGATCGTGCTGCTCATCGACGAACGACCGGAAGAAGTGACGGAAATGACCCGCACCGTCAAGGGTGAGGTAGTCGCCTCGACTTTCGACGAACCCGCCACGCGCCACGTCCAGGTCGCCGAAATGGTGATCGAAAAAGCCAAGCGCCTCACCGAGCACAAGAAGGATGTTGTCATCCTGCTCGACTCGATCACACGGCTGGCCCGCGCTTACAACACTGTGCAACCGGCCTCGGGCAAAGTGCTCACCGGTGGGGTCGATGCCAATGCATTGCAAAAACCCAAGCGCTTCTTCGGCGCCGCGCGCAACATTGAGGAAGGTGGCTCACTGACGATTATCGCCACGGCGCTGGTCGAAACCGGCAGCCGCATGGACGACGTGATTTACGAAGAGTTCAAGGGCACCGGCAATATGGAAATCCATCTTGATCGGCGCATGTCGGAAAAACGCGTGTATCCGGCGATCAACGTCAACCGTTCCGGCACTCGCCGCGAAGAACTGCTGTTGAAACCGGACGTGCTGCAAAAAATGTGGGTACTGCGAAAGTTGCTCTACAACATGGACGATCTTGAAGCCATGGAATTTCTCCTCGACAAGATCAAGGCCACCAAGAATAACGCCGAGTTCTTCGACTCAATGCGACGATAACTCCCCACCAAGCCATTGTAAAGTCGCTAGACATCCTACAATTTAAAGGCCATAATTCTTTTGTGGGGACTGTGCCACAATTTTTTGTACAGGTTCTTTGACGCAAGTTTGCAGGGTATTGGCATCAAGTGGTTTTATCGTTTATCACTAAACAGAAAGGGGTAACAAAATGAAGTTCGCATGGCTGGTAGCAATGGTTATGGCTATGATTTTCTCTATGGGTAGCGCATTTGCCGTCCCACCGGGAAAGACTGTTGAATTTGCCGGAGGTGACAAGGGCAAGGTAACGTTTGACGGCAAGGTACATGCGGATAAGGGTTTGAAATGCGGCGAGTGCCACACCAACCCCAAGCTCTTCGCGATGAAGAAGGGTGGCGACAAGATCGCCATGGCTGACATTAACGCCGGCAAGTTCTGCGGCGCTTGCCACGATGGCAAGAAGGCGTTCAAGGCCGGTGATGAGGCAAACTGCGGCAAATGCCATAAGAAATAAGCTGGACTAAATCAACAAAAAAGCGACAGTGTTCCTGTCGCTTTTTTGTTGTCCTCAAGATACTGCGACTGCATGCAATATATAGTCAGTTATTAATGGGACACCATGCCAGCCCCAGCACGCAATGACTATTTGTTATTGCCACAAAGTACGCAAATATACGGAATAGGGGAATCCAGTGCATTCCAACCTTCATCGGAACTCGCCACGGCAGATGAAGGTTGCGCCTTAGTCCATGGGCGTCAATAACTGCGATTACTCGTGTGGCCTGACCAGACTTGTTGCGCATGGCTGAACATGCCAGCCTTCCTGGCAGAATAAACCTGACAACCTCATTTGAATCACGGCGACAGGCGGGGCGGCAGAAAATCAATAGCTTGCCAATGGACTTCGTTTCATCCAATGGGTGAGACGCCGCATGCCTGCCATGCCTTGTGTTTTCGCCGTGTCGCCGTGTTCGCCGTGGCGAACTGCTTTTTCAGAACAAAGCAAATGCATTAAATCGTTTGCGCGATGCCCGATATCCGGCGATTGCTGGCGTTATCTGCTGGATCGGGCGATAACCTGCTTTCCCCGCAGAACTGAACGGCGTAGGATTAACTACTCAACCTGAAACCAATGAGTAACTACATGAAACCCCAAGTGCGACATGGTGTGCACGTAATGGCAAAAACGCTGCGCCCGTCCAATATGTGAATTGACTACCCATGGATGCTTCGCTTCCGCAAGAATGGTCCGCGCTTTGCGTGCTGGTATTCGTGCTTGGCCTGAAGCACGGTTTCGATGCGGATCACCTGGCGACCATCGATAGTCTCACGCGCTTCAACTCGCGAACCCGGCCATGCCTGGCGCGCCGCTGCGGCATGCTGTTTTCGCTTGGGCATGGTTTCGTGATGATTGTCATCGCCCTGCTGGTTGGCACCCTGGCACAGCACTGGCTGGTGCCGGCATGGCTGACTGCATTCGGCGCCTGGGTATCCGTTGTCTTCCTGCTCTCTATCGGCGTTGTCAACGTGCATGCCGTGCTGCGCGCTGAACCAGGCGAGGTTGTACGTGCGGTCGGACTCAAGGGCCGCTTTCTTGGGCGCCTGGCGGAGGCGGCCAGCCCGTTCTGGGTAGCACTGGTCGGCGCCCTGTTCGCGCTGTCTTTCGATACCGTTAGCCAGGCAGCCCTGTTCGCGCTGACGGCGACCCGGTTCGGCGGATGGCAGCACCCCCTGGCACTGGGCCTGCTGTTCATGCTCGGCATGCTGGTGACCGACGGAGCGAACGGAATCTGGATCTCGCGCCTGATCCTGCGCGCGGACCGGATTGCCGCACTCGCCTCGCGCGTTATGAGCCTGGCGGTTGCCGGCATCAGCCTGCTGGTCGGCACCTTCGGTGTGATGAAATTGTCATTGCCGGCCGTCGCTGCCTGGAGCGAGCGCAGGGAATCCTATTTCGGCATTGCGGTGGTCAGCGTTGTCGCCTTCAGCTTCCTGCTAGCTGTCAGGATGTCGCGCGGACGAAGTGTCAAGATTGGCTAACCCTGTTAATTGACTTTAGAAAGCTGTTTTATAAAGAAAAACACCGACTCACTGGTCGGTGTCGTTCTTCGATACTGGCGTCCCCACGGGGATTCGAACCCCGGTTCACACCGTGAAAGGGTGTTGTCCTAGGCCTCTAGACGATAGGGACTTCGTCCTTGGTGGAGGTACGCGGGATCGAACCGCGGACCTCTTGCATGCCATGCAAGCGCTCTCCCAGCTGAGCTATACCCCCTCAAGAGAGCGCGCATTATACGGAGCGCTTGATGAGGTGTAAAGCGGGAGCGATAAAATCGTGACAAGTGGTCAATTGAGCCTTTTGTCTGGTCCATGCAGGTTATGCAGTGCAATTTGATTGACCCCGCCCCACCAACAGAAAGGGCCACCCTGATCCGGCAGCCTTTTTTCTTTGTCCCAGTTCCATTTAATCATATTGAATAATTATCGGCGCCGTAACTCGGAACTCCGGAACATTTTCATCTGGCTTGAGTATTCGGGCTTCAGCTTCCACACGTATCACAAGGTCTTTATACTGCTGCTAGACTCGCAATCAGGCTTGAATCAGTCAAGCATGGCATAGTAACGTTTGTGCTGCCCCTCATGCACAACTGTCGCGGCAAGACTCCCGGCTGTTGCACTGTGCGCGACCAATGGAATAAGGCTTGTGCTGGCGCCGGAATTGGTGACCCCAGCCTGCGAGCGATGGCGGAGAAAGCCGCAAAATCACTGGGAAGAGGAAAATCCCGCTACGCTACGCCGAACTTCAACAGGATGACAGCCCATTTCCTCGGCGACAGGGAAGTTCAGATCGTGGATAGACCAAGTTTTAGACAGGCACTGGATGCTAGATAAAGGCAATACGGATAACAAAGAGTTGGGCCATACCCCCATGATGCAGCAGTATCTGCGCCTCAAGGCGCAGCATCCTGGCACCCTGCTGTTCTATCGGATGGGTGACTTTTACGAAATGTTCTTCGACGACGCTGCCAAGGCCGCACGTCTGCTGGACATCACGCTGACCGCGCGTGGGCAGTCCGCCGGCAAGCCGATTCCAATGGCCGGCGTGCCCTATCACGCCGTAGAGCAATATCTCGCCAAACTGGTGAAGCTGGGTGAATCGGTTGCCATTTGCGAGCAGATCGGCGACCCCGCCACCAGCAAGGGGCCGGTGGAGCGAGCAGTAACACGCATCGTCACGCCGGGCACGCTCACCGATGCCGCCCTGCTCGACGACAAGACTGACAGTCTGCTGCTGGCGCTGAATTTTGGTACCGGGATCGACAAACGGCAGGCTGGTCTGGCCTGGCTCAATCTCGCCAATGGCGACCTGCGCCTGCTTGACACCGATACCGATTCGCTGGCTGCGCATCTGCAGCGCTTGAGCCCCGCCGAGATACTTCTACCGGACAACAGGGACGGCACCGTTTTGGAAATCAATGCCACCGCAGTTCGCCGCCTGCCTGAATGGCACTTCGACACCGAATCGGCGCAACGCGCGTTGACGCAGCATTTCAGCACCCGCGATCTTGCCGGCTTCGGCATCGACAGTCCCACGCCCGCCCTGGGTGCGGCGGGAGCCTTGTTCGAATATGCGCGCGCCACGCAACTGCAAACTCTCGCACATATCACAGGCATCGCCGTCGAACACGAAGGAGAGTATCTGCGTCTCGATCCGGCAACGCGACGCAATCTGGAAATCAGCGAGACCTTGTCGGGCAAGGCTGCTCCCACCCTGCTCTCCCTGCTCGACACTTGCGCTACCAGCATGGGCTCGCGCTGGCTGCGCCACTGCCTGCATCACCCGCTGTCCGATCGCAAGGCAGCAGCTGCGCGGCAGACGGCCGTCGCACAAATCATCGGTGTCGAAGGAAAACATCCCTTGTCTGCGCTGCATGCGGAACTCAAAGGCATCGCCGACATCGAGCGCATCACCGCGCGCATCGCACTGAAGAGCGCGCGGCCGCGCGATCTTTCCTCGTTGCGTACCAGTCTCGCCCATCTGGGCACATTGCAGGCGCCACTTGCTGCACTTGACTCGACCTTGCTGGCGGACTTGCACCACGATCTCGACACTCCGACAGAATGCCTTGATCTACTGGCCGCTGCGATACAACCAGAGCCGTCCGTGGTGCTGCGCGAAGGCGGCGTCATCGCCACCGGTTATTCCGCGGAACTTGACGAACTGCGCGGCATCCAGAGCAACTGCGGCGAATTCCTGCTCGCGCTCGAAGCCCGCGAACGCGAGCGCACTGGCATCGCCAATCTGCGCGTCGAATTCAACAAGGTGCATGGCTTCTATATCGAGGTCACTCATGCCAATGTCGAACGCATCCCCGACGATTACCGCCGCCGTCAGACACTGAAAAACGCCGAGCGCTACATTACCCCTGAATTGAAAGCATTCGAGGACAAGGCACTGTCCGCCAACGAACGCGCCCTGGCGCTGGAAAAGCGACTCTATGATGCTGTGCTCGAATCGCTGTCAGCGTGGATTTCCCCATTGCAGCGCATTGCGAAGGCCATCGCCCTGCTTGACGGTCTCTGTGCCTTCGCCGATGCCGCAGTCGTTCACGATTATTGCGCCCCGACATTCCGCGATGAATACGGTATTGGCATTGTTGCCGGACGTCATGCCGTAGTCGAACAGCAGGTCGACAGCTTCATCCCCAACGATACGCGTCTGGGTCCTGCCCGCCGCACCCTGTTGATCACTGGCCCCAATATGGGCGGCAAGTCGACCTACATGCGTCAGGTGGCGCTGATCGTATTGCTTGCCCATTGCGGCAGCCTCGTTCCGGCACAGGGATGCGCCCTCGGCCCGATCGATGCGATTTACACACGCATCGGCGCCGCCGACGAACTGGCCTCGGGCCGCTCCACCTTCATGGTCGAAATGACCGAAGCAGCCGCGATCCTGAACGGCGCGACCGGCAACAGCCTGGTCTTGATGGACGAGATCGGGCGCGGCACCTCCACCTTCGACGGCCTTGCGCTAGCCTTTGCAATCGCGCGCCACCTCATCGAAAAGAACCGCGCCCTGACCCTGTTCTCCACGCATTATTTCGAACTGACGCGCCTGGCGCAGGAACATCCGGAATGCGCCAATGTCCATCTCGATGCCGTCGAGCACGGCAAGCGCATCGTCTTCATGCACGCCGTAGAAGAAGGCCCCGCCTCGCAGAGTTACGGCATCCACGTCGCCGCCCTGGCCGGCATTCCGGCTGCCGTGTTGCGCGATGCGCGCAAGCAATTGGCAAAACTTGAAAACAACCAACTCGCCGCGACACAACAATCCGATTTGTTTGCACCGCCGCCTCACGTGGAACCGCCACAAGCGCATCCGGTCATTGCCGCCCTGGACGAGACCGATCCCGACGCTCTGTCGCCACGAGAGGCGCTGCAACGGCTCTATGACCTCAAGCGCCTGCTCGACTGATCACGGCGGGATGGAATCCTCTCGCTTGGTTTAATCTGTCTCAGCTATGCCAGAATGCATTAATCCGACAGAATGGAGCTAACTCGCATGATCGCCAGCGCACCCCCGAGGATGAAAATGCGTAATGTCGCGCGCATGGGGAAATTCTCGTCCGATCGCACCATCGCCGAATACTGCCGCGACATCTGGCGGGTGGCACCGACTCCGGTGGAACTCTAAACAGGTTCGAGATTCAAGGGGGAACGCATCGACCTTGAACCTTGGGCCTTGAATCTTGCACCTTGGATTTAGTGGTGATGACCGCCCGGCTCGTGAATATGACCGTGCGAAACTTCTTCCGCTGTAGCGATGCGTACATCGCTGACTTCACAAGTGAATACCAGTGTCTGCCCTGCCAGGGGATGATTACCGTCGATGACGACCTTGTCATCGGTGATATCGGTAATAGTGTAGAGCACGTCGTCTTCCTGCAGAGTCCCTCCCAATTCCTGTTCCGTGGCACGCTCGAACTGCATGCCAACCTCAATGGAGTCGGGAAAAAGATTACGCGGCTCGATGAAAACCAGTTCGGCATCGTATTCGCCGAACGCATCGTTCGGCTGAAGCCTGATGTCCAGCTTGTCGCCAACCGCCTTGCCTTGCAGGGATTCTTCAATGCGAGGAAAAATGCCATCGTAACCGCCATGCAGGTAGACCAGTGGCGCACTGCCTTCATCGACAAGATTGCGGTCACTGTCCGTCACACGGTAGGAAAGCGTAACGACGGTATTTTTTGTAATCAACATGCAACCTTCTCCTTGCCGTTAAGTTCTTTGACCAGGCGGTAAATCTCCGCCGCATGGCCCTTCGGATTTACGTCGTAAAAAGCATGACGGATAATTCCGGATTTGTCGATGATGAAAGTGGAACGCACTACGCACAGTTTGCGATGGCCGTCCTTTTCCTTCATCTGCGCAACCCCGTATTTTTTACAGACTTCCCCGTCCTCGTCGGAAAGCAGGCGAATGGACAAGCCGTTCTTGTCCCGGAAATCGGCATGGCGCAGGCAATCATCGCGCGACACGCCACAGATGACACAATTCAACCGATTAAACTCTTCCTCATGGTCGCTGAATTCGGTTGCTTCCAGCGTGCAGTACGGTGTGCCATCCTTCGGATAGAAAAAAAGCACTGCATGCTGGCGCCCGCGCAAGCTATCGAATGCAAACATCTCCATGTCAGCATCAGGCAAGGTAAACGCTGGCGCGAGTTGTCCAGTTTGCAGCATGTGGTCTCCTCTTATACTGGGAACGATTCTAAACGAAGCCCGGGAGAAATTTGTAAAGTACCACGATAATTGGCGCTACCCACCTAATGAGCTGGGACTCACGGCGCCAGCAGTAAAAGCATTTACCACAGAGGACATGACCGAAGGAAATCCCCGTGGGACAGAGATCGCCGAGAACTTCAAAAAACACCTCGGCGAAAACCAGAAACCGGAAATGGTTTTTCTCCGTGTCCTCTGTGGCTTAAAGTATTAAAAATGCAGCGAACGCTTGTCCACCGCGAGCGCTGCCTCGTGCATGGCTTCGGAGAGCGTCGGATGAGCGTGGCAGATGCGCGCGATATCTTCGGACGATGCCCCGAACTCCATCGCGACAACCGCCTCGGCAATCAGTTCAGACGCATTGCTGCCGATAACATGCACCCCCAATATGCGATCGGTCCTGGCATCCGCCAGCATCTTGACGAAGCCGGTGGTGTCGCCCTGCCCCAGCGCGCGACCGTTGGCGGCAAACGGAATCTGAGCCGCGCGGTATTCGATGCCTTCGTTCTTGAGTTGCTGCTCGGTCTTGCCGACCCAGGCGATTTCAGGATGGGTGTACATCACCCACGGAATGACATCGTAATTGACATGCCCGGCTTGCCCGGCGATCAGCTCGGCGACCATGACGCCTTCTTCCATGCCCTTGTGCGCCAGCATCGGACCGCGGACAATGTCACCGACCGCCCATACGTTTTCCAGGTTGGTACGGCAGTGGCCATCGACAGCTATCCGGCCCTTGTCATCGAGCTTGAGAGCGACGCTCTCAATCCCGAGATCCGCGGTGTTCGCCATACGGCCAACGGAGACAATCAGCTTGTCCACTTCCAGCGTTTTTGCTTCGTCGCCGGATTCGTACTCGACCGCAATGCCCTTCTTCGATTGGGTAACCTTGTTGATCTTGATGCCGAGCTGGATGTTCAGGCCCTGCTTTTGCGTAAAGACCTTCCATGCTTCGCGCGCCACCGACTGATCCGCCGCCGCAAGAAAATCCGGCAACGCTTCGAGAATCGTGACTTCGCTGCCGAGACGTTTCCACACCGAACCGAGTTCGAGTCCGATCACGCCGGCGCCGATCACCCCCAGGCGTTTCGGCGCCTGGTCGAAACACAGCGCGCCGGCATTGTCGCAAATCACCTTATTGTCGACCGGTATGCCATCCAGATGACGGGCGCGGGAGCCGGTGGCAACGATGACATGCCTGGCTTCGACGATCTCGCCCCCAACATCAACTTGCCAATGCCCATCGCCGCGCCCGGCGAACTTGCCGTGACCGGGCAGCAATGTGACCTTGTATTTCTTGAACAAACCGCGAATCCCGCTCGTCAGCTGGGTGACGATATTGTCCTTGCGCCGAATCATGGTGGCAACATCCATCTTGATATCGCCCACCGTTATGCCGTGCATCACGAAACTGTGTCCCGCTTGATCAAACAGTTCCGATGATTGCAGCAATGCCTTCGAAGGAATGCAGCCTTCGTTGAGGCAAGTCCCGCCAAGCCGTACTTCGCCCTTGGGGTCGGCATAGGACCGCGACTCGATGCAGGCGGTTGACATCCCCAACTGCGCGGCACGAATCGCCGCCACATAGCCGCCGGGACCGGCGCCGATCACTACTACGTCAAATTGTTTCGCCATTTGTATTTCCTTCGGAAGGGAAGGGGAAAAGGTGAAGAGGGAAGGGTTGTAGCGCTTTTACCCTTCCCCCCTTCTCCCTTCGCCCTTCACCAAATCTTAAATATCCAGCAGTAGGCGCGCCGGGTCTTCCAGCGCTTCCTTGATCGCCACCAGGCCGAGCACGGCTTCGCGGCCGTCGATGATGCAGTGGTTGTAGGACATGGCCAGATAATTGATCGGACGAATCACGACCTGTCCATTCTCGACCACCGGACGCTCCTGTGTCGCATGCACGCCAAGAATTGCTGACTGCGGCGGATTGATGATGGGGGTCGACAACATCGAGCCAAACACACCGCCGTTGGAAATCGAAAAGGTACCGCCAGTGAGCTCCTCCAGCGAAAGTTTGCCGGCCTTGGCCTTGGCGCCGAACTCGGCAATCTTTTTCTCGATCTGCGCCAACGACATCTGGTCGACATCGCGCAGGATCGGCACCACGAGGCCGCGCGGGCTGCTCACGGCAATGCCGATGTCAAAATAGCCATGGTAGACGATGTCATTGCCGTCGACTGAGGCATTGAGTACCGGATAACGCTTGAGTGCGGCGACAGCGGCCTTGACGAAAAAGGACATGAAACCGAGCTTGACGCCATGCTCCTTCTCAAACTTGTCCTTGTATTTATTGCGCAGTTCCATGACCGCGGCCATGTTGACTTCGTTGAACGTGGTCAAAATGGCGTTCTGCACCTGCGATTGCAGCAGGCGTTCGGCAACGCGCGCGCGCAGCCGGGACATCGGCACACGCTGTTCGGCACGATCGGCGACAATCGTTTCTGCGCTGATCGCGGCAGGCTGCGGCAGTGCCGGCTTGCTCACTGCTGCGGCAGGCATAACGGCTGCTGGCGCCGCCGGCGCTGGCCTGGTGCCGAGTACATCTTCTTTAAGTATGCGCCCGCCGCGACCCGATCCGGTAATCTCCGCAGCCGTCAGACTTTTTTCCTCCATCAGCTTGCGCGCTGCGGGCATCACGGCTGCCGGGGACGGCAAACTCGTGGCGGAAACTGCTGCCGCGGGAGTCGCGGCTGTGTTAGCGGCAGAGGGAACGGCCTTGGCGGCCGCGCCATCGGTGTCGATATGGGCAATGACCTCGCCCGCCACGACCGTGGCGCCATTGTCTTTCAACACTTTCACCAGAACCCCCGCCTCGGTGGCAGGAAGTTCGAGCACTACCTTGTCGGTTTCGACGTCGACCAGGTTTTCATCCCGGGCAACCGCGTCTCCGACCTTCTTGTGCCAGTTTGACAGCGTGGCTTCGGCAACCGATTCGGACAGTTGCGGAACTTTGACTTCGATCAGCATGAGGTTCTCACTTTCTGTTTTTTATTCCGGCGCTTTCAGTTTGCCAAAGGCATCTTCGATGACGGCTTTTTGCTGGGCGTTGTGCTTGGCGTAATAGCCGACGGCGGGAGAAGCGGAGGCCGGGCGGCTGACAAGCAACAGCGACTGGTTGGGAGCGATTGCCTTCACCATGTGCTGGCGCGATACCAGCCAGTACCACATGCCCTGATTGCGCGGCTCTTCCTGACACCAGACGATCTCGGTGGCTTTCGGCCACTTCCTGAGTTCCGCATCAAAGGCCTTTTGGGGAAAAGGATAAAGTTGTTCGAGGCGCACGATGGCGGTGTTCTGGATCTTGTTTTCGCGGCGGTGCGCCATCAGTTCGTAATAAATCCTGCCGCTGCAAAGCACCACGCGCGTCACTTTCTTCGGATCGAGTTCATCCACCTCGCTGATCACGGTCTGGAACCTGCCCTTGGCCAGATCGTCGAGCGAAGACACGGCATCCTTGTGGCGCAGCAGCGATTTCGGCGTAATGATGACCAGCGGTTTGCGGAGCTTCCTCAGCATCTGCCGGCACAAGAGATGGAAAATTTGCGCCGGTGTGGTGGGAATGCAAACCTGCCAGTTATGTTCGGCGCATAGGCTCATGTAGCGCTCGATGCGCGCGGAAGAATGCTCCGGCCCCTGGCCTTCGTAGCCATGCGGCAGCATCAGGGTGAGGCCCGAAAGCCGGCCCCACTTGGCCTCGCCCGAAGCGATGAACTGGTCGATGACGACCTGCGCGCCATTCGCAAAATCGCCGAACTGCGCTTCCCAGACCACCAGTTCATTCGGTTTGAAAGTCGAGTAACCGTATTCGAAAGCCAGCACCGCTTCTTCGGATAATATGGAGTCGATGACGACGAACCGCGCCTGCTTGTCGTCGACGTGCTGCAATGGAGTATAGGTGCCGGCATCCCATTTTTCGCGGTTCTGGTCGTGCAATACCGCATGACGATGGAAAAAAGTACCCCGTCCGGTATCTTCGCCGGAAAGACGCACACTATAGCCCTGCGTCAGCAGGGAAGCATAGGCCAACGTCTCGCCCATGCCCCAGTCCAGTGGCAGTTTGCCCTCGCCCATCAGGCGGCGGTCGTCAATGATTTTCTGCACGCGCGAATGCAGCGTCAGGTCGTCCGGCAGCGTTGTCACGGCTCTGGCAAGGCGTTTCAGCTCCGTCATGGGCACCTTGGTGGTGCACTCATCGGTGTATTTCTGACCAAAAAACTGTGTCCAGTCAGGCGCGTACTTGCGCTTGTAGTTCGCCAACACGGGGTTGTAAAGCAGTTCGCCCCGATCCAGCGCGGCACGATAGTCCTTGATGATCTGATCGGGTTCATCAATACTGCAGACACCCTGCGCAACCAGCTTGTCACCATACAACTTGCGCGTACCGGGATGGGCATGTACTTTCTTGTACATCAGCGGCTGTGTCACCATCGGCTCGTCCTGCTCGTTGTGGCCGAGCTTGCGGAAGCAAACCAGGTCCACCACCACGTCCTTCTTGAAGGTCTGGCGAAATTCCATGGCCAGTTGCGTCACCAATGCCACGGCTTCCGGATCGTCGCCATTCACATGGAATATCGGCGCCTCGATCATCTTGAAGATATCGGTGCAATACAGCGAGGAACGATAGTCACGCGGATCGGAAGTGGTAAAACCGATCTGGTTATTCACCACAATATGAAAGGTGCCCCCTGTGCCATAGCCGCGCGTGCTGGAAAAATTCAGGGTTTCCTGATTCACGCCCTGCCCGGCCACGGCGGCATCGCCGTGCAGAAGAACAGCCATGACCAGATTGCCCCCCTTGTCGGCGCGGTGGCGCTGGCGCGCAAATACCGAGCCCTCGACCACCGGGTTAACGATTTCGAGGTGCGAGGGATTGAATGCCAATGACAGATGCACCGGGCCGCCCGGTGTGCTCACATTTGAAGCAAAACCCATGTGGTATTTGACATCGCCCGATGTCAAGTCTTCGACATGCTTGCCCTCGAACTCGGAGAACAGCATCGCCGGTGCCTTGCCCAGCACGTTGACCAGCACATTGAGACGGCCGCGATGCGCCATGCCGATGACGATTTCCTCGATACCCAGGCCACCGCCGATGCGAATCAACTGATCGAGCGCCACAATGGTCGATTCGCCGCCTTCGAGTGAGAAACGTTTCTGCCCGACATACTTGGTATGCAGATAACGTTCCAGTGTCTCGGCCGCGGTCACGCGCTGCAAGAAACGCTTCTTGTCCTCAACCGGATACTGGGAAGTGGAGCGAATCGGTTCCAGCCGCGACTGCAGCCAGCGCTTCTGCGCCTCGTTGTTCAAGTACATGTATTCGATGCCGATTGAACCGCAGTAAGTCTGCCGTGCGGCATCAAGAATCTCGCGCAGCGTGGCATGGGCGGACCCGGTCGCTGCGGCAAAGGAGCCGACATTGAATGTCTGCCCCAGATCGGCCTCGGTAAAGCCGTAGAAGGAAGGCTCCAGTTCGGCGATCTGTGGTCGTTCGGAACGCTTGAGCGGGTCGATCTGCGCCCAGTGGTTGCCAAGGGACCGGTAGGCCTCGATCAGCTGCAGAACCTTGACCTGCTTCTCGACCGCCGCCGCACCAGTCTGCGCAGCAGGCTTGAACAGGCCCTCCTTCGCCCGTTCGGCAAAAGACGCAATGATCGGACCATGCGCCACATCGGGACCGGTATAGCTACCAGCGCCGGGCAGGGTGCCAAGCTTGTCGAAATAGTCGCGCCAGGCGGGATCTACCGCGGCCGGATTGACGAGGTATGCCTCGTACAACTCTTCGATGAAGGGCGCATTGGCGCCGAAGAGGTAAGAGTTGGTTAACATTTGTTTCATCTCGATGTCACCTGTACGGGATGGATCATTAACTTCTTCCATTGTCGCACCCAGTCCATGGCGCGTGCCAGCAAAAAGATGCCGGACACATCACAACCAGGATGCCGGGCGCTTTGTGCGCCATGCCCGAATAGTGATCGACGTTCGGACAGGATTTGCGCGTGACGAAGTATTACACGCAATAGTCAAAACTGCCGGCTTGACGCCTTAGCTCACTTCCGAAGACAATTTTTGGCGCGCCAGCAGATCGAGCGGGAACGGCTCGGTGCCATGAAACTCCGGGGAAGTGGCGAAGAACCGGGGCGCGCCGGACAAATGGACGGAGATATGCGGGTCAAGTCCTGTCGCGATGAGTTTGCGCGCAATTCGGATACCCTCGTCTCGAACCATGCGCTTGAAACGTTCGATATCACGATCGGCTTCGGGCACTTCCTTGAAGTCAAAGTAATCTCCGACACTCTGGGACGGCTTGAGTATCACAATGGGACGTTTTAGCTCGTCTTCCTCCATACGCCCACGATAGGTCGCCTGGAAGTACATGGGTGAAAGATCCTCGTGCGAGATATTCCATTCGCGCTCATAGGGCTTATGCGCGAACATCTCGACCCGGTCGTCCTCCGTGATGGCGATGGCGAAGATACACCCGGGGAACTGGGCCCGGGACTTCTGATAGGCATCAAAGAGGAGCTTGCCGTATGCACGTTCTTCATCGTTGCCCTTGCTGGATGCCAGCTCCTGCGACAGAGCTGGCGCCGCTGCCACGGCAGTGGCCGCCGGCGTCACATCCACTGATGACGTTCGCGCCGTGTCAGGCTCTGCTGGCATGGACCGGTATTTCTCCGGCAGGCGATGCATTTTCTGATATGACGGGTCCGGTGGCAAAACCTTGTCTTTCAGGTAAGGCAGGCGCAGCGTGATAGTCGTTCCCTTGCCTATCTCGCTCTCTATCGCAAGTTCGCCGCCGAACTCGGCAATTGTCTGGCGCACAAACACAAAGCCGAGCGAGTGAACTTCGCCGTCAAGTGTCTGACGGTCAGTAAGGAGTTGCTGGATCTTCCCCGGCGACATGCCCACGCCGTCATCGCGCACGCGCAGGGCCACACGGTCGCCTTCGATGATGCTGCTCACATGCACAACGCCCGCCTTGCGTCCGCTCATGGCATCGACGGCATTCATGACCAGGTTGAAATACATACGGCGGAAACGCGGACGCCTGCCGACGATGACCGCCGACTCTATCCGTTCTAATTGCAATTCAACTCTTGCTTCGGACTTCTCTATTACATATCCATAAACAACGTCCTGCGTGAAATCGCGGACATCCTCTGCAATATCAAACTCCTCCTTGGCGTTCGGGTCATTCGACTCCTGGCGAAAAGCAGAAATGCGCAGATGCACACCGTAGAGCCAGCTGATGCAGTTGCGGTAGTGGCGCCGCGAGCGCACCGAGCGCGCCTCTTTGGGCAAAAAGGAAAGTACCTGATCCGACCGCCCCCACAGCGGGCTGAGAATGAGATGGAGGGTCTCATGGATAGCGTCGATATAGCGCCGTCCAAGAAGCAGTATCGTCTGGTCCGGCGAGAAACTCTTCACCGCGTTCGAATAGTCCTGGAAAGCCTTGCGCGCAACGCCCAGCTTGGACTTCAGCTCTTGAACGTCCGCCGCGTGCAGAACCTGCGCCTGCTCGATGTTGTAAATCTCGAGGTCGGTATTCAGGGTGACGTGATAATGCAGGATCTCGTTGAAAAAGCCCTCGACCCGGAGGTCATGAACAAGGAACTTGATTTCCGCGACATCCTTCTTGATCCCTTCCTTGTAGTCGGGCATGGCTTGTGAGGAATCGCCTGCTTGACCCGTCGTCACCGTTCAGCCCCTATCGCACGCTTCAAAGATAAATTCATTATACAAGCAGGGCAAGATGGCTGCGTATTTGCGTACGCAGCACTGCCATCTCCATGGTAGTCGGCAAGATGCCCGTGCAATCGAAGTGGGCTCTGCTTCAGCAGAGCCCCTACCCTTGCTCTGACGAGTTGGTTGCAGTTGCTTACTTAATGCCGCCTTCGGCCGCCCACTTCTCGAGCATGTCGGTAGTAACGGACTTGGGCCGCTCAAGGGCATAGCCCAACGCACGGTCCCAGGTGATGTTGGCCATGCAACCAAGAGCGCGCCCCACACCGAACAAGACAGTATAGAAGTCCCAGTGCTTGACCCCGTAGTACCACTGGATGACACCTGACTGCGCATCGACGTTCGGCCAGGGGTTCTTGGTATGGCCGTGTTCGGAAAGCACCCCAGGAGCGACCTCGAATATCATGGAAACCAACTTGAACAGCGGATCGTCTTTAAGACCTGGGGTCTTGAGGCAGAATTCGCGCTGCGACATATAGCGCGGATCGGTCTTGCGCAGCACGGCGTGGCCGTAGCCCGGAATGACCTGGCCAGAATTGAGAGTATCCCAAAGAGCTTTGGTGATCAATTCCTTGGTAGGTTCAACGCCTTTGCAGTATTTCTCCTGGAACTTCATGGTCCAGCTGAGCACTTCCTGGTTGGCAAGGCCGTGAAGCGGTCCAGCCAAGCCGCTAAGGCCGGCAGAGTAGGCATAGTAAGGGTCGGACAACGCCGAGTGCACAAGGTGGGTGGTGTGCGCGGAAACATTGCCGGATTCGTGGTCGGAGTGGAGGATGAAGTACATGCGGGCTACGTCTTTGTACTCTTCGCTCTGGCCGATCATATGGGCGAAATTGGCACCCATGTCGAGCTTGGGATCGATGGCGATCTGCTTGTCGTCCCGGTACTTCAGGTTGTATATGAAAGCGGCGATCACGGGTATGCGTGCCACGAGGTCACTGGCATCCTCGTATACCTGTTCCCAGGCATTCGTCTTGTTGAACTTGCCCGAGTTGTAGTAGGCGGCAAACTTGGAATCCCTCTGTAAAGCTAGAATCCCAATGGAGAGCATCGCCATCGGATGACTGTCGCGCGGCAGGGTGCGGATCACGTCGAACACATACGGGGGAACCGACTGCCTTGTTTTCCACTGTGCCACAACCTCATCCACCTGGGCCTGAGTCGGAACTTCCCCGGTCAGGAGAAAATACCAGAAGGACTCGACGGTCGGATAAGCAGAACCGGCAGCCTTGGGCAGGGCCGCAAAGGTTTCGGGAATGGTCTTGCCCCTGAAGCGAATCCCCTCTTGAGGATCGAGGGAGGAAATATCCGTGACCAGACACTTGATGTCCCGGGCACCACCCATGCACTGGCCGATATCGACCTTGTCGATAACAATGTCTGCAAATTCCTTGGTGAGTCTTGCGGTACGTGGGCGATGCGCTTGTATCTTTTCCGACAACTTATCTTTTAACTGCGTCATGTGCCCAATCTCCTGTTGCTTACTGTTAAATTAAATGGCTGCGGACAAAGCCTAAATTTTTATTCTCAAGTATCTTTCGATTGCCTGTCGTTGACGAAGATCAAGACTGGCTCTGGCGAATGCCATCACTATATTTGAGCACATTGCCTTCAACAACGTACACTTTTTTTACCAACCCCAACCCTTCCTCTAGGAGAATCAGAAATGGCCAAAGCCCCCGTTCGTGTCGCAGTTACCGGCGCCGCCGGACAAATCGGTTATGCCCTGCTGTTCCGTATCGCCAGTGGCGAAATGCTGGGCAAGGATCAGCCCGTGATCCTGCAAATGCTCGAACTGCCGATCGACAAGGCCCAAGCCGCACTAAAAGGCGTGATGATGGAACTCGAAGACTGCGCCTTCCCGCTGTTGGCGGGCATGGTCGGCACCGCCGATCCTAAGGTGGCGTTCAAGGATGCGGATTATGCGTTGCTCGTCGGCGCCAAACCGCGCGGCCCCGGTATGGAACGCAAGGACCTGCTCATGGAAAACGCCAAGATTTTCATCGAGCAGGGCAAGGCGCTGGACGCAGTCGCCTCGCGCAACATCAAGGTACTGGTGGTGGGCAATCCGGCCAACACCAATGCCTGGATCGCCATGAAGTCGGCGCCGAGCCTGCCCAAGGAGAATTTCACCGCAATGCTGCGCCTTGACCATAACCGCGCCCTGTCGCAACTGGCCAGCAAGACCGGCAAGCCGGTCGACAGCATGGAGAAATTGATCGTATGGGGCAATCACTCGCCCACCATGTACCCCGATTACCGCTTCGCCACCATCGCCGGCCAGGCCGCCCCAGCCGCCGTCAATGACGATGCCTGGTACAAGAACGAATTCATTCCCAAAGTCGGCAAGCGCGGCGCCGCGATCATCGAGGCGCGCGGCGTTTCCTCCGCCGCTTCGGCTGCCAACGCCGCCATTGACCACATGCGCGACTGGGCACTTGGCACCAATGGCAAGTGGGTCACCATGGGCGTTCCCTCAGATGGCAGTTACGGTATTCCCGAAGGTACCCTCTATGGCGTACCCGTCACCTGTGTCGGCGGCAAGTACCAACGCGTCACCGGCTTGGCAATCGATGACTTCTCGCGCCAGAAAATGGACTTCACGCTTAAGGAATTGCAGGAAGAGCAGGACGGCGTCAAATCGATGCTGGGCTGAGTAAAATAGCAAAAACATAGTCACAGAGATCACAGTGAAAAACATGGCCACAGGTTTTCCCGGTGGCCTCTGTGATCCATGTGGCAAAGATTGTGAATTTTGTTTTTGTTACAGACAAAGAGAGCAGTGACAAAACCCCTTCACCCCGCTGATGTTCTTTACCGAGGCGTCAAACCACTACCCGCGCTGGCCGCTTGCGAGCATTATGCCGGCAATGAAAAGCTGATTCGCAAGGCGCTCCAGTTGCAGTTGGAACTGGGTCCGATTTTCGACATCACGGCCGATTGCGAGGATGGCGCGCCAGCCGGCCGCGAAAAGGAACACGCCGAGATGGTCGCGGCACTGATTTCCGAAGCTGTGCGGGGCGTAGCAGGAACTGCTTCGAAACTCCGCGCTTCCCATATCGGCGCGCGCATCCACGACATCACGCACCCACACTGGCGCGACGATCTCGACATCATTATCGGCGCGGCAGGCAATGAAGTCGCCTACATTGTCATTCCGAAGCCGGAGTCATTCGATGATGCGGCAACGCAGATCGCAGTACTTGATGAGGTACGCAAGCAACACGACATCGAGCGCGAAATTCCGGTGCATGTGCTGATTGAAACCCATGGCGCCCTGCGCCAGGCTTGGCAGATCGCCGCCATGCCCCAGGTCGAATCGCTCGACTTCGGCCTCATGGACTTCGTCAGCGCGCATCACGGTGCGATCCCTGCCAGCGCGATGAAATCGCCGGGGCAGTTCGACCATCCCCTGATCGCCCGCGCCAAGTGCGAGATTGCCGCCGCCGCATTGGGCAACGGCATCATTGCCGCGCACAACGTCACCACGGAAATTCACGACGTCGCAGTGGTGCGCAATGACGCCCTGCGCGCGCGCAGCGAATTCGGCTTTCTGCGCATGTGGAGCATCCATCCCAACCAGATTCTGCCCATCGTCGAAGCCATGCGCCCCTCCTTTGACGACATTCACCATGCCGGCGAAATTCTCGCTGCCGCGCAGGACGCTTCTTGGGGGCCGATCAAACATGAAGGTAAACTGCACGACCGCGCCTCATACCGTTTTTACTGGGAGCTGCTGCAACGTGCTCAAGCCACAGGCATGACGCTCGAAGCCGATACCCAATCCCGATTTTTTTCCCTGAACCACTCTATCTGAAAGAAATTGTCATGCTAGAAGCCTATCGTCAGCATGTTGCCGAACGCGCCGCGCTTGGTATCCCGCCCCTGCCACTGAGCACCCAGCAAACCGGGCAACTGGTCGCGCTGTTGAAGACGCCGCCCAAGGGTGAGGAGGCATTCCTCGTCGAACTGATCACCTATCGCGTGCCAGCCGGTGTCGATGATGCAGCCAAGGTCAAGGCTGGCTTCCTCTCCGCCGTTGCCAAGGGCACCGAAACCTGCGCGCTGATTTCGCGCGTGAAGGCAACTGAACTGCTCGGCACGATGCTGGGCGGTTTCAACATCGAGCCCCTGATCGACCTGCTGGCCGATGCGCAAGTCGGTGCCGTCGCCGCCGCAGGCCTGAAAAAGACGTTGCTCATGTTCGACTACTTCAACGACGTCAAGGAACTCGCCGACAAGGGCAATGCAAACGCCAAGGGCGTACTGCAATCCTGGGCCGACGCCGAATGGTTCACGAGCCGCCCCGAAGTGCCGAAGAGCCTGACGCTCACCGTGTTCAAGGTCACCGGCGAAACCAATACCGACGATCTTTCGCCCGCGCCCGACGCGTGGAGCCGCCCGGACATCCCGCTGCACGCACTGGCGATGCTGAAGAACCCGCGCCCCGGCATTGATGCCGACGAGCCGGGTAGCCGCGGTCCGGTCAAGCAGCTTGATGCGCTCAAGGCCAAGGGCAACCTTGTGGCCTATGTCGGCGATGTCGTCGGCACCGGCTCCTCGCGCAAGTCCGCCACCAACTCGGTACTCTGGTTCACCGGCGAGGACATCCCCTTCGTGCCAAACAAGCGCTTCGGCGGCGTCTGCCTCGGCACCAAGATCGCTCCGATCTTCTACAACACCATGGAAGATGCCGGTGCGCTGCCGATCGAGCTCGATGTCAACAAGATGGACATGGGCGACGTGATTGAACTGCGCCCCTATGAAGGCAAGGCGCTGAAGAACGGCGCCGTCATCGCCGAATTCAAGGTCAAGTCCGATGTCATTTTCGACGAAGTGCGTGCCGGCGGCCGCATACCGCTCATCGTTGGGCGCGGTCTCACGGCCAAGGCGCGCGAAGCGCTCGGCCTGCCGGTATCGACGCTGTTCCGCCTGCCGCAAGCACCCAAGGACACGGGCAAGGGCTACTCGCTCGCGCAGAAGATGGTCGGCCGGGCATGTGGCTTACCCGAGGGCAAGGGCATCCGTCCCGGCACCTACTGCGAGCCCAAGATGACCACCGTGGGGTCGCAGGACACCACCGGGCCAATGACGCGCGACGAGCTCAAGGATCTCGCCTGCCTCGGTTTCTCCGCCGACCTGGTGATGCAGTCCTTCTGCCACACCGCAGCCTATCCGAAGCCCATCGACGTGAAGATGCACCACGAACTGCCGGCCTTCGTCTCCACGCGCGGCGGCGTTGCCCTGCGTCCCGGTGACGGCGTGATCCACTCCTGGCTCAACCGCCTGCTGCTGCCCGACACCGTCGGCACCGGCGGCGACAGCCACACCCGTTTCCCCATCGGCATCTCGTTCCCGGCCGGTTCCGGCCTCGTCGCCTTCGGTGCCGCCACTGGCGTGATGCCGCTCGACATGCCCGAATCTGTGCTGGTGCGCTTCAAGGGCAAGCTCAACCCCGGCCTGACGTTGCGCGACCTGGTCAATGCGATCCCGCTCTATGCGATCCGCCAGGGCCTGCTCACGGTCGAAAAGAAAGGCAAGAAGAATATTTTCTCCGGCCGTATTCTCGAAATCGAAGGCCTGCCCGATCTCAAGGTGGAACAGGCCTTCGAACTGTCGGACTCAGCCGCCGAGCGTTCCGCCGCCGCCTGCGCGGTGCAACTCAACAAGGAGCCAGTTATTGAGTATATGCGCTCCAACATCACGCTGATGAAGTGGATGATCGCAAACGGCTACCAGGACGCACGCACGCTTGGCCGCCGCATCAAGGCCATGGAAGCATGGCTCGCCAAGCCCGAATTACTGACGCGAGACGCCGACGCCGAATATGCCGCCGTGATCGAAATCGATATCGCCGACATCAAGGAACCGATCCTTGCCTGTCCGAACGATCCGGATGATGTGAAACTGCTCTCGGAAGTCGCCGGCGACAAGATCGATGAAGTATTCATCGGCAGTTGCATGACCAACATCGGCCACTTCCGCGCCGCCAGCAAGCTGCTCGAAGGCAAGAGCGACATCCCGGTGCGCCTGTGGATCGCACCGCCGACCAGGATGGACCAGTTTGTGCTGACCGAGGAAGGCCACTATGGCATTCTCGGCCGCACCGGCGCACGCATGGAAATGCCCGGCTGCAGTCTGTGCATGGGCAATCAGGCGCAGGTGAGGAAGGGCTCAACCGCGATGTCGACCTCGACCCGCAACTTTCCCAACCGGCTTGGCATCGACACCCGCGTTTATCTCGGCTCGGCGGAACTCGCCGCCGTATGCGCGCTGATCGGCAAAATCCCGACCGTGGCCGAGTACATGGAACAGGTCAAGACACTCGACGCCAAGGCCGCCGATGTATATCGCTACATGAGCTTCGATCAGATCAAGGAGTTCAAGGAAGTGGCGGATAGCATAACGGTATAAGCAGCGAGACAGCGCAAGAACTTGCCGCCTCCTGATACCGGGAGGCGGATTTAACCCTTCTTCTGCAGCAAATCCTTCAGGCTGGCAAAAGGGGAGTGGGTAGCTGCCTCACCCCTTGCTGTCTCCCTGGTCCCACCACCGCTTGCTTCCAGTTGCCGTTGATGCTCGTTGTCATGACAATACAGGCAGAGCAACTCCCAGTTACTGCCGTCGGGCGGGTTGTTGTCGTGATTGTGGTCGCGGTGATGCACCGTAAGCTCGCGCAGGTTGGCACGGGTGAATTCGCGGGCGCAACGGCCGCAGATCCAGGGATAGATTTTCAAGGCCCGCTCGCGGTAATCCAGATCGCGTTGATCGGCCGAGCGACGAGCATCCGCAACAAGCCGATCCAGTCTGGCGTGATCCGGAGTCTTGTTGATCGGCATGATTGCGGGAAAAGCGCGGATGGCATGCCATCCGCGCTGTACGATTATTTTTTCTTGGCGGCTTTTTTGCCAGCGACGGCGTTCTTGAAGGTGGCGCCGGCTTTAAAGCGCGGTACCGTGGCGGCGGCAATCTTGAGTTCCTTGCCAGTCTGGGGATTGCGACCGGTACGGGCGGCGCGCTTCGAGGATTTGAAGGTGCCGAAACCAATCAGCGTAACGCTGTCGCCCTTGGACACTGCCTTGACGATGGCGGCGGTCGTGGCGGACAACACTTTCTCGGCGGCAGCCTTGCTGATATCGGCTTCCTTGGCGACGGCTTCGATGAGTTCAGACTTGTTCATGCGGTGGTTCCTCCCTGTGGTGAATAAATGGTGATCAACATCGGTTCCCCCGAGCAGGCCGGACGAACGCAGCGCCGTCAGTTTCTTTTCCTTGGGCAAGCGTTTGATGGCCAGTTCGGCACGCAGTGCTTGTGACCGCGTCCCGATCGGTTGTGATGCCAGCAAGCGAACAGGCTTGTGGGATCGAGTATAACGCCCTCCCTTGCCGGAAAGGTGTTCGTCGTATCTGCGTTGAACGTCGATCGTGATTCCCGCGTAGAGGGAACCATCCACACATTCGAGCAGGTAGAGATGCCAGACGGATTTCAAGACGGCCCCACATTTGGGCACTGCAGGTGGACTCACCGCAATACAGCCCATATCCCTGGCTTGTTATTGTCATCAACTGTGGGGATCGCCTTGCTCGTGCCCGACGCGGATGAACTCGCGCCGGTTTGCTTCCGCAGCAAATTCTTCCAACTCGGGATCCATTGCATTGCGCGAGCTGACCATCCCGACCGGTTTGCCATTGTCGACCACCGGCGCATGCCGGAAACCATTTTCCTGCATTATCACAAGCGCGTATCCATAAGACATGTTGGGAGCGACAGTCTTCGGCTCGGCAGTCATCACTTCGGCCACGCGCGTGGTGCGCGCATCCAACCCGCGCGCGATTACCCGAAACAGCGCATCGCGTTCGGTGAAGATTCCGACCAGGCGCTCCTGTTCGACAATCATCGCAGCCCCGGTTTTCTTCTTCGCCATCAACTCTGCGGCTTTACTAACAGTGACCTCGGGCGAAAGCATAAGAGCCTTCTTCGGTTCCATAACATCTCTAACCAATAATTCAAACACGGCACTCCCTCCACCCGGCAACCACGATCCGAAACTTCCAACCACCAAAGGAACAGCGTTATCTACCCCGCCTATGCGCATCGCCACCCACATCACATTCTGTTTTCAAGCTGTGAGCGGATAGCCATCAATTGCTATGGAATAAATTACCGATGCCGGCATAATGACAGTGGTGAGTGCTGCTTCCAAACTACAAAGATAAAGAAGTTCTTATTACCCTTCTTTTCCGCGACTGCGTAAGATTTACGCGCGTTCGCAATCGGATCATTGACGCAAATCAAAAAATGCCGAGAAAATTGGCCCTATGCGCAGATAACTTTCGATTGCCGTAGTGATTTGACGCGTTCTTCCGTTTTTTGCCTACCTAATGGCCAAATCGGTTCAGGCAAAATGCGGCCGGGGCTGTGGCGAGTGAAACGCACCGCTCTCTCCGTCGTCAATATTACCTTACATCAGCTTCGACTTGGCGAGCGGTGGATTCTTGGCGAAATAGCGTTTTATACCGCGCAGGATGGCCGTGGCCATCTTGTCCTGATATTCGTCGTCGATAAGTCGCTTCTCTTCTTCCGGGTTTGAGATGAAGGCAGTTTCGACCAGGATGGAAGGAATATCCGGCGCCTTGAGCACGGCGAAGGCGGCTTCCTCGACCTTTCCCTTGTGCAGGTCGTTGATGCGGCCGAGTTCGCCCAGCACGTCCTTGCCCAGCTTGAGGCTGTCGTTCGCGGTCGCGGTCTGCGACAGGTCGAGCAGGGTGCGCGCAAGATAAGGATCCTTGACGCCAAGGTTGACACCACCAATCAAGTCGGCTGCATTTTCCTTCTGCGCCAGCCAGCGCGCCGCAGAAGAAGATGCGCCATGTTCGGACAATACAAAAACGCTGGAGCCGCGCGCCTCGGGCTTGATGAAGGCATCGGCATGGATCGAGACGAAAAGGTCGGCCTGCACACGCCGCGCCTTGCTCACACGCTGGCCAAGCGGCACGAAGAAGTCGCCGTCGCGGGTGAGAATGGAGCGCATATTGTCCTCGCCGTCGATCAAGGCTTTGAGCCGGCGCGCAATCGAAATGGTGACATTTTTTTCATAGTTGCCGCCCTTCCCCACCGCGCCGGGATCCTCGCCGCCATGGCCGGGATCGAGCGCGATGGTGACCATGCGCACGATTTCGGGTTTCTGCCCCTTGGGCGGACGATTGGGATTGCGCTCGGCATCGAGCGGCTCGGGCGCATCTCTGGGCACGTCGCGCGGCAGCTGCTGCGATGGTGTGTCGTAGGGCGGAACATCGGGCTTCGATTGGAGCAGCGCCATGAGCGGGTCGACGGGTTCGAGCGGATACAGGTCGAGCACCAGGCGATGGCCATATTCGCCGACCGGGGCCAACGTGAATACCTGCGGTTTGATCTCGCTCTTGAGTTCAATGACAAGCCGCACCACGCCCGGCTTGTTGCGCCCGGCGCGGATCAACTTGATATAGGGGTCGGTCTCGGAAATCTTGCCGGGCAGGCTTTGCAGCACCGAGTTGAACTCGACATCTTCGAGATCGACGACGAGCCGATCCGGATTTTTGACCAGAAGTTGCGTGTATTTGATCGGGTGGTCATATTCGAGCGTGACGCGCGTGTAGTCCTGCGCCGGCCAGACGCGCACACCGAGGATGTTGGTGGCGGCATAGGCAGTGCGCATGCCGAGTGGCGTGACCAGCAGCGTCAGGCTCGCCGCCGCAAACTTCAGCGCATCGCGTCGGGTGCTGGAAAACTCGTCAGACATGCCTCCCCCCTGTCGCTGCGGGCAACGATAGTGGCGATGCGTGCTTCGCCTGCAACGGCAAGCGACACCACAATGTCGGCGGGCGGGAGATAAGGCGTGGCATTGCGCGGCCACTCCACAAGGCAGATTCCGTCGCCAGTAAAATACTCGTCGAGTCCTGCATCAAGATATTCTTCCGCCCGCGTGAAGCGATAAAAGTCGAAGTGAAACAAGTCTAGGCCAGAAACCGAATATTCCTCAACGAGAGTATAGGTAGGACTCTTGACCTTATCTGCGTACCCGAGGCCGCGCAGTAGCCCGCGCACCAGCGTGGTCTTGCCAGCACCGAGATCGCCTTCAAGAAAAACGCGCAGGCCTGGCACCAGCACCTTGCCGAGTTGCGCACCGAGTGCCAGCGTGGCGGCTTCGTTGGCCAGCGCGAGGCTTATGGATTTATGATCGGGCATGGATAAGGATTGGTCTTCGCTGGCAGAACGCATCAAGGACTGGGGACGGGAACTCGGCTTCGACGCCGTGGGCATCTCCGGCATCGGCCTCGGCACGGCCGAAGCGGGCCTGCAAGCCTGGCTCGATGCCGGATACCACGGCGAGATGGATTATATGGCGCGCCACGGCATGAAGCGCGCGAGGCCCGCCGAGTTGGTGCCGGGCACGCTGTCGGTGATCAGCGTGCGCATGAACTACAAGACAAAAGCGCGGGACGCCGATGCGGTTCATGTCGATGCCAATCGCGCCTACATCTCGCGCTATGCCTTGGGACGCGACTATCACAAGGTGCTGCGCAACCGCCTGCAAAGCCTCGCCGAAAGGATTCGCGCCGAGGTTGGCGAATACGGCTACCGCGTATTCGCCGATTCGGCGCCCGTGCTCGAAGTGGAAATCGCGCAACGTGCCGGCTTGGGCTGGCGCGGCAAGCACACCCTGCTGCTGCATCGCGAGGCAGGCTCGTGTTTTTTCCTCGGTGAGATATTCGCCAACCTGCCGCTGCCACACGACAAGCAGCAGATCAACAACTATTGTGGCAGTTGCTCGGCCTGCATCGATGCCTGCCCGACCGGAGCCATTGTCGCGCCGTATCAGGTGGATGCACGGCGCTGTATTTCCTATCTCACGATTGAATTGAAGAGCGCAATCCCTCTGGAGTTGCGGCCGCTGATCGGCAACCGCGTCTACGGCTGCGATGATTGCCAGCTCTGCTGCCCGTGGAACCGCTTCGCCCGGCTCACGCCTGAAGAGGACTTTTCGGTGCGCAATGGACTGGACGCTGCGACACTGGAGGAGTTATTCCAGTGGAATGAACACGAGTTCGAACAACGCCTGGCCGGCTCGGCAATACGCCGCATCGGTTACGAGCGCTGGCTGCGCAACATCGCCGTTGGGCTGGGCAATGCGCCGACATCGGCCTCCGTACTCGCGGCGCTTGAAGCGCGCCGCGATCATCCCTCGGCCCTGGTGCGCGAGCATGTTGCCTGGGCGCTCAGGCAACATGGGCGCCGCGCAGATTGAATTCAGAGGTGGTGATCGAGTCGATTCAACACTCGCTCCCGCCCCAGCACTTCCAGCACGGCATCAATCGACGGCGACTGTGGCTGGCCGAGCAGCAGCACGCGCAGCGGTATCGCGACCTGCGGCATTTTCAGATTGGTTTCCTTGCAGGTGTCCTTGATCGCCTGCGACAGGGAAGACTTATTCCACGCGGCAAAGCCGAATTTCTCGCGCAATATTTTGAGCGCAGGGCGCGCCGCATCGGTGAAATGGATCGTCAGCATTTCCTCGGAAGGGCGAATCTCGGTGACGAAAGGTTCAACGGCATCGGTCAGTTCGTTGAGGTTGATTGCACGATCCTTGTAAAGCGCCAGCGCATTTTCCAGACGCGGCCCTGTTTCGGGATTGATGCCGCGCCGCGCCAGACGCCGCGCGACATCGGAGGCCAGGCGGCCATCATCCGCGTGCTTGATGTAATGCTGGTTCAACCAGTTCAACTTCTCGGTGTTGAACTGCGCCGCCGAAGCCGTGATGTGGGCCAGATCGAACCATTCGACGAATTGCTCGCGCGAAAAGATTTCCTCGTCCCCATGCGACCAGCCGAGGCGCGCAAGATAGTTGATCACTGCCTCGGGCAGATAGCCGTCCTCGTCGTACTGCATCACCGACACCGCACCGTGGCGCTTCGACAGCTTGGCGCCGTCGTCGCCGAGAATCATGGACAGGTGGGCATAGGCGGGGATCGGCGCACCAAGCGCCTTGAGGATGTTGATCTGGCGCGGCGTGTTGTTGACGTGATCGTCGCCACGGATGACATGGGTGATGGCCATGTCCCAGTCGTCGACCACGACGCAGAAATTATAGGTCGGCGTGCCGTCGGCGCGCGCAATGACAAGATCATCAAGTTCGTCGTTGGCAAACTCGATGCGGCCCTTGACCAGATCGTCCCATGCGGTAACGCCATCGAGCGGATTGCGGAAGCGCACCACGGGATCAACTCCGGCAGGAAAGGGTGGCAGCGCCTTGTCCGGTTCCGGTCGCCAGCGTCCGTCGTAGCGTGGTTTTTCGCCGCGCGTCCGCTGCGCCTCGCGCATCTGCTCCAGTTCTTCGGGCGGCGTATAGCAATGATAGGCCGCGCCGGCGGCAAGCATCTGCGCAATTACTTCCTTGTAGCGCGGCATCCGCTGCATCTGGTAGAACGGGCCCTCGTCGTGATCGAGACCCAGCCACCGCATGCCGTCGAGAATCGCCTGCACCGCCTCCGGCGTCGAACGTGCCACATCGGTATCTTCGACGCGGAGAATGAACATCCCCTGATGGTGCCGTGCATAGGCCCAGGAAAACAGCGCGGTGCGCGCGCCGCCGATATGCAGAAAACCGGTCGGGCTGGGGGCAAAGCGGGTTCGGATATTGTTGCTCATGGTGCATGAATACTGTTTGTCGTAATACGGTAGATTTTACGCGACCAAGCCACGTAAACCAGTTTGAATTGACCGCGAATCGGGATTTGTGATTAAATGCGCGCCTCCCCGCAAGGGGCGGTTAGCTCAGCGGTAGAGCACTGCCTTCACACGGCAGGGGTCACTGGTTCGATCCCAGTACCGCCCACCAAATAAGCATCCAGCAATATCTCAGCAAGTCCCACAAGCCCGCCAAGTATCGCCACCATATCCCACCAACGAAGTCCAATAAAGTCCGACAAAGCCGTATAAACGCGAGTCTGGAGCGGATTTAAATGTCGATATTGTCCGACAAGGTTTATTGACATCTGGGGGCAACTGGCCATATGCCTAAGGAGTTGCCCCCATGCCTTTATTCGTAAAGGAAATTGATAACACCCTTGTACCTATCGGAAATTAGCGCTGCTGCTCGCTTCGCTGAAAGCGTCTTGGATACAACTTGTTGGCGGGCTCGCCGGGCAGCGATGCAGGGGCTTCCTGCTGTCTGCTTTCAAGCGGCCGCTCGACATGCTCCCGACGCATTTGACGCATTTCACCTAATGGCATTGGTGTTGTCTTTTCAGGCTTGGCGTTCTGCGGCGCTTGTTCATGTCGCGGCGACATCGAGTGCTCGGCTTGAGGCGATGCAACTACCGGCATTCGCGGCGCTTCGCGTTGCATGATTACCGGCGCCGGCGGCGGTACAGTAATGATTCGTGCCGGCTCTTGTTCACGCCGTTGAACCTGCGGCGCTTCGATAATTCGTGAGGGCTGCTGCTGTTGCGGCATCGGCCTCGCCTGCTCCGGCACTGACGGTTTGGTCGTGCTGCTTTCCTGCCGCAACTGCGGCAGTGGCACCTGCGGTAACCATGTCTCCACGCGCGGCGGATCGGGGGCTCGGCGCGGTTCGTTGCGTTCTGGTCCGGCTGATTGGCCGAAGCGCGCCCATGGCGTTTTTTGTCCCGTTTGTTGCGGGCGCACCGTGATGAGCTTGTCGGGCGACGATTGTTGTTGCGCTTGCAACTTGTTGTCCTGCCGTTCGGCCTGCAGAGGCCGCCAGCGCTGGGGCGGACGATGCAATCCAACGGCCGGCCGGTTCAGGACATTTGCTGCGGGCATTATGGATTTCACCGCTGATGGCGCTAAGCTGACGGCTTCGGGGCGCATCGGATGTTGTCCGGCAATAGGTCTCAAATCTTTAATATGCGCGGCTTCAATATGCCGGATATCGGCAATATGCCCGTGCCCAAACTCCTTTTCCGGGATGGCGATCACGGCATTGTGCTGATTGATATTTCGATACCTGATGTTGGTAATGTTGTTGATCACAGTATTGTGCTGTATCACCACATTGTTGACGACGCGCGGCCCTGCCCAGCCACCCCACCACGGCCGTCCGACAAAACTGCGTTGTCCCCACCACGGCAAACATGGCTCGCCCCAGCCGAGCGCGACCCAACTGACTGCAGCTCCGCCGAAGCCGATTTGCAAGCCGCCGCCACTGCCGTTAAAGAAGGCGACCAGCGCCGGCGCATAGATGGGATGGTGATGGCGCGGGCCGGGCGCCCAAGCCCAGAAACCACTGATATTGACCCAGCGTCCGTAGTGATAGGGCGCCCAACCCCACGGCGCCGTATCGACCCAGGTCCACGCATAAACCGGATCCCAGACCCACGAACCGCTGCTGTAAGGCGCCCAGTCCGGCGCCATGCCGTTTGGCACCCATACCGGTCCGTAATCCGGCGTCACGCGCCAGTTGCCGTTATGGTCCAGATCGTCGGTGCCGTATACCTCCGGCGACACATAGCGATTGCTGATGGCCTCGGTCAGGTCGTCGGTGCGGGTGTAATTCCATTGATCCCACGTGTCGGTGTCGGGCGCGACATAAGTCTCGACATTGCCATCGCCGCCAGCTTCTATCACGGCTTCCTGACTTGGCGCAATCAGCCGGCTGTCGCCATCGGGCAGGGTCACTGTGGCTTCGCCGCCACGCCGGACGACGAAGTGAGTGGTGCTGTCGGTGATCTCCAGCCGATAGTAGCCGGCACTATCAATGTTGAAGGCAGCCGAAGGCGTGTCGATTTCCACGCTGCGGCCGGCGGGGAGGCCGCGCAGATCGAATGCCGCAATGCCGGAGGTCACCTTGAATTGTTGAAGTCCCGGCTCATTGCCAAGCAGCGTCAACATCGTGTTCTGCGCCATGCGCACATAGGCGCGCGCGCCAACCTGCACTTCAAGTGTCGCGGCGGCGGCGGTATAAAGCGCATCGCCGGCGGCGAGCGCTGTATTGACCTGGGCCGGCGACCAGTTCTCGGCGCCTGGCCGCCAGAATGATGCGGTACCGCTCACCATGCCGATGCGTGATGGCGTGGGCAGCTCCTGAACATTTGGCTCTTGCGCAAAAACAGGCCGCGGGGCAGCGGACATCAGCACGGCAAAGGCGCAAAACGCCGACACTACGCGAAGCAGCACGAAAGAGTAACGAAGGGGCTTATCGAACCTGAACATAGTGTACAAAACGTCCAGTGACAAAATACGTTGACTCACTGCAATGCGACCGGGGGCGACAACGCGGATGGGGACTGAGTTTGGCTGCCAAAGCTAGCCGCCGTGTATACGGCGGCCCCAAGCCGTGGCAGGTTTCTGTCCCTGCAAAAACCCTCCCCGCATCGCATTATGCGGCAAATGCGTTCACCCTTCCGGGTGAACGTCCCGAGGAGAAAAAGAGGGCGGTTGCTAGGGTTTCTTCCGAAACTCCGAAAGGAGTGCAATCATTGGATAAGCGCTCATTTTGCCGGCTGGCTGGCATACCATGACGCGAGACTTTCAATGATGGCATTGTTGTAGGGATAGCTCATATTGTGCATCATTGAACTTTCGCGCTTGCCGTCGCGATACGCCCTTAGCGCCATGATGAGATAGTCCTTGTCCTGTCCTCTCAATTTCGGCATGACGATCGCAGGATTGTCTTCAGCGTCGTGGCAACGATTACATTTCTCCGCCAGATCCTGGTTCGTACCCGGCATCTGGCTGGCGGGACTGGATTTCTGGACTGCATAAAAAGCGGCGATATTCTCGAGATCCTTGTCGCTGAGGGCGGCCACGTAACGCTGCATCGCCCAATTCTGGCGGGTCGTGCGATAGGCCTTGGCGGCGTTAATAAGGTACACGGGATCCTGGCCTGCCAGCGACGGCGTTGATGCGTCGTTGCTTACGCCACGGGGGCCGTGGCAACCGCCGCACATGGCGGTCGCGGGTTCCCCAGCTGCGGGATCTCCGCGCGCCGGGGCGATACGCTGAGCAGGGATTTGCGCTGAAAAATAAAGTGCAAGGTTTTCTATCGCAATTACGTCGGAAGACTGCAGCATCGATTTCATCACAGCCACCTTGCGTTCTCCGCTGTGATACTCCCGTATCGCAGCGACAAGATAGTGCGGCTGTTGGCCCGCCAAACTGGGCGTGCCCGGGATCTTGCTGTTTCCGTCAGCGCCATGGCATTTGGCGCATTCTGCCGCCAGCGCCTTGCCCTGCTCATAGGGAGATGATTGCTTGACATCCGATGACGCGATCGCGACTGGCAGCTGGCTGGCGTAGTACGCAGCCACGTTGCGCAAATCCGCATCGCTCATATTTTCCGCCATGCCCTTTAGTGCTGCATGGGTACGCCGACCATCCTTGTACTCATACAGAGATGCGAGCAGAAAGCGTACTCGTTGCGCCGCGAGGTGGGGTATTCCCGGGGCAACACCACGGCCATCCAGGCCATGACAGGCCTTGCAGTCGCGCTCCGCGATGACTTTGCCCGCGCCCACATCTCCTGCGGCGGATTTGGCGGTTGATGTTCCTTTATCCGTACAGCCAATCAGCATCACTGACAGCGCAATTCCCAGTACAAAATTTTTCATTGGAAATCCCAAGAATTAGTTAAACCGCGACTTGCTTCCAGTCATTTTCACAGCACCACAAATGAATTCTATCTCGATAACAGACGAAAAAATAGGCTGCTCTCTCTGCGGCGCATATGACTTGTTCCTTTGTTCATACTCTGCTGAAAAAAACGCCCCAGATTTACCCTAAAGTTGTCTCGTTTCCAACTGGCTTTGAAACAGCACGGACACGCAGAGACTTATTCACTCTGTGTGCCCGCTGCCATGTCATGCGCCTCCGATAAACCCGATCAGCACCAGTGTCAACAATGTCAGGCCAATAATGATCAGGGCTATACCCAATATCCTCGAACCCAAAGTCATGGCCCGCGATGGCGCATCCACCAGATATTTATTGATTTCTCCGGAGGCAACCAGGCGGCTGTATTCCAAGGTGTGCTCGTGCCTGAATTCTTCCAGCGATTGTGTGCCGGTGAACATCACGATATCCGGAGGAGGATGCTTGTCCGGCCGGAAATGGTTGTTGAAAAAATGCACCGTGAACAGGAACACTGCAGCCAGGATTGCCTCTTCGCCATGGATGATGGTGCCGATGTTAAAGACCCACCCTGGGAGAATCGAGGCCACCGCATTCGGGAACGCCAACATCAACCCGGTACCGCCAATGGCGCCCATACCCCAGAACACCGCCCAATAGTCGAATTTTTCCCAGTAAGTCCAACGCTCGAAGATCGGACGCGGCCCTTGCCCGAAGAACCACTTGAACATGCCGATCATGTCCTCCAAATCCTTCAAGTTGGGCACCAGCGAAGTCGGGCCAAACCAATTGAATGTTTTCCATTCCCGGCCGATGCGGATCACAACATAGATCAAATGCAGGAAAAATATTCCCAGCATGATCGCCGCGCTGACTCTATGCACGATAGCCGTCACTTTGGGGCCGCCAAACATGTCCACAATGACTTTTGCCCATGTTGCATCGGCAAACAATACTGCCGTACCGGTCAGTACCAGCATCATTACACTGAGGGCAAAAAATATGTGCGCAACCCGCCAGGCAGGATGGAAACGCCGGAAATGCTTGCTCTCATCCAGTTTCAGCCCATCCGTCACAATGTGGGGTACTTTCTTGCCCTCCTTGCGATCCTTGTATTCCCGGTAGAACCACAATGCTGAATGCAACCAGAAGAAGGCAAACACGCCGAACAATAATGCAATCATGAATGTGGACGTAGCCCACATCAAGGGGAAACGCTTGCGGTCATGACTGTTACCGTGCGGCTCGAACGAAACAAACCCGGCCGTCGCACCCACATGGCATTTGCGACAAGTGTTGACGCGGTTTTCCGGAGATACGGTCGAACGGGGATCGCTTACGAACTGGATCGTATGGCTGCCATGGCAGTCGAAACACTTGGCCGTATAGCCGTAACCCAGGGTATTGACCTGACCATGATAGGTTTTCGTATAGGTTTCTAGTTGGTCCTTATGGCAGTTGCCGCAGTTTTTGGTGATGGCAACCCGGGTTACGTCAAGCGTCGGATCCTCCACGCTGTGCGTCGAATGGCAATCCGAGCAGATCGCAGCATCTGGATAATTATTTTCGAGTACCATTTGGCCATGCACTGATGTCGCATAGGCCTTTCTCTCGGCGGCATGGCACTTCCCACACTTGTTGGGCACATCCAGACGCCATTCGGTCCGCTCCGGACTACCCGCTGGGTAAATGTAATGCGCGTCATGGCAATTGTAGCAAGTCGCATTGGTATGCGACTGATCCTCGGCATTTGGACGCGCGTGGATCGATTTCATGAACCGGTCGATTTGCTGTACTACCACTCCGAGCCGCGCGAACTCCTTATCATTAGTCTTGCCCTCCTTCTTCGCGGTTTCCCATAATTTCTGGTGGCAAGTCACGCAGCTGACTTTTTGTCCCATGCCTGGCTGATGCGGGATTTCGGTGATATCCGTATGGCATTCTACACACTGACGCTTGCCGTGCACACTGCTCTCAAATTTACCCTGCCTCACGTACAACGAGCGCATCTTGCCGTCGGCTCCCGGCGCTGCAAACCCTTTTTCGCCATGGCAACCCAGGCAAAGCTCGCTAGGAAGATTGTCCGCCACCGATTCGGCCGCCTTTTCATTGCCGCCATCTGCCGCCAACACTGGCATCATTCCGCTTCCAGCAAATGTCAATAAGCAAACGGCGAATGCCAATAAATACTTTATGAGTTTAAAACCGCGCATGGAACTACCTTTCCTACTTATTGATAAGACGGCCGGATGGGCAACGGGCGGGAAATAGCATGCTATAAATTTGATTGTATTAAGCTAATTGCAGGCTTACCATCGCTTTGCATTTAATACTTTGCTTGCTTACGGCGCGCGAGTCTAAACCGGCCGCGCAATGCGAAACTTGATCCAGATCAAAGCGCCCCCCCACTTAGTGCCCTGCATCACAGCCACGCCTCAACGCCCACGCAGGAAATTCGTCGTCGCGTTGGCGGCATGGTGCGCTGACTTGATGCAGTCTCCGACCGCAACCCCACCGCGATAATTGGCGCAAAAGAACAAGCCCGGAAATATTCGCTCCGCCTCATCGACTTGCGCCATGCGCTCGGAATGACCCAGCGTGTATTGCGGAATCGCGCGCGCCCAGCGCGTGACCTTCACAAATTCGGCCGGCCCCGCAATACCGAGCAACTGCGCATTATCGGCTTGAGCGATGCGGGCAATCTCTCGTTCGCCAAGCTGCGTCAAATCTGGCTGCCGCATGCCACCCATGAACGTTGTGAGCAACACACGTTCGTGCGGCGCACGATTATCGAATAGCGAACTGGAGAATAGCGTACCCAGGATTTGCCTGCGTTCGCAGGCCGGAACCAGCAATCCGAATCCATCAAGAGGATGGGTAATCGCGCTGCGGTGGTATGCGCTATGGATTACCGCAACGGGAGGATAAGGGATATCCGCCAGTGCCTGCGCCGTATGTGGTGCAATGGATGCAACAAGACTCGCTGCGACATAAGCTGGCACCGCCAACAGTACGGCTCGTGAACGGAATTCGCGACGCATGCCAGAACTATCAGTGCTGATCGTATAACCGTTGTCGCCGGCCGTCACGCTGATAACCTGGGCGCCGAGTTCGATACGTAGATGCCGCGCCATGGCATCGGTCATTGTTTGCATTCCCTCTCGGAATGAAAACGTTGGCGCCGATTTTTTTGATTTTTCCGGACTGCGAGCGCGCGCCAGCGCACCAAGCAATTGCCCGCGAATCAGACTGCCATGCTCCTGCTCAAGCTGGTGCAACCGCGGAAATGCGGCGCTAAGGCTAAGCATCTCCGGATTGCCCGCATACACCCCGCCAACGAAAGGATTGATCGCATAATCCAAAAATTCGGCGCCTAGGCGCCTACGCACGAAAGCCGCGACCGTTTCCTCGGCATCTGATGTGCCGCGCGCGATGAACGGTTCTCGCAATAACCTCAATTTGGCGCCAGTCGAGAACAACGGGCTGGTCAGGAACGCGAACGGAGACATTGGCAGTACGCGTGGTTCGCCATCGCGCAAAATATAGCGATTACGGGCGTCCGGATTGCCCGCAATGCGTGAGTTGGCGATATCCAACTCATTCAGCAGGTGATTGATTAATGGCGTGGTATCAAGTGCACTATTTGGCCCCGATTCGAGCAGGCAGCCCTGCTCGTGCGCGGTTGCTATGCACCCCCCTGGCCGCGAGACCGCTTCGATGACAAGCACGCGCGCGCCCTGCTGCTGGATTCCCCATGCGCTGGCAAGTCCGGAAATCCCGGCGCCAACGACGATTACATCAAACAAATCCGGATCGGTTGATATCACCGTGCTAAAACCGGCATTGATCAGCCTACATTCGACTTGTCGTCCGATCGCAACAAGACAGGTTGTGGCGCCCTTGTAAACCACATCTGATACATGGATACCGCCCACATGAAAGCGAAGGATGCTCCCATGCCTGCGCCAGCGGCTATCGTCAGCCAGGCAAAGGGGTGATAGAGCTTGACCAGATACCAGGTACCGATGTCCGCTACGAGACACAGATAAGGCGCGGCGATCACAGCACATTTGAGCCACACGGGCCGCATGTAGGCATGACCAAAGATGGTGCCCATCAGAAAGAAAACGAAGCTCAGGCCGAACATATGTATATGAGATACACGAACCAGCGTAAAAATATCGGTACCCGTATCCTTCTCGGTCACCTTCTTCAGATTGTCTAACCCGTTCAGATTCACCAGATGCGGATTGCTGCCGTCATGACAGCTCATGCAGCGCTTGTCCAGCGTCGGCTTGACGTTTTTTTCATATCCGTCCTTGTCGGCACCCATCTCCACCCACCCGATGAGCGCACTGGCTTCATCGGCCGGCAACATCGTAGACATGGGGCCTCGTAACGCCGCTTCGAGGCGCGAGCCCTTGCCACTGCCGGAGTAGGCGACGACGACGTCGTTGTACGTCATCATCATCGGGTTTCCGCCGGCTCGCCCCGCGTAGCTATGAAACAGGTAGATGGCAGCGAACAGGTAAGCCAGACCCAGCGTCATGAGCACTACCGTGTACAGCGAGCGCATGCTGTAGGGAAGCTCGGAAAAATGCAGATAATGCTGATGAAGTTTGATGTCAGTCATGATTGTTTCCAATGATTATACGAAGCAAAGCACGCCGGCGCAGGAATCCCCCCGACTTAGGGTAGGGGTGGATCACCGCAATTCGCTCATTTGGCAGGCAGCTGCACGAAGACAACGGCACGCGGCTTCTGGCGGGCATAGTAGGCAGCCAGAGCGGTAATGTCTTCTTCGCTCAGAGAAGCCGACATAGCTGACATTTGTGGACTCTTGCGCGCGCCGGACTTGTACGCAAGCAATACTTTTTCCAGATAGTCGAGACGCTGCGCAGCTATTGCCGGAATACGCGGGTCGATGCTGTTGCCATTAATGCCGTGACAGCGGTCACAGCGTTGCGCCCATTCCGAGGTACTCAGCGGCTTGACTACTTTCGGCGCCTGTGGCGGCAGTGCTGCGTAGTACGCTGCGAGATCCTTCATGGCACGGTTTTCCAGGGCAGCGGCCACTCCCTTCATGCTTTCATCGGCACGAGATCCGTTTTTGTATTCCTGAAGCGCCGCCAGGAAATATTGACTGTCCTGGCCGGCAAGACTGGGTGTTGCCGGACTGCCGCTGACACCTTGTTCGCCATGGCACCCGGCACATGCCGAGGCAGCCGCCTTGCCGGCAGCCTTGTCGCCCGAAACTGGTGTTTGTGCCACAGCGGGTTTTTGCAAGGCGTAGAAGAGCGCGATGTTTTTCATATCACTGTCGCTTAATGCACCGACCAGTGTCTTCATCATCTCATCCTTGCGCTGTCCTGCTTTGTAGGCAGTCATGGCCGTGACCAGATATGCCGGGTCCAGTCCGACCAGATTGGGCACGCCAGGTGTATTGCTGATGCCGGTATCGCCGTGACAGCCAGCACAACCTGCGGCGGCTGCCTTGCCGGCGCTCAGCGCATCGGCCTTGGCAGGAGCAGCCTTGGCGGCGCTCGATGGCGCCGGATCGAGACTGGCGTAGTAGGCTGCAGCCGCGAGCAGCGCCTCGTCGCTAAGGAATTTGACCGCACCGTCCATGGACTTATCGGAGCGGGCGCCCGCCTTGTAAGCTCGCATCTCCATCAAGAGGTAGGATGCTCGCTGGCCAGCGAGATGGGGTATGCCCTTGATGGTAGCGATACCGTCTATACCATGACAACCCGCACAGGATTGTTTCGCCACGCGCTTGCCCTCCGCCACCTCCAAGGGTCCTGCGTATGCGGCTCGAAGTTCATCAGTGCCAGCCACGCTCGACGGAGCGGCTTCGCTGGACGCACTCACTACCGTCGCCACAATCGCAAGCAGCAGCGAAAACAAGTGGCAAATCCTGACGCTCCGCTTCATCAATGTTGATCTCCATGAACATTCTTATTAATCGTTGAATCTTGCATGCGCAGTCACCTGCATAGCTTCGGCCGCCGCGAATGTTAACATGAAAAAGCTGCCTGGCTCTCGGCCCAGATTGAATCCTGAGAACCACCGAAAGAAGCACTCGCAGCTACTGATGGAGAATCAGCATCTAGCCGGCGCCGAGCAACAGCGCTGCGAGGGAAGCACGCGTAATTATTGCGCATTTCATTTCATGCCTCCTTTGTGGTTGAGAAAGCCCTGAGATCTTCTATGCTAAACAGGTGGTCAAGTTGTCGCCTGGTCATCCCATGGTGGCAATATTCTCACCAAAAAGGATAGCAATGCAAATGGCGTAGCCAGCAAGCAGGCTGCAACCAGACCGCCCTCCCTGCCGAGGAAGTGCAGATGATAGGTCAGCAGCCCCCTGCCCGTCTTTGATATCTCCTGTCCGCCGATCACCACATTCCAGCGCATCATGAACACCGCGAGCAACACCAGGACGGCGCATGTCGTGACACCCGTGATCAGTGCCTTGCCGGTGGTGCCACGCCACATCATGAAACTGAGCAGCACGATCGGCAACACCGACCCAATCCCCAGTTGCAGGGTAAAGAACGGAATGAAGAGCGGGCCCCTGACGTACTCCATTATCATGTCCACTCCCTCCCGACCACGGTAGACCAGAGCTCCGAATTCCACCCCCTCCAGCACCAGGGCGAACATCATGAATCCCCACAGCGCATAAGCCATGCCCTTGAGGCAAGGCAAATCCACTGTCTTTTTGCGCAAGAGGCTGGATATGACGTAGAGCACAATTAGCAGCGCGGTACCCGAGATGATGGCGGAAAAAAGAAAAATGGGCGGCATGAGATCGGAGGACCACCATTCGCGCGACTTGAGTGAACCGAACACAAAGCCGACATAGCCGTGCAAACCGTGCGCCCCGGGGATGCCGATCACCGCCAGGGCGAAAATCCACTTGCGGTCGACGCGCATCGCTGCCTCGGAAAGGTCATGGGACCCCAGCGACAGGACACGATAGAGCAATCCAAGGGCACCTTTTCTTTGTTGCGCCTGCTCGACGATGTAAGGCCGGAACACGAACCAGCTTTCCAGAAGCAACAGGAGGGTGTAGCCGGCAGCCGCAAAACCGAAAACGGCGAAAGCCGAACTCCAGTGTGGCGTGATCATGGCATTGAATGCCCGCTCCGGATGGCCCAGATGGGTCAGCAAGCACAATGGAACAATAACCATGCAACACAGCGATGTCAGCAGGGCAAGGCGCGCGGCCGGCTTGAAGCGCTGCATGCCGAACACGTGGTACATGCTCGATACCGTGAAAGCCCCCGCTACCAGGCCGGTGAGATAGGGATAGAGCGCGATGAGCACAGTCCACGGAATGATGGTTTCGTTGGGATAGACATAACCGATATAGGGCGCAACGTCATAGAGTGCTTCCACTAGATCACCTCCTTGTCGAGACCCACGTTGAAAACATTGGGCGCATTGCCGGATTCTGGTCTCAGCACCGAAACCCGGTTGTTGCGGAGGAACAGGCTGATCGGACTCTGCTTGTCGTTGCGATCGCCGAAGATACGCGCGCTGACCGGGCAAACTTCCACGCACGCCGGTTGCAGGCCTTTGGTGATGCGGTGGTAGCACCAGGTGCACTTGTCGGTGGCACCTTTTTCTTCGTTGAAGTAGCGCGCGCCATAGGGACAGGCCTGGACGCAATATTGGCAGCCGATGCAATACTTGTGGTCGATCACCACCACCCCGTCCTCGGTCTTGTAGGTCGCACCGGTGGGACATACCTGCACACAGGCCGGATGGGTGCAATGGTTGCAAAGCTTGGGCACGAAGAAAGCCCTGTCCACCTTCGCATCCTTGTAGCGGTTGGCGAATCGATATGCGCTTTCGGAACCCGATGCCGCGATATTCACCGGATCGCTCTGGCTGTCGATGCGTGCCTTCTCCTCTCCTTCCAGCGTGACGTAGCGCTCGACCCAGGTGCGGAAGTGATGCGCATCTGCAAGCACATTGTTCTCGATCTTGCACGCCTCGACGCAACGCAGGCAGCCGATGCACTTTGTCGCGTCCACGCCAAAGGCCCAGCGATGCTTGGTCCAGTCGTAATCCGGTATATCCGGTTTGGGCGGCGATGCGGCCTCTGAAGCGGCCGCCGCTTCGCACAATCCTGGCAAGCCAGTACCGGCCGCGATTGCCATGCCGCCGCAACCAACGGCCACGCCGAAGAAGCGCAGGACTTGCCTGCGCTCGCGACGCTGTTTCTCCTGCTCGTCGTTATCTGCCATCTGGGTAGCCCTCCTCGCTGCATTGACCTTGACCGCTTTGCGTGCGTACGCCTAGCGGCAAGCTGCATTGGCAAAATATGCCGCGACGTTCGCCGCGTCGGTATCGCTCAGTCCTTGCGCGATGCCATCCATCATGCCGTTCTTGCGCTCGCCCGCCTTGTAGGATTTGAAGCTGCCCAACAGGTACTCACCGGACAGGCCGGCAAGATTCGGCCATGAGGGTTGCGTACTGACGCCTTGCGCGCCGTGGCACGTAGCGCATTTCGCCGCAACCGCCAGGCCTGCGGCGGCGGCCTTCTTGTCCCCGTTCCCCGCGCTCTTGCATTTGGCAGCGGAAAAATACGCAGCAACATTGGCGATATCGTTGTCGCTCAAATCCTTGGCTATCGAACTCATCAACTCGTTAGCGCGTGCGCCGGTCTTGTATGCCTTGAGGGAGATGACGAGATAGTCCGCCTTCTGTCCGGCAAGTCCGGGAGCGGAATCACCAATGCCCGCTTCGCCATGACATCCGGCGCAACCAGCCGCGATCGCCTTGCCCGCCACGGCATCGCCTTTTGCTGCGCTAGCGGCAGCCACTTTGAAGGTCCTGGGGGAATGCGGATTGTGGCAAACCGTGCATTGCTGGGTTCTGGCATGCTCGGCCACCACGATCTGCCGCTGCTGCGCGGGACGTCCGGGCATCTGCTCATGGCACAGTGTGCAAAGCCTGGCGGTGTCGACCGGAATCGTCATCTTCAAGCCACTGGGGTGATCCTTGCCGGTGGTCACGTTGTCGAACCGGCCCTTGACGTCGCGGCTGCCCGCCGGGCCGTGACACACTTCGCACTTGACGACCTTGCCGAGTTCGACGTTGTTGTGCACGCCCTTCGCCCATTCTGCATATTCGCTGGCGTGGCATTGCTCGCAGTACTTTGGCGTCTTGAACTTGGGTTTGTCCGATGCGATCTCCGCCACCGAGAGGCCACGATAGTGCCCGAACTGATAGAACGAACCGGCGGTGAAGTACTGCTTGGCCGTATAGGCGACAATAACGAATGCCAAAAGCAGCATGACCAGTCGGACGATATGTTTCGGCATCGAACACGCTCCCCCTTGGTAATGTCCAAGGACAGTTGGACATCCCGGTTTTTATTGATTGTTGCAATCTTTCTGCGTTCGGCACAACCCCTTTATTGCCTGAAACCGAATTTGGCCTCGATCGTGCGGGAATCGCCCGGTTTGCGAATCAGCACGACGATAGTGTAGGGATCCTTGCCAGGTAATCGAATATAGTTCCCATAGCTCACAATGTTGTTGATCACCAATGGCTCAAGGGACTTTACCTGATCGCCCATTAACGGATCCGCGATCTTCACCTCGATCTGAGCGCCCTTGATCGCGGTTTTAGTCTTGGCGTCGAAGAGTGAAATATTTACGTGGTAATAATCGTTCCCACGCGGTACCCCACCATGCATCGTACTTTCCGGATCAGCACCCGGTGGCCGCTTGCGTATCGACTCCGCCGAAGTCACACCAAAGTAGACTTCCATTCCGTCGATGATCTGATGATTGGGGTCCGGCCTCACTGCCACCGTGGACGGCGCCTTCGCGGTTGCAGGGTCAAATGTTGGGTTAAACATGTAGGTAATGGCCAGACGGATTTCGGCATCGGTCAGGTTGGCCACGCCACCACGCGGAGGCATGCCGCCGTGGCCATTGATGGCGGAGCGGGTCAGCATCTCGAATCCCTCTTTGACCCGTGGCGCCCACGCCGCGCTATCACCTATTTTGGGTGCGCCGCCGACACCGGTTTCGTGACACTTGGCGCAGTAGGTTCGCACTGTCAGCGCGCCGCTACGCTCCGTGGCTGGCGCCGTTCTGCTGACGGGCTCCGCCCAGTTGCCGCCAGATGCATTGACCATGTAGGTAATGGCACGTTCGATCTCGGTATCGCTGAGCGCCGGATTGCCGCCATGGGATGGCATCTTCCGGATGCCCTTGAGGGCATTTTGCGAAAGCCCCGTCAAGCCCCGCTCTGCTCGTGCCGCCCACGCTTTCCTGTCACCAATCTTCGGCGCGCCATTCGCGCCCGTGCCGTGGCAGGCAGCGCACACTGACGTCACCACTTCTTTGCCGCTACGTTCGGTTCTCTGTGCCATTGCCTGCAGCGATATGGCGAACAGGGCCAGCGCCGTTATGGCAATCGCCACCATTGACATAGATGCCCCGACGATTCGTCGAATCCCTGTTTTCGCCTGCTGTGTAAATTTCTTGTTCATAAAGATATGGCCACCTATAAGCTCTTGGCATGGCACGGCAAATTGTTTGGCGCCCCGTGCATTCAGCCTCTCACAGTTCCAATCGTATCATTTTCATCTATCAGCCGGACTGGACGAGCCCAACTCCCGAATTGCCAACCTGTCTGTCCGTACAACCAATTCTCGCTATGGTATCCTTCCAGAGCGCTGGAAATCGGTTATTAGCCTGCTCAAAGTTATTAGCCTGTCAAAATAAAATGATGCATCATGGCGGAAATCATCAGCAGTCGTTAAATTCGTTATGCTGATATGTTCGTTACGTCTTTTTATCTTTTTTGTGAGCACCTCACTCTGGCATCCCTTAGCCACGGACAAACGGATAGTCATGGACAAAAATCGAACGTCGCATCATCAGTGGATTAACCTGGCAGCGGCAATCATGCTTACGCTTGCCCTGGCAGGCTGTGGTGGTGGCGGAGGTGGCGGCGGCAGTGCTACAGGGACACCCACGCCACCTTCGTCAAGCTCAGCCGATATCGCGGCATTGACTGCCGCGACCGCGCTGACCATGACTATCACCGGAGTGACCGTCAATAATTCCCCTGTTGTGGACTTCACGGTCACCAACCAAGCCGGCGTCGGAATGGCAGGCCTGACTGCGGCGGACCTGCGCTTCAACATCGCGAAGTTGATGCCGGGGACAAACGGCGGTCCAAGCATCTGGCAGGACTACATCAACCGGAGCAACGGCGGGGCGGTGCAGGGCAGCCAGGAGCGTTCGGCCGCCGGTTATGCTTTCGGCACGCTGACCAATCATGGGGATGGCACCTATACCTATGCTTTTGCCACCGACATCAAGAATGTCGCCTGTCCGGCACCCTGTACGGATGCTGACGGCAAGGCGCTTGACCTCAGCGATCAACCCGGCCTGACAAATCGTGTCACCATACAGCAGGCCAACAGCGCCTATGCCAAGACCGCTGGCATTTTTGATTTCGTGCCGGATGGCCGTGCCGTTACGACCACGCGCGATATCGTTTCCAACGCCAAGTGCAACGCCTGCCACAGTCAGCTTGCAGCGCACGGAACGCGGGTCGACACGAAGTTGTGCGTCACCTGCCACAACCCGGGTTCCTGGGTTGCGGGGGCTCCGAACACAACAGTGGATTTCAAGGTGATGATCCACAAGATCCACAACGCTCCCAATCTGCCGAGCGTCATCGCTGGTACGCCATACGTCGTCAACGGGACTGATTTTTCGAAAGTCGTTTTCCCGCAGGATGTGCGCAATTGCACCAAGTGCCATGACGGCACGCCCGGTGCAACGAATGCCACCGCGCAGGGCGACAATTGGAAAACCCAGCCGAGCATGCAGGCCTGCGGTTCCTGCCATGACGATGTCTATTTCGGCGCCAGTCCGGATCCGGCCAAGCCCTATCAAACAGTGGCGCACCCCGGCGGCGTCATGACCGATAACAGCACCTGTGCGATCTGCCACGCGGCAGGGAGGTACACAGACAATAAGGACATCGTCATCGCGCACAACTTCCCGGCCAGACTCAAGGCGGCAGCGGCCAAGTTCAAGTACAACATCATCAGCGTCACGCCGACCGTTGCGGGCAGCACGCCGGTCATCACCTTCTCGGTCACCGATCCGACCAACGCAGATGCCCCCTACGACATCAAGACCGCCGCGGCGTTTACCGCAGGCGCCAGCAGCACGCTGACCGTCAAGCTGGGCTGGAACACACCCGGGAAGCTGGATTTCGGCAACGACAACAACAGCCTCGCGTTCGGCCAGCCGATCAGCATCAACCTCCTTGGCAACGCGGCGGTAACGGCAGGCGCGACGCCGGGCACATTCACCGTCACCGCGTCCAGTGCCATCCCCGCCACGCAGACAGGTGCGCTACGGGCCTTGATGGAAGGGCATCCTGCTGGCGATGTCACTACCGCCGGAACTTTTGCCGATCGACTGCCGGTAAAGAGTGTGTTCAAGGATTTCGCGATCACTGGCGTAGTAGCGCCGCGTCGGGCAGTGGTGGACATCGCCAAATGCAACGTATGCCATGGCACGCTAAGTCTGCATGGTAACAACCGCACTGACGAGCCAGGTGTGTGTGTTGTCTGCCACAACCCGAATGCGACCGACAAGTCGCGGCGCACCGGGGTGGGCATCGATGGCAAGACGGAGGAGGCCATCGACTTCAAGACCATGATCCATGGCATCCATGCCGGACAGGCAGACAAGGGCGGTTTCCGTGACAAGGGCATCACGATTTATGGTTTCGGTGGCAGCGTGAACGACTTCAGTACAGTCGTCTTTCCGGGAAAATTGAACGACTGCACCATGTGCCACGCCGGCACGTCGTATCAGATGACGGGTGTCTGGGATGCACCCACGGCCAAGGGCATACTGGGAACCACCATCAGCACGGGCGCCTCAATCACGGATCCGGCGGACAATTTGAGAATCACACCGATTGCCGCAGTCTGTTCGTCCTGCCACGATAGCGCGGCGACGAAAACGCATATGCAAGGTGCCTTCCAGGCGGCACTCTTCTCGGTGACGCAAACGGCAATCGACACTGCCCCTCGTCAGGAAGCTTGCGCTTACTGCCACGGGGCGGGCAAGTTACTTGACGTCAAGGTGGTTCATGGTGTTCCGTAATAGACGAAAATCGGCCTGTGCTAATTTTGGAAGACAAGCAACAATGATAAATATGACAAAAACAGCTATTGCCGTACTGATTCTGGTGTCTGGTTTTGCGTTTAACTCGGTCACATTCGCTGAGGATGCAACCAAATCACTCGCATCTTCCCCGCTCAGCATGGGCACCGAATACACCGATACTGGTGCAGACACCTGCCTCATGTGCCATACCGAAGGCGGCGATTTTCCGGTTATGGCAATCTTCAAGACCAAGCATGCCAACCGTGCCGACAAGCGCACCCCCTTTGCCGCCGGCGGCTTGCAGTGCGAGGCCTGCCACGGTCCGGGCAAGAAGCACGCCGATGGCGGCGGCGGGCATGATGGCATAAACAGTTTCGAGCCTTCATCGTTCCTGACGCCGCAGCAGCGCAACAAGTTCTGTCTGGAATGCCATCAGAACAGGTCTCGTATGGATTGGATTGGCAGCAAGCACGATAATAATAACCTCGCCTGTACCGATTGCCACACGATCCACGCTGAGCGTGATCCCGTAAGAGAGAAGGTGGCTCAGCCGGATGTCTGCTATAAATGTCACAAGCAACAACGCGCGGACTTTGCCAAGCCGTCGACTCATCCAGTTCGGTACGGCAAGCTGGCATGCAGCGACTGCCACAGCCCTCACGGTTCGAATGCCAGCGCCATGCTGAACAAGCCAACCGTGAACCAGACCTGCTATACCTGCCATGCGGAAAAGCGCGGACCTTTCCTGTGGGAGCACTCTCCAGTGGCGGAAGACTGTACGCTGTGTCACTCGCCGCATGGAACCGTGCGTCCCGCGCTGTTGAAAAAGACACCACCCCTGCTCTGTCAACAATGCCACACAGTAGCCGGCCATCCCTCGGTGGCGCGCACCAGCGCCTCTCTGCCCGGCGGCACGGGTGGTGGATCGGCCTTCCTGCTTGCTGGCAGTTGTACCAATTGCCACTCGCAGATCCACGGTTCGAACCATCCGTCAGGAGTGAAACTAATGCGCTAGCCGGCATCCGCAGATCCGCCAACGCAATAACGGCCAGGGCGGACAGGATGACGGAGTCTCTTGAAGAGGCAGACTATAAAACGTAGTTTCAGTGGAGGCCAACGCGCGAAGCGTGTTATGCCATAACTAAAACAGGACAAGAAAATGAAAACTTCAAATCAACTGCTGCTGCTCGGTATGCTATCAGCACTATCGACGGCCGCATTGGCCGACGATGTAAAGGGCGCTGCCGATACCTCCCAGTGGAAATGCGAGTCCTGCAAGTTCGAGGGTTCGTTCAGCGCAACAGTGGAAGTTGGGGCGACTTCAGTCTCGGACCAATCGGCCAAATTTGGTGATTTCACCGGCCTCAACAAGGACGGCGGATATTTTATCGGCAACGGTTCAGCGAGCTATCGCAGCAAGGATAGTGGCGAATACTGGAAACTCAATGCATCGAATCTCGGGCTTGATTCGCGTTCTATCGACGCAGAAGGCGGGAAACAGGGCAACTACAAGCTGTTGCTCAACTATGATGAAATACCCCACTATATTACGGACAACGCGCAAACCCCCTTCAATGGTGGCACGTCGCTGACCCTGCCGCCCGGCTTTGCGGCTGATACGACAGGCGCAATGCCCTTGGCAGGCAATATGCATACGGTTGATATCGGCACCGAAAGGAAACGACTGGGCGTGGGCGTCTCATGGCTACCCCACAGCGACTGGGAATATGCCGTCAGCTTTCGCCACGAAACAAAAGACGGCACAAAACGCACGGCTGGCTCTTTCTTCGTCGATACGGCACAACTGATCGAACCGGTGGACTATGTCACCGACCAGATCGACGCATCGGCCACTTACTCCGGCAAAAAATTTCAATTGAAGCTCGCCTACTACGGATCGAAGTTCAGGAACAACGATGAATCTTTAACCTGGGCCAATCCATACGCCACGCCGGTTTTCCTGGCAACGTTTCCCAATTCGGCTTCCGGCCAGCTTGCGCTTCCGCCGGACAACGAGTTTCACCAGATCCAGGCCTCGGCTGGGTACCAATTCACGGAACGGACGCGGGCCACAGCCGACATCGCCGTTGGCCGCATGACGCAAGACAGCAGCCTGCTCCAATATGGCACCGCAGTCCCGGGACCGGGAGGTTCCGTGAACGGACGAGCCAAGACATTCGATGTTGCTCTGAAGCTCAGTTCCGCGGTAACTGACAAGATGCGACTGAACGCCGTATATACGCATAACGACCGCGACAACGACACGCCACAGTCACTTTATTCCGTATATGTAACCGACATGTTCCCCGGCGCGCCAAGGACGAATCTGCCCTACGGCATCAAGCAGGACAAATTGAAGCTGAGCGGCGATTACCGGGTTTTAGAAAACCTGAGGGGCGCGTTGGGCGCTGATTTCGATTCGCGCGAGCGCACTTATGCAGAAGTCAACAAGACACACGAAAACATCGTCTGGGGCAAAGCGACCACGCGTTTGGTGGATATGGTTGACTTGACACTCAAGCTCGCGCGTGGCGAGCGCAGCAATTCAGGCTCGTTCCAGCCCATTGCCGGAATCACGCCGCCCGAGAATCCGCTGCTAAGAAGATACAATCTGGCGAATCGTACGCGCGACACTGCGTCGGTACGCGCCGACATCGCGGTAAGCGAACGCATCAGCGTCAGCTTGGGAGCTGATTCGTCTGAGGACAAGTATTCCGATACAACCATTGGCTTGACCAACGGCAAGGAATTTGATTTGAACGGCGACATCTCCATGGTGGTCACGGAACAAACCAGTCTGCATTTTTTCGCGAACCATCAGGAAATCAAGTCAAAGCAGGCAGGCAGCCAGGCATTTGCGACGCCGGACTGGTCTGCCAACAATAAGGACACCATCGATTTCTTTGGCCTTGGCATAAAGCACGCGGCAATCAAGGACAAGCTCGATCTTGGCGCCGATTACAGTATTACGCATTCACATAGCAAGATCAGCGTTGATAACGGCATATCGGGTCCGGGATTTCCGCAAATCAATACATCGCTGGATAGTCTGAAACTCTATGCCGCCTACCGTCTACAGGAGAACATTTCATTGCTGGCGGATTACTGGTACGAGCGTTACTCCAGCAAGGACTGGATGCTGGACGGCGTATTCCCCAGCGCCATTCCAAATGTTTTGGCCTTGGGGATACAACCGTCACGGTATCATGTGGATGTGGTTAGGCTGTCGGTAAAGTACAAGTTCTAATTGCCGTCATTCCAGACGCCGCGTGAGCGGAAAACCGGCGGGATCCAGCGGCTCGGCTTTCGGTGACCAAGACACTTGCTTCCCGCTCTGCGTGCCCAATGGGTATCCGCGGGGATGACACTTCAAAGTTAACGTGTTCCGTTATCAGTACCGTCCGCTCATCGGAGCATCGAGCGAATAGAACGAAGCCGCCAGTCGCTACCAAACCCTCAACTTTACCTGGACCGCCACTGCTCCGCTCATGCGATTCGGGATATTGGGGATGAGAGCGAAATTGGCCCCCAAACGCTCACCCTCCACGGACAGCAGCGGCAGTGCGGCGGGAAACCATCCGCCGTCTTTGTATTTCGGGTAGCCGTCGAAAGCGCCCGCAGCGATCCCCGCACCCACCTTGACGCCGTAAACCTGCCAATGCAGCGGACGCCACTGGTAGAGACCATAGTGGCTTCTTTGCCGGTCACTGTTGATGAAGGAACCCGCCATTAGCACATGGTCATCAGTCAACATGACTTCCGCGCCAAAACCAATATTGTTTTCACGAAAGTCCTTATTGCGATTGAAGTGCATCGAATAGAGGCCGGGATTGAGCCAGACCTGGGGCGAGAAATCTTCTGCCGTCGCGTCAGCATGAACTGCAGCGCCGACCAATAAGGTACAAAAGAAAGCGAACGATTTTAGTTGCTGTCTTGACATCTTGTTCTTTCTTGTAGATGGGTTAGATCGGCCAAAGCTTCAACGTTTTTCAGTGCACCAACTGATTGATCGAGATGATCGGGAGCAGTATGGCAAGCACAATCAGCAGCACTACTCCTCCCATCGCCAGGATCATTACTGGCTCAAGCAAAGTCAGGAATACGGCAAGGCGCCGTTCCAAAGCCTGGGTCTCGAGCTGAGCGGCGCGTTGCAGCATCTGTTCCAGTTTGCCGCTCAATTCCCCACTCGCGACCAGATGCACCATTAGCGGCGGGAACACGTGCGTTGCGCCAAGTGAACGTGCCAGGCTTTCGCCTTCGCGCACGCGTTCGATGGCGGCTTCGACGGCTTCCCGCATCACCACGTTTGTCATCACGCGCGCGCCGGAATTCAACGCCGAGAGCAGTGGCACGCCACCACCGACCAGGATGGCGAGCGTGCTGGCGAAACGCGAAGTGTTGACGCCGCGAATCAGCTGCCCGAGCCAGGGGGTGCGCAGCAACAAGGCATCCCAACTGCGGCGCGGCCCAGCGCGGCGCAGCGCCTGACGCGCGGCAATCAGACCGCCGATAACAGCGACCGTCAGATAAGGCCAGACTGCGCGCAGGAAGTCGGAAAGACCGATCAGCATGCGCGTGAGCAGCGGCAGGGCTTGTCGGGACTGCTGGAACACCTGCACGATTTTCGGCACCACGAATACCAGCAAGCCGGTGACGATGCTGACCGCGACTATTGTCACCAGAATGGGATAGAGCAGCGCAAGGGTGGTCTTCTGTTTCAGCGCCTGCCGTGCATCGAGATAATCAGCAAGATGCTGCAATACCGTGGACAAGGCCCCCGATTCTTCGCCGCCGTGCACCAGCGCACGGTAGAAATCGGGAAAGCTTTTGTCATAGCTGCCCATGGCGCCGGCAAGGGAGAGCCCGGCGGTGATTTCGGATTTGACGCCGCCCAGCACTTCGCGCGTCATCGGTTCGGAACTTTCCTCGATCAGCGCGCCAAGGCATTGCTCCATGGTCAGCCCGGACGTAAGCAAAGTGGCCATCTGCCGCGTTACCAGACTCAGTTCGTCCGAGGAGATGCCGCGCGCCCAGGGCCTGCTTGCGCGCTCTCGTGCGCGCACCAGGTCAACCGCCGAAGGCAGCAGGTTCTGGGCACGCAACTGTGCCCGTGCCTGGCGCGCTGTATCCGCTTGCACCACGCCAGACACCATGCGCCCGGCTGTATCCAGCGCTTCGTAGTGAAATGACTCCATGGCGCTATTCGCGCGTCACGCGCACCACCTCGTCCAGGCTGATCTCGCCCAGAGTGGCCCAGCGCATGCCGTCGTCACGCAGTGAGCGCATGCCATGTGCAATAGCGTGGTCACGCAAGGCCTGCTCTGAAGCACGGTCATGGATCAACCGGCGCAGCGTGTCGTCGACGGTAAGCAGTTCATATATGCCGGTACGGCCGCGATAACCCGAGTTGTTGCAGGCGGGGCAGCCTTGCGCAGTGTAGAAACTTCCTGGCATAGGTGCGAATCCGAGCGCCTTCAGCTGCGCCCCATCCGTCGTAAACGGTTTGCGGCATTCCGGGCAAAGGCGGCGCACCAACCGCTGTGCTACCACGCCGATCAGGCTGGTGGCGAGCAGAAACGGTTCCACGCCCATGTCGACCAGCCGCGTGACGGCGCTCACCGAATCGTTGGTATGCAGCGTGGCGAACACCAGGTGGCCGGTCAGGCTCGCCTGCACAGCGATCTGCGCAGTCTCCAGATCGCGGATTTCGCCGATCATGACGACATCGGGATCCTGGCGCAGGATGGTACGCAGCGCACGCGCGAAGCTCATGTCGATGCGGGCGTTGATCTGGGTCTGGCTGATGCCGTCGAGGTCGTACTCGATCGGATCCTCCACCGTCATGATGTTGAGCGCCTTCGGATCCAGGCGCGAAAGGGCGGCGTAAAGCGTCGTGGTCTTGCCCGACCCGGTGGGACCGGTAACGAGGACAATGCCATGCGGTGAACTGATGAGCTTGTCCATGGTCGCCAGCGTTGTGGCGTCCATCCCCAGCTTGAAAAGGTCCAACCGCCCTGCCTGCTTGTCCAGCAGGCGCAGCACCACACGCTCGCCATGACCGGTCGGAATTGTCGACACCCGGACATCGATCGGCTTTCCCGCCACCCGCAGCGTGATGCGCCCGTCCTGCGGCAAACGTTTTTCGGCAATGTCGAGTTGCGCCATGATCTTGACGCGCGAGACAAGCGCGCCATGCAGCGCGCGCGCCGGCTCGATCAGATCGCGCAATGTTCCATCGATCCGCAGCCGCACTACCGAGCGCGTTTCAAAGGGTTCGATATGGATGTCGGAGGCGCCGTCGCGCAGCGCCTGAGTGAACAACGCATTGATCAGACGGATCAGCGGCGCGTCGTTCTGGCTTTCGAGCAGGTCCTCGACCTTGGGAATTTCCTGCAACAGCCGCGACAGATCCAGGTCCTGCGCGATGTCGTCGGCGAGCGCAGCGGCGCCGGTATCGGCGGTGTTGTAGAGGGCCGAGATCACCTCATCGAACTCGTCGGCATCGATACGCCTGGCCTGTAGCGGCACACCCAGCGCGCGGCGCACTTCGGCGAGCGCAGTAGCGCGTGCGCCGCTGCGCACTGCCACATGCGCCATTTCATCGTCAACACCAGTAACGACGACGCCTTTGGCCTTGGCGAAGGCGTAGGGAACGGCCGGTTTGCTCATTGCGGCGTGGCGGGTTTGTCCGCTTTAGGCGCTGGCAAACTCGGGCGCGGCGGCAGACGGGGCGATCCGAAATCGGGAAGAATGGCGGACCCGGGTACGGCCTTGGCCTGCTCACCCAGAATATAGTCGTAACGGTCGCCACTGATCGAATTGGCGCTCTCCTCGCTGCGCAGCAACGTCGGCCGCAGGAATACCATGAGGTTGGTCTTGTTGCGCTCGCGCTTGCTGGATTTGAACAGATTGCCGAGCAAGGGGATGTCGCCCAGGAACGGAACCTTACTCGCGCCATCGGTGACCGAGTCCTGCATCAGGCCGCCGATCACGATGATCTTGCCGTCGTCGACCAGCACCGTCGAATCGACCGAGCGTTTATTGGTAATGATGCCCCCGCCGTCCTTGTTGAGATCCTGCACGCTGGAAACCTCCTCGGAAATTTGCAGCCGCACCACGCCACCCTCGGAAATCTGCGGCTTGATCTTCAGCATCAGGCCAACATCCTTGCGCTCAACGGTCTGAAACGGGTTAGCCACGCCAGTACCCGCGCCGGTGTTTGTATAGTTTCCGGTAACAAAAGGTACGTTCTGCCCGACCACAATTTTTGCCTCCTCGTTATCGAGGGTCAGCAACGTCGGCGTGGAGAGGATATTGGTGCTTGAATCCGATGCTACCGCATGGATCAGCGCACCGAGGTTAAGTATCTGGATATCCGTGCCCGGAATCGTGACCGTCCCCCTTAACACGCCGATATTTAGCCCATTTCCGACATCTGATGATGACAGCCCATTTTTCATAGCAGTACCGGAAAGATCAATTATGTTCCCACCTGTATTGCTAAAATTAGTGCCACCAAACGCCTGCGTGCCGTTCTTGCCAAGGCCGGATAGGCTCTGCCATTGAACGCCCAGCTCCGCTGCCTTGTCGGAGGTGACTTCGGCAATCAACGCTTCGATATAGACCTGAGCGCGGCGCACATCGAGTTTCTCCACCGCAGCGCGTAGATTATTGTAGATCGCGTCGGGAGCGGTAATGATGATCGAATTGGTGGCCGCATCGGCCTGGATAATGCCGGATGCCATCCCGCCGCTCTGCGCCGCTACCGGCGCCTGCCCCGGCACAGCCGCCGCCGGCGCGGCCAATTGCGCACCGCTGGATTCACCGCTGTGGATCGCACGCAAGACCTCCGCCAGTTTCACCGCTTGCGCGTTCTTCAGGTAGATCACGTGAATATTACCGCTGGCGCTGGTGGGAGTATCCAGCATCGCCACCAACTCGCGCACCCGCCGCAAGCGCGACGGATCGCCGGCGCGGGCCAGCAGGCTGTTCGAGCGCGCGTCCGCGGCTACCGTAAAACGATTGGTCGGGTCCGCTGTCTGCCCCGGATCGGCGAGCAAGCGACTGATGGTCTGTGCGACGTCCAGCGCCGAGGCGTACTTGAGCGGAATCATGATTGAATCGGAATCGGCGGGCTGGTCTATGGATGCAACGATTTTTTCGATACGCTGCAGGTTGCTCGCATAGTCGGTAACCACCAGCGTATTGCTGCTCTGGTTGGCAGTGATCGAATTGTTGGGAGCGATCAACGGGCGCAATACCGTCACGAGTTGCGTCGCCGATTCGTGTTGCAGCCTGAACACCTGCGTCCTGACGACATCCCCCGCCGCACGCGCATTGTCCGGCGAGTCAGCGTACAGTTTGGCATCTCCCTCCGGAACGATCAGGACCATGCCCCTTTGTTCCACCGCGGTAAAGCCCTGCACCCGTATCGACGACAGGAACACCTGATAGACCTGCGACCGCGACATCGGCCTGGCCGAGACGATGCTGACCGTGCCCTTGACGCGCGGATCGAGAACAAAGTTCTTCCTGGTGATTTCGCTCACCGCCTTCACCACGCCTTCGATGTCCGCATTGACGAAGTTGAGCGTAACCATATCGGGGCCACTCGGACGCGCAGCCGCCTTGGCAGGAGGATTTTCGGCAGGTGCCGTGTCATCAGCCCACGCCTGCCCGCTTGCAACTGCGATGGCGAGCCACAAAAAACCAGTTCGTAACCAGTAATGCTTCATAGATGATCCTTGGCTGCGCCGTAAAAAACCGATGGCGACATTATCTGAAAATCATGGGTTTCAATCACTGTCATTTTGTTGACGAGAGGATCTCCTGCCTCGCCGATTAGCCGGTCGTATGACTTGAGGAGCAACAGGTTCTGTAACTTGTGGTTGTGGAACAGCGGACTCCGTAGGTCGTCCGACAGCGTATGCCGCGGCTTGCGGTGCAGGGGACGCGGAGGTTTTCTTCTCCGGCAATGCAAGCGTTTCGCGCAAGCCATTGCGTTCCAGGATGACGTTAGCTGCGTGAACTTCGGCAAGGCGAATGCCGGGAGCAATCTCCTCGCCCTCCTGCACCGCCAGAATCTGCTTCGCTTCCAATTGCACGATCGCATAACCGCGCCGGCCGGGTGAGGCGGCCACTACGCCGAGCAGCTTGATCGCAATACCGGTGGGCGCAGCAGTCTCCTGATTGCGTGGCACGTTGCCAAAAATGGCTGCGGCGGCCGCTACACTGCCACTTTGCACCGCGCTCGCCTCGATGCGCGGTTCGGCACGCGGCGCAAACCACTCCCAGGTCCAGTAAGCGAGCACGACGCCGAGCAGCGCGAGCGCGACCAAAGTCAGTGAGGAAACGAGAGCCGTTTGCGCAAGACTGGATCGACCCAAAGAGAGCGCCTGCATTCTTCCTCAATCCTCGTTAATTATCATACGTGCGCCTAAAAACGGGCCAAGGGCGGTAATCGGCTGAATGCATGAATTGGCACATCATATATTAGGAATGGACTGCTGGGACCGCCGGTTACGTCTATCGAAGCATTATAATTGATGTTATTGCCCCCAAGAGAGGGGAGCATCAATTGTTGAAAGGGATAATTTAGCGATGCTGATCGATGTACGCAGGCAACGTGGTTTCACCTTGCTCGAAGTAATGGTAGTCGTCGTCATTCTCGGCATTCTCGCCGCCCTGGTGGTACCAAAGATTATCAGCCGTCCGGATGAGGCGCGGGTGATTGCAGCGAAACAGGACATCGCGAGCCTGATGCAGGCGCTCAAACTCTACCGCCTGGACAATCAGCGCTACCCGACGACAGACCAGGGGTTGCAGGCGCTGGTGGTCAAGCCGGAGACCTCGCCGATCCCGCTCAACTGGAAGTCGGGCGGATATGTCGAGCGCCTGCCGAAAGATCCCTGGGGCAATCCCTATCAGTTCCTCAATCCCGGCGTGCATGGCGAGATCGATGTTTTCAGCTACGGCGCCGATGGCGCGTCCGGTGGCGAGGGTAATGACACCGACATCGGTTCCTGGGAACTCTAGGCCGGCGGCAATGAGCCGCGCGATTATCTCGGCGCCAAGCCGGGGCTTCACGCTGATCGAGATGCTCGTGGTGCTGATGATCATGGGCCTGTTCATCGGCCTGGTCAGCGCCATCACACAGCCCGATGATCGCGCCATATTGAAACTCGAAGCGGACCGCATGGCGCAGCTTCTGGATTTTGCCGCCACGGAAGCGCGGCTCACGGGGAAATCCATCGCCTGGACCGCCGACGAATCGGGCTACCGCTTCTGGCGCCTGGATGACGACGGCACCTGGTCTGAAATTCGCGACAGCGATCTGTTGCGCGCGTTGACCCTGCCGCAAGGCATGATGGTTTCCGATTTTCGCGTGGAGAACATGAAGCCGCAGGGAGCCATGCGTCTGGAATTTACTCCGCAGGGGTCGTCACTGGCATTCACCATCGGCATGGCACTGGGCAAGGAACATATTGCCGTCACTGGCTCTCCGGTCGGCGACGTGCGCGTAGCAGTACCAGGAGAAGGCCCAGAGAATGGCCAAGTGGCGCTGCGCTAGCGGCAAAGGGTTCACCCTGGTCGAAGTGCTGGTCGCGCTGGCCATCGTCTCGATCGCGCTGATGGCGGCACTGCGCGCCGCCGGCCAGGGCACGAACAACGTGGCCGAACTGCGCTCACGCCTGCTCGCCGGCTGGATTGCGGAAAACCTGCTGGCCGAGCACCGCGCACGCGCTGACTGGCTGCCGCCGGGGATGCTGCGCGGCACCGCGCGTCAAGGCAACCTCGACTTCGCCTGGCGCGAGGAAATCATCGCCACTCCGAACGCCGCCTTCCGCCGCGTCGAGGTACAGGTATTTGCGACGGCCGAAGAGGCGCATGCTTTGGCGCACCTCACCGGGTTCATCGTCAATGCGCCGGGATCAGGCAAATGAAAACCGCACGCGGTTTCACCCTGATCGAGGTAATGGTCGCGCTGCTGGTACTGTCGCTGCTCGCGTTGATGTCCTACCGCGGGCTGGGAGCGGTACTCGACGCGCGCGAACACGTCAAGCGGGAAACCGACAAATGGCAGCGCGTGGCAGCGTTTTACGGGCGCTTCGAGCGCGACGTGGAACTGGCAGCGCCACGTCCAGTACGCAGCGGCGACAGACTCGCGCCAGCATGGCTGGGCACACCAGCGGCGGAAACGGTTGCGGCGAGCCTGGAATTCAGCCACTTCGCTTCGGCTGACGGCATCGACACGGCACGCAGGATCGCCTATCGGCTCAACGAAAAAAACGAGATCGAGTTGTGGTTGTGGCCTGGACTGGATGTCGCACCCGACGCACAACCCCAGCACTATCCGGTACTGGCCGGAGTGAAGACCTTCGAATTACAGTACCTTAATCCTGCCCTGCTCTGGGTCAACGCCTGGCCCACGGCGCCGACCGACAAGCCAATTCCGCGCGCAGTGCGCCTGCGCATCGTGCTCGCCACGGACGAAGAAATCGTGCGCATATTCGTGCTGCAATCATGAAAATCCAACAGCGTGGCGTCGCCATCGTGCTCGCCATGGGCGTGGTTGCGCTTGCCGCCATGGCAGCAGTGGCGATCATGGTTTCGCAGAGCACATGGGCGCGCCAGGTCGAACTGACGACTGACCACATCCAGGCACGTTCCGTACTGCTGGCTGGCGCAGACTGGGCGCGCGCCATACTCTACGATGACCGTCGCATAAGCAATGTCGACCATCTGGGCGAACCCTGGGCGTTGAAACTACCGCCGATGTCGGTCGAAAACGGCGAACTGCTTGGCCTGATCGAGGATCAGCAGGGAAAATTCAATATCAATAATCTGGTAACGGGAGGAAAGATCAATGTGGTGCAGCTCGCGCACTTCAGCAAACTGCTGTCGATCCTGGGCTTGCCGGCCGAACTCGCAGGCGCGCTTGCCGACTGGATCGACGCCGACAGCCAGCCACAGCCGCAGGATGGGGCCGAGGACGAATACTACCTTGCCCTGGATCCACCCTACCTCGCCGCCGACCAGCCGCTCATCGACGTGGATGAACTGGCGCTGGTACGTGGCTTCGACGACAATGTGCGCACCCGCCTGCGCCCTTACATAACGGCGCTGCCCAAGACCACTGCCGTCAATGTGAATACCGCCCCCGCCGAAGTGATCGCCGCAGTAATCGATGGCCTCGACCTTGGTAGCGCCCAGCTTTTGGTCTCGCAACGGGAACGGACATATTTTCGCGGCAGCGACGAATTCATCGCACGCCTTCCGCGCGGCGCGGAAGCGGCATCCGGCGGCATCAGCGTGAGCAGCGATTACTTCATGGCGACACTGCGCGTGACTATCGGCGGCGCTTCGGCGCGCGGCAAGGCCCTGTTCTCGCGCCAAACCCCCAACTGGCCTGATATCGTATGGCGCAAATATCTATGATACGGTCGGGATGCGGAGTAGAGGCCGCACCGGCCCACATTCCAATACAATGGCAATGAACACCTTTAGCAAGGCTACGCTATGAGTTTGCTTCGAATTTACGGTTTATTGCGCGAGGCGCCACAACGTTGTCAATGGGCGCTGGTCGGCGACGGCCGCGAAGCGGTCGTTGGCGAAGGATCGCTGGCGCAACTGCCGCAGCGCGCCGAACGCGTGCAACTGGTGCTTCCCGCCGCCGATGTCCTGATCACCCGGGCGCGCCTGCCGCAATCGGCCAAGCGCCGCACCGGGGCGATGCTCGCCTATGCCGTGGAAGAGGAAATCGTCGGCGACCCCGATGCCAATCAGGTAAGCTGGCTCGGCTCCGCAGGTGATGCCGATGTGCTCGCCGTCGCCGACCAGCAGGGCCTCAAGGCCTGGCACGACGCACTCGACGCCGTTGGTATCCGCGGCTACGAAGTGCACTGCGAAACCTTGATGCTGCCGCGGATGGAAGGCGAATGGAGCCTCGCCTGGAACGGTCACGAGGGATTCGTGCGCACCTCCGATCTCGAAGGCGGCGCGACCGATCGCGGCGACTCGGCATCCCCCCCGCTGTCACTGCGCCTGATGCTCGACGAAGTGAAGGCCCGTGGCGAGGCTCCTTCATCGATCGCGGTGTACGCGACTGTACCCGATGCGCCACTCAAAATCGACGCATGGCAACGCGCGCTCGGCGTCGCCCTGCGCACTGCCGAACCCTGGGACTGGCGCTCGGCGCCACCCGAAGCCGGCGTCAGTCTGATGAAGGAGCGCATACGCTGGCGCCTGCCACCCGATACTCTCGCCCGTCTGCGCCCAGCGGCATGGATCATGACTGCAGTCTTGGCCATACATTCACTGGCGCTGGTCGCGGACTGGACTCGCCTCGCCAGCGAGCAGCGCAACTTGCGCACACGCATGGAATCGCGTTTCCGCGCTTCCTTCCCGCAAGCCGTCGCGATAGCGGATCCGGCGCTGCAAATGCGGCGCAACCTGGCCGAGGCACGACATGCCGTCGGGCAACCTGACAGTGGTGACTTTCTACCGATGATAAGCAACGTGGCAGCAGCATTGAGACAGGTACCACCAGGCGGACTGCGCATCGCCTCCTACGAGAGCGGACGCATGACGCTCGAACTTGCTGGTGTGCAGAACGATGGCATTCGCAGCATCGTGGCGCGTCTGCTCCAATCCGGCTTGCGCGTCGACCAGGGTGTTCAGGCTGCGCCTGGTGGAAAAGTAGTTATCACGGTGCGCGCATCATGAAGGCGCGGCTGCAGAAGCTGTGGGAATCACGCTCGCCGCGCGACCGGGTGATCATCGTCACGCTGGCCGTGGTTGTGGGAGCCATGCTGTACCTGTTGCTGGTGCAGTCGGCGAACCAGGCTCGAACCCAACTGGGAGCATCGGTATCCGTTCTGCGTGCACAGGCGCTGCGTCTGGAATCCGATGCAAACGAACTCGCCCGCGTGCGCGCTATGCCTTCACCTCCCACGCCGCAGTCCGACCTGCGTACGCAAATACAGTCTCAGGCCAATGCCACCGGACTCGGGCGCGCGCTGCTGCGCATCGATGCCAGAGGGGCCGATCAGGTGCAAGTGGTATTCGGGTCGGTGCCTTTCGCCGACTGGCTGGCCTGGGTCGCAACCCTGCAGGAGCAGCGCATCCGGCTTGACACCAGCCGCATTGAGGCCCTGACCACGCCGGGATTGGTGAGCATAACCGCCACCTTCACCCGCGCCAAAGCACAGTGAGCCGCTGGCTACTGATTGGCCTTGGGCTTGCTGTCTTTGCGCTTGGACTGATCGCCACCGCGCCGTCGACCCTGATCGACGCACGCCTGGCACAAGCCAGTGCAGGCGCGCTGCGTCTCGCTGAAGCCAGCGGTACGTTATGGTCGGGGACGGGACAGATCGAGATCCTCGATGTAAACCGCCGTAGCGGAATCGCAAAGAGCATCGCCTGGAAAATCCGACCCGCGTATCTGCTGCGCGGAAAACTCCGGTATGAAGTCACACTGGATCGTGCGCCCCGGCATTTTCCAGTGACGATTACGCCGTCACGGATCGAAGTAGAGGATGCCGACATCGACTTGCCCGCCGCCGCACTCGGCCTTGGCATACCCAAGCTGGCCCCGCTCGGACTCACTGGCGACATGCTGTTGCACATTGCACGGCTTACCTTCGGGCGCGACTCGATCCAGGGCAACGCCACACTGCAATGGCGCGGCGCAGGATCGGCGTTTACACGAGTCTCGCCTCTGGGCGACTATGAACTGCGACTCGATGGTGACGGCGCCACGGTACGAACGTCGCTGCGCACGGTTCAGGGACCATTGCAGCTCGACGGCGAAGGTTCATGGTACGGTGGGGGCAATCTCGCGTTTTCGGGCACTGCCCACATTCCACCGCAGCACCAGCAACAGCTCGCGCCGCTGTTGCGAATGATCGCCGTCGAACGTGGCGATGGAAGCTTCGCACTACAACTCAAATAGCGGAATCGAAAGCGTGATTCCGTTCGCATAATCACACAATCAAAGACTGACGGACTATAAAAACTCGGAGGCCGCGGCATACCGGGAGGGTTTTGATCATCTGTTTGATCTGTATCAGCTTTGATCCATGTCAATAAAGAAATTATGGTTACTAGTATCCTTTGTAACGTTTTATTACTGGCATGTGATGGCGCTTTTATTAATTAATAACTTTAGCATTAACAGGAGATTGGCAAGTCAGAAGGCAGTTTCGGGGAATGGCAGTACCTAAACAAATGCAAATGCAAATGCGGCTCCTTAGGAACCGTGGTGACGTTTTGGAGTTATCTCTAATTAGGAGAAATAAATGAAGTTTATAACACTGATCCGATTGGGTCTTGTAATGCTGATAGCCGGTACTTTGGCTGGATGCGGCGATGATGGCAGCAACGGCTCACCCGGCGCAACGGGGGCACAGGGTCCGGCGGGTCCGGCAGGCCCAGCGGGCCAGGATGCGGTTGCCACAGTCGCGGTGGCCAGCAACACCGCTACGCCTACTTCGGCTTCAACTGCGGCCTGGGCGGCACTGGCACCACAGGTCACGGTGCAAAGCGTGACCATCGCCAGCGCCCCCGTCGTCAATTTCACGGTGAAAGATGCCGCCGGCAATCCGGTGGTGGGTCTGGGCAACACATCGCAAAGCGCGACCGCCACAGTTCCCAGCTATCCCAATCTGGCTTTCGCCCTGGCCAAACTGGTTCCCGGTACTAGCGGCGCTCCCAGCAAGTGGGTTAGCTACATCGTGACCACGGTGCCGACCAAGAATGCGACCACCGGCGCCATTACCGCCTCGGTCCCGACCCGGCCCAGTTCCGACAACACCGGTACGCTGGTCGATAACGGGAATGGCAGCTACACCTACACCTTCTATCGCGACATCACCAAGATCAAGGACGAAGTTGCGGCAGCCACGCTGACCGCGCCCAACGTCGCCGCGGATCTGGGCGATCTGACCTATAATGCGAACGCGGTTCACCGCTTGGTGATCCAGCTTTCCGGCAACGCACCCGGCACCGGCAGCAACACCCCCAATGGCGTTACCGTGACCCCTAGCGTCGCCATGGAGAATCCGGCCAACGCGATCTATGACTTCATTCCCGCCACCGGCCCGGTAGCCGCTACCGATCCTTCGCGCGACATCGTTGCTACGGCCAAGTGCAATGAATGCCACGGCAAGCTGGCGCTACACGGCGGTGGCCGTGTTGAAACGAAATACTGCGTGGTCTGCCACACCGACCAGCGCAAGTACGGCCGTACCGAAGCCACGACCACGGCAACCGGCTTTTCCGGCAGCACCTACCGGATCGGCGGCAATGCAGTCGGCGACTTCCCCAACTACGTCCATAAACTCCATATGAGTCACCATTTGAGCAAGGACGGGTACAACTACGCCAATATCCTGTTCAACGAAATCACCTATCCGCAGGACATCAAGAACTGCGTCAAGTGCCACGATGGATCGGCGACCTCCAACGCCAAGACCGCCAATGGCGACAACTGGAAGAACGTGCCCAATCGCCTCGTTTGCGGTGCCTGCCACGACGGTATCAACTTTGCTACAGGCGGCGGAACGACTTTGAACGGTGAATTCGCCGGCCACGTCGGCGGCGCCAAGGCGGACGACTCTCAGTGCGCGCTGTGCCACGATGCCACTTCGATCGCGACGATTTACCACGTGACGGTCGATCCTGAAGGTTCGAGTGGTCGTGCCGGATACCCGGCAAACACCGCATTGGACACGCCCACGCCGGGTTTCCCCTCCGGACAAGGTCCTACGATTCCGCTGGCGTCCCAGCTCGGCAATCTGCCGGCTGGCGTCTTCAAGATGAATTTCGAGATCAAGCAGGTCACCGTCGCTGGTGCCGCCGGCGCCAAGAAAGCCACAGTCGTCTATCGCATCCTGAAAGACGGACTGCCGGTCACCCTGAACGCCACGGGCTTCCTGATGAACAACGTCGATGGCACGCCCAGCATTTATGTGGCTTATGCGGTCACACAAGACGGCATTACAAATCCGGCCGACTGGAATGCCAGCACCAATATGACGGTCAAGGCGCTGCGCGATGGTGCTTTGCAGACCGGCCCCGACGCGGATGGCTTCTACAGCGCGACGCTGAGCGGCACCATCCCTGACGCGGCGAAGATGGTCACCGCCGCGATTGGTATCAACTACCAAGGCTTCGTCCAGCTGGGTCACCCGGAATTCCCCAATGGAATCCGGCTGCGCGAACCGCAGTTCGTCATGAAGCTCGCGAACGGTTACACGGCTCGCCGCTCCATTGTCAGCAACGCCAAGTGCAACAACTGCCATGGCCAGCTCGGTGTCAGCCCGTCCTTCCATGGCGGCGCACGCAACAACGGCGAAGGCTGCGCGATCTGTCATAACGCCAACAACGCGACCGGCCACACCGGGGCAGCCAACAGCTTCGGCGGCGGCTGGAACGTCGGCATCAAGAACCTCGTGCACTCCATTCACGGATCGGCCAAGCGCGAACAGGATTTCAGCTACGAAGCCACCGCCGCGAATCCGGGCGGCTTCGCGGAAGTCACCTATCCGGGCATCCTGAAGAACTGCGAGACCTGTCACGTGGCCGGCGCCTATGATTTCAGTGCCAGTGCGAACAGTGCTGCTCTGCCCAATCTGTTGTGGACCACGGATGCGAAGGGAGACATGAGCAATCCCACCCTGCTTCCTTCCATCGGCCTTTCGCCCTGGGTGACGATCAATGGCGCGGGGCAGATTAACTACTCCGCCAACAATCTGGTGACTTCACCGATTGCCTCTGCCTGCTTCGGCTGCCACGACAGCAGTCTGGCTGTCGCGCACATGGAATCGAACGGGGGCACCATCGTCCGGTTGTTCTCCAGCGTCGCCTCGACGGCAACGCGTCCGGCAATTGGCACAGCGTCGACGATGACATTTACCAAGACCGAGCAGTGCACGCTTTGCCATGGTTCCGGCAAAGTGGCCGACATCAAGGCCATGCATGAGTAATAAAGTGGCCGAGGTTTGGTCACGGTAACAGCCGGGGCACGGTGACCGTGCCTTGGCAAAGTGCCAATAAACCCGGAGGCGGCAACGCTTCCGGGTTTTTTTCGTTTACTCCGGGTGCAACCGCGACATGGACTGCCGGCCATGGTCGATAGGCGATTACTCCAGGGAAATCCAGAAGCTATTTACTGCAACGCATGCAAACACGCTCAGCAATGGGACGGCATTACAGCCTGGATGACAGCCGAGAGACTCCAATTAGCCTTAATCATCGGATACGGAGAGCATTTGTTGATCCAGATCATAAAAGCTGTCGTTATGCGCCGCATTTCAGGCTATGCGCCAAGAGCGCTTGATCTGTGTCAAACAGGGCACATTATGTTGCCCGTATATTTTGTTACCGCTAGTTACGGATTGTCTGGTAGCGAAGCGCGCATAAATGGGGATGCGAGCTTGCCTCCATTGCATTACGCCGCGAACACGCTGTATCAGCATGAAGTAACGAACGCAAGTGGATGAAATCCGCAGTTAAACATTCAGCATTACTGAGGGTTGGCAATCGAGCGCAGGTTCTTGAAACAGCAGTATCTAAGCAGTGCGACTCCTTACGGAATCGTATCGGGGTTTTTTAGTTATCTTCTAATTGGGAGAAATAAATGAAGTTTAAAACACTGATCCGATTGGGTCTTGTAATGCTGATAGCCGGTACTTTGGCTGGATGCGGCGATGATGGCAGCAACGGCTCACCCGGCGCAACGGGGGCACAGGGTCCGGCGGGTCCGGCAGGCCCAGCGGGCCAGGATGCGGTTGCCACAGTCGCGGTGGCCAGCAACACCGCTACGCCTACTTCGGCTTCAACTGCGGCCTGGGCGGCACTGGCACCACAGGTCACGGTGCAAAGCGTGACCATCGCCAGCGCCCCCGTCGTCAATTTCACGGTGAAAGATGCCGCCGGCAATCCGGTGGTGGGTCTGGGCAACAAGTCCCAAAGCGCCACCGCCACTGTGGCCAGCTTGACCAACCTCGGTTTCACCCTGGCCAAGTTGGTACCCGGCACCAACGGCGCCCCCAGCAAGTGGGTCAGCTATAACGTACTCAGGCCGGTAACCGTAGCCGAGAAGGCGGGGACTATCGCTGCCACAACGTCCTGCGATTCCGCCACTGCTCCGACCTGGTGCGGTACTTTCCCCACTACGGATGCTCAAGGCACCTTGGTCGATAACGGTGATGGCACCTACCAATACACCTTCTACCGCGATCCCACGCAAGTCGCAACGCTTGCGGCGGCCCTGATAGACACAGCTAACGGCCTTAATAAAAAGGCCGATCTGGGCGATTTGAGCTTCGATGCGACCCTAACCCACCGTCTGGGAATTCAGCTCGGCGGCGCTGCCCCCGGCACCGGATCCAACACGCCCACTGCCGTGACCGTAACTCCCAGCGTGAATATGGTTAACACCGCGAACGCCGTGTTTGATTTCCGCCCCGATGGCGGCTCCCTGGCCAGCACGCGCAATATCGTCAAGATCGATTCCTGCAGCGGATGCCACGCCGGGAAAGTCCTGGCCCACGGCAGTCGCAAGGATCCGCAATATTGCGTGACCTGCCATACCGACCAGATCAGGTACTCCTTCAGCCAGGAAGCGAGCAGTACCGATGGCGGCATGACCCTGACCGGAACCACCCGCCAGACCACCGCCGTCGTCGATGGTCGCGCCTTGGGCAACCTCCCCAATATGCTGCATCACATCCACATGGGTGAGAAGCTGCTCAAGCAGGGCTACAACTTTAATAACTCCTCTGAAGGCAAATTCAACGAGGTTACCTATCCGCAGCCGGTTACAAACTGCGTCAAGTGCCACGATGGTTCGGCCACTGCGGTCAACAAGACCGCCAACGGCGACAACTGGAAGATGGTGCCCAGCCGCCTCGCCTGCGGCGCTTGCCATGACGGCATCAACTTTGCCACCGGCGGCGGAACGACTTTGAACGGTGAATTCGCCGGCCACGTTGGCGGTGCCAAGGCGGACGACTCTCAGTGCGCGCTCTGCCATGGTGCGGCTGATATTCCGATGTATCACGTAACGGTCGATCCTACGGGCTCCAATGGCGGCCGTGGCGGTTACCCGCTGAACACTGCAGTGGACACGCCTACCGTCGGTTACGCGGCCGGAATGGGTCCTGATATCGCTCTGGCATCGCAGCTGAATATGCCAGCCGGCGCCTACAAGATTGGTCTCGAGATCAAGTCGGCCAGCGTGGCCAGCAATAAAGCCACCGTGGTATATCGCATCCTGAAGGATGATGGAGCTGGTGGAGCAATGGCACCGGTCACCTTGAACGCCAAGCCTGCCTGCGCCACAACAGTCCCGGCAACCTGTACCTATCAAGACAAGGACTATCTGATCAACAACCTTGCCGGGTCGCCCAGTATCTATGTGGTTTACGCTGCTGCTACGGATGGCGTTGCAAGTCCGGCCGACTGGACTGGTTCCATTAGCGCCAGCGTGAGCGATCTTCGTGACGGCATAGCAAGCAAAGGGACCCAGACCGGCCCCGATGTGGACGGCTATTACACGGCAACCTTGGCCACCGCTCTTCCGGCCGGTGCGAAGTTGGTAACCGCGGCGCTTGGCGTCAATTACAACGGTTTCGTCCAACTGAACCTTGCCGATTATCCGAAAGGACTGCGCCTGCGCGAGACACAGTTTGCGATAAAGACCGCGACCGGTTACACCGCCCGCCGTTCCGTTGTCAGTAATGCAAAATGCAACAACTGCCATGGACAACTGGGTGTCGACCCGTCCTTCCACAGCGGCTCGCGTAACAATGGCGAAGGCTGCCCCATCTGCCATACGGCGAACACCCCGGCTGGCCATGGCGCCACCGGCTGGAGTCTGCAGGCCAAAAACATGATTCACAGCATCCATGGCGCTTCGAAGCGGACGCAGGATTTCACCTACCAGGCCACCGCCGAAAACCCGAAGGGTTTTGGTGACGTCACCTATCCGGGCGTGCTGAAAAAATGCGAAACCTGTCACGTTCCTGGCAGTTATGACTTCGGCGCGACCGCAAATGCGGCTGCCGTACCCAATCTGCTGTGGGCGACGGATACCAATGCCGTGACCCATACGGCTGGGAGCCTTGATCTTTCACCCTGGGTAACGACGAATGGCGCCGGCCCTGGTGATTACTCAACCGATAACTTGGTGAGCTCACCGATCGCCTCTGCCTGCTTCGGTTGCCATGACAGCAGTTTAGCCGTATCGCACATGGAGTCGAATGGCGGCACCATCGTCAGGCGGGCTTCAACCGTTACGGTTACTGGCACCGGTGTTCGCACCAGCGGCTTTGCCAAGGCCGAACAATGCACACTTTGCCATGCTTCAGGCAAATTGGCCGACATCAAGACCATGCATGCGCAATAGTCGATGACAGCAACAAGGCCGGAGAACGGTTAATCCGTCTCCGGCGCAGTACCCCAACCGGAAGCGCATCGCTTCCGGTTTCTTTTTGATAGTGCGCATTGACAACAATGGCGGCGTTCGCTATATCTTTCCCATTCCAGCCTTTTCCAGAAAACCCAGGAGAATTTCATGCAATACAAACACAGTTTCATCCCATCCGTTCTGATCGCCGCAGCACTGATGCTGACCACCAGCCTGTCCCTGGCCGTGGAGAACGCGGCAGAGGATAGCTCGGGGGCGAAAGCTGCCAGCGTTGTCAAGACAACAGGAGTCAAGGCCAAGAAGCCCGCTGTTCCTGCCAAAGCCGCAAAGGTTGCCCCGAAAAATCTGGTTGATATCAACAGTGCGAGCAAGGAAGCGTTGATGAAACTCCCCGGCATCGACGCCACTGCAGCCGACAAGATCATCGCCGGCCGACCTTACCTTAGCAAGGCCCATCTGGTTACCCAAAACGTCCTCGCCCGCAGTGTCTACGAAAATCTCAAGACGAAGGTGGTCGCCAAGCAGAACAAGGCGACCGCGAAGAAACTTGAAGAGTTGCAGAAACTGGCGGAGAAGAAGCACTGACCATGTGAAACGGTTGATGGCACCAAAACCGGGGGCATGCTTAATGCGTCTCGGCGCAGCACCAGAAATGGAAGCGTTATGGCTTCCGTTTTTTCGCCTGGGATACGACTCCCGGTGAGACAGGCCCGCTATTGAACCCATGCCATTCCAGCGTGATGCCCGAAAGTTCAAAGCATAGGTAGAACAGCCCATTGACAGAGCAGGCGACCTTGGCTAGTAATAAATAATGTAAAAGAATGTAAGCAAGCTCAAGATAATGACTGCCTGGTTAATTCCTCAGGTGGTTATTTTTTGCAACGCAAATGCCAAGTAAACCGATAGAAGATATACGCATGCGAGAAAAAATCTGACTTGATTCACGGCCTCATTGACTACAACAATCAGACTTCTAACGATAACGGAGAACACAATGAAGATCACTGCACTGGCCCGGCTGGGCTTGATAACACTGATGGTCGGCACCTTGGCCGCTTGCAGCGGCGACAACGGCAGTGACGGTTCCCCCGGCGCAACGGGTGCGCAGGGTCCGGCGGGGCCGGCGGGTCCTCCGGGCAAGGATGCCGGTACCGGCCCAGTTACGCTGGCCAGCAACTCCGCTCCTGTCACTGAGGCTGCCACTGCGGCCTGGGCAGCGCTTGCACCCCAGGTTACAGTGCAAAGCGTTACCATCGCCAGTCCCCCCGTCGTCAATTTCACGGTGATAACTGCTGCTGGCAACCCGGTCGTGGGGCTGGGCAATACATCGCAAAGCGCGACCGCCACAGTGCCCGGCTATGCCAATCTTTCCTTCGCCCTGGCCAAACTGGTCCCCGGCACGGGCACCGCCCCGAGCAGGTGGGTGAGCTACATCGTGACCACAGTGCCAACCAAGAACGCGACCACCGGCGCCATTACCGCCTCGGTTCCGACACGGCCGACCACCGACAATACCGGTACGCTGGTAGATCATGGCGATGGTACTTACACCTATACGTTCTATAGGGACATCACCAAGGCCAAGGATGACGTTGCGGCAGCGACGCTGACCGCCCCTAACGTTGCCGCGGACCTGGATGATCTGACCTTCGATCCCACCTTGGTCCATCGTGTGTCAATCCAGCTTTCCGGCAACGCCCCCGGCACCGGCACCAACACGCCTAACGCCGTTCAGGTGACCCCGGGGGTTTTATTGGCCAATCCGGCGAACGCGATCTATGACTTCACCCCGGCCACCGGCGCAGCCGTAACGGCGTCCGGGCGCGATATCGCCTCGACGCAGAAATGCAATGATTGCCACCAGAACCTTGGCGGCTTCCCCACTGCCTCGGCGGAAGCTTCCGATGCCACCTTCCATGGCGGCAATCGCAACAAGGTCGAGTACTGCGTGGTCTGCCATACCGAACAGCGCAAGTACGGGCGGACGGAAGCGGTGGTCCTTGCCGATGGCAATTATGACGGTCTGAGCACCTACCGGATCAACGGCCTCGCGGTCGGAAAGCTGGCCCCGCATATCCACAAGATCCACATGAGCGAATTCCTGCTAAAAGCCGGCTATAACTATGGGGGCGTCAGGTACGAAGAAGCCTGCAAGTTCCCGCAGGATATCCGCAATTGCACCAAGTGCCACGACGGTACGGCCGGCGCGGCAAGCGCCACGGCACAGGGCGACAACTGGAAGAACGTGCCCAACCGTTCGGCCTGCGGCGCCTGCCATGATGGCATCAATTTCGCGACCGGCGGCGGCGAAACGCTGAATGGAGCCTTTCCTGGCCACGTCGGCGGCGCCAAGGCGGATGATTCGCAATGCGCACTATGCCATGATGCGACGACCATCGCGGTAAACCACATACCGGTGACGCCGCCAAACCCGACCAATTCGCTCCTGTTGGGCGGCACCAACTCCAATACCAACGCCGCTTGGATCGCGTCAAACACGAGCAACGTGCCAGCAGGCGCGATCAAGGTCACCTATGAAATCAACAGCGTTTCCAAGAATGCGAGCAACCAGCCGGTAATGGTCTTCAGGATGCTGCAAAACGGGGTAGCAACACCCTTCAACACTTTCGCGACCGCGACACCGAACCCCGCGACGGGACAGAAGGAAATCTGGGACAACTTCATGGGTGCGCCCAGCGTGTACTTCGTGTTCGCCGTGCCGCAGGATGGCATCGCCGCCCCGGCTGATTTCAACGCCTCCGTGTCCAGCTACCTGCGGAGCCTTTGGAACGGTACCGCCACGGGCACCGGTGCCGGCACCCTGACCGGCCCTGACGCCAACGGCTTCTACACCGCGACCCTTACCGGCATCACCATACCGGCGAGCGCGGTGATGCTGACCGGCGGCATGGGGTATTCGTACAACGTGAAGTCCACCCTGCCGCTCACGCAGACGAATCTCTCAAATTATCCGGTCACGGCCGCGACGGGAAGCGGACTGACCGCGGGCATGCCCAACGCAACGGGCGGCCTGATCGTCGTCGCGCCCGATCAGCAGAAGGTGGCCAGCGGCTATACCGGGCGCCGGGCGATCGTCGAAGATGCGCGCTGCAACAAGTGCCACCAGGAACTCGGGGTGTTCACTGAAGACAATTTCCACGCCGGACAGCGCAACGACGGCACGACCTGTTCCTGGTGCCACAATCCGAACAGAACCAGTTCGGGTTGGTCGGCGGACTCTACGAGCTTTGTCCACGCGATCCATGCGGCAGCGAAGCGCGGGATGGATTTCACTTGGCATGCCTCTTCCACTACCGACGGCTTCTGGAAAATTGGTTATCCGGGCATTCTCAACAAGTGCGAAACCTGCCATTTGCCCGGCACCTATGACTTCAGCGCCGCCGCATCGGCCGGTGCCCTGCCCAATCGACTGTACCGGACAGTGGCAACGGGTATATTCTCGTCCACAGCCAGCGCTTTGTCCTTGTTTGCATTCTCGCCGTACATCACGCTGGACACCGACTATGGCTCGGGTTTCAGCTATAACGCCGGCACACAGGTAATTACCGCCGCCGCGGGCACGACCTTGGTGAACTCGCCGATTGCAACGGCATGCTTCGCTTGCCACGACAGCACTGTGGCGCAAGCCCACATGAGGGCGAACGGCGGTTCGCTTTATGCGGGGCGCACTGCAGCTCTTGCTACTACCGAGCAGTGCACGATTTGCCACCTCTCCGGCCAAATTGCGGATATCAAGGCCATGCATGCGAAGTAGTCGATCGTGAAAAAAGCCGGGCACGGTTCGCCGTGCCCCGGCAACAGCGCCAAAAGCTAACCCGGATGCGATAATGTATCCGGGTTATTTTTTGTCAAGACAAGACTGCCTGAATTAAAACGCAAGTTCATTCAAAAGGAAATTTTATGAAATATCATTTTATCTCTGTCGCCTTGGCTGCTGCGACAGTACTGTCGCTGGGCGTTACCCCGTCCTTTGCCGACAACAAGGCAGATGCGCCGCAGGCAGCAACCAGCAAGACCAAAGCGAGCCCAAATAGCGTCGTGAGCGAGACCAAGCGCAAACCCGTCGCAAAGGTCAAGCTTGTCGACATCAACAGCGCTGAAAAAAAGGAGTTGATGACGCTTCCGGGTATCAGTGACACGGAAGCCGACAAGATCATCGCCGGCCGGCCTTACCTCACCAAGGCCCATCTCACAACCCGCAACATCGTATCGCGTGCGGTCTACGAGAAGCTCAAGACCCTGGTGATCGCCAAGCAGAACAAAGCTACAGCCGCGAAAGTTGCAGAGATGCAGAAACAGGCGGAGAAGAAGAAGCACTGACCGATATGGAATCAAAGGCAGATCGCAATCTGCCTTTGTGTAAAACAGGGACTAGCGCACGCCGTGCCGAAAGCGGTAGCCCTTGTAGTTCATGATCATGCCTTCCGGCGTTATCTGCTCCAGCATCAGGCCCGGTATAAGGTAATCGCCTTCCCGCAACATCCGATCATTGATGCCCAACAGACGCTCTTTGGATGTGCGTGAATAGGCATGGACCGTAATCGTCATTTTCGGGATTTCCTGCTGGATCGATAGTGGCAATTCTGCCATAGTCATCACTGTTTGCTCTTGAGTAGTAGCGGCAGCGGCGGACACCTCAGGCTTTCCGGCCGCAGATGGCGGAACAGAGACCGCGATTGGGTTGGGAGGCTGTGCGACAGGGGCCGGAAGCGTTGCCGTCGCAGGTTTCTGCGCCGGTATCTCCTGTTCCGAATGCAAGGGCGATTGCGCTTGCACCGAGGCTGGAGATGGGGGCGGATTTGATTCTGGTAGTGTCATCGCTACAGGTGGCCTTGCCGCTTGAACAACCATTGCCGATGCCGGAATTGAAGCCGGTTGTTCGCCCTGCCACGGACGCAAAGCGCCGATCACGATGCCGGCAGTTATCAGCAGCACAGCCAGCAGAACATGAAACTTCGACAAGCGACGTTCGGACACTGCCGCCGTTAGCTGCGGTGCCAGCAGTGTCGGCGCCACCCCGCGCCGGCGCTGCTGGTCGGATTTCTTGAGAGCATCGAGGATATATGACATGCCTACTTTTTCCCTTGCCCGGGAGTGAGTTGCGGCGCCGCTTGATCGGATAACGCACTCAAGCGGATCAGGGTCTGCGGTCCGATAACCCCGTCGGGTATCAATCCCTGAGCAAGTTGGAACTGCCTGATCCGCCGCGTCATGGCATCGTCGAACACAGGCTCCCCGCTGGTCTGCGCGGCGCTGCCTTGCCCCTTTGGGAGCATCTGGCTTAGCCATGCTACCGCCGCACCGCGTTCACCGAACCGGATATGTTCCTGGACTTGCGGGGGCATGCGCCACATAACGGTGTAGTGTCCGGACCATTGGTCTGCCAAGGCTTCCAGCGCTATTGTCCTGCTTTTGCCTCCGACTGCAAGGGTGGCCGTGTTGCCGTTAAGCCGGGTCAGCGTGACATAGAACTCTTGGCCTTGCTCATCCTTCATGTGCATCACCGCGGGCAGATTCATTTCGCGCAGTTCCCCCAGTCCGCCGCGCGCCACACGACAGTGCAAGCCTGCCCTTGTGGCCTGCTGGCAGGCATCCCCGCCCTCATAGTCCATTTTCCATGTCTGGAATAGCGCTGCATAAGCCATCGACCTGCTGTTCGTGCGCGGCACGCTTTGCGGCCATGCCAGCACCTGCGCTGGTTTTTCAGCCACCGGCGCAGTTGGGGTCGAGCCAGCCGCGTCCAGCTTTGCCGCCGGTGTTGCCGCGGCTCTTACAGTCGCGGGCGTTACTGCCGCAGTCTTGCTGTCATGCTGTGTCCACCGATAGGCACCAAGTGCCAGTGCGCCGCTTGTTGCAATCAACAGTGCCGCTACAGCGGTGCGCCACAGGGTGCGCCTGTGCACCGTTCGCTGCCCGAACACTTCACGTGCTGCCTGAGCAAGAGTCGCATGATCCACCCGCTCCTTTCCTTGCGTGTAGGTTCCCAGCAGCGCCCGGTCGCAAAGCACGTTGATGATCCGCGGTACGCCCTTGCTCAGGCGATACAGTTGGCCCATGAGCGCCTTGGGGAAAATCTGCCGTTGGTTGCCCGATACGTCGAGGCGATGTTGCACGTATGCGGCTACCTCGGACTTGGCCAGAGCTCCCAGGTGATAGCGCGCGACGATGCGTTGCGCGAGCTGCCGCAATCCAGGCCGATCGAGCATCTCCGCCAGTTCCGGCTGACCCAGCAGGATGATCTGCAGCAGCTTGCGCTGATTGGTTTCAAGATTGGTAAGCAGACGCATCTGCTCCAGAACTTCGGCGGAAAGATTCTGCGCTTCATCAATGATCAGCACCGTGTGCCGGCCCTTGGCATTGGCATCGAGCAGGTAAGCATTGATGCAATCAACGAATACGCCGATGCTGGTGTTTCCGGGCGGGCTGGCGATGCCCAATTCCAGGCAAACAACAGAGAGCAATTCCTCCACAGTCAGCTTGGGATTAAAGACATAGGCCACATCGCAGGAGTCGGGAATTTGCTCGATCAGGCAGCGGCACACGGTGGTCTTGCCCGCCCCGACCTCACCCGTGAGCAGCACGAATCCACCATCCCCGTTCACGCCATAAAGCAGATGCGCGAGCGCCTCTTGATGGCCCCGCGTCATATAAAGATAGCGCGGGTCTGGCGCTATGGAGAAAGGTGCTTCGGTTAAGCCAAAGTAACTCAGATACATGGATGGGATCGAGGAACCGGCAACTGGCGGAAATTGATCAAAATAAAAGCGCCCTGTCTGATGCTTTGGCTGACGTGGATTTAAGTATACCTTGATTGATCCACTGAAGATTCCCGATAAACCGCGTATCCCTGCTGCCTGGCAGACGCGTGATATGGTCTTGGTGATATAGAATCGCACGCGAATAATCGGGAAAACAAAATTCATCCTCCATGACTGCCCACCTCTCCGCCTGCCTGCGTTCCCGCATCGTCGCGCCCAGCGTGGCCGCGGCCTGGCTGCGTTTTGGCGTCATCGCCGCGCACAAGACCGGCCCTCCGCTCCTCCCTGCCGCCGTCTGACCCCTGCCGCCGCAATGCCCTGCATCGCGGCTCAGTTTTTTGGCCCGGAGGAGAAAACCTTGCCTACCCATACTCTTGAAGCCATACGTCCGGCGCCCGCGCCGGACTCGGATATCGATCCCATTGCCGGCAACCGCGTCGAACTGCAACTGCTGACGACACTCAAATGCAACCTGAAATGTACCTACTGTTCGCTCGGCGTAGGCGAGGTGCTGGGTTCACAGACCGAGCTCAAATATGACATCGACCAGTTGGCCGCCTTCGTCGAAAAACATCTCGCCGGCAAGGAAATCTACGTCACCTTCTACGGCGGCGAACCCACGCTCAACCAGAAAATGATGCAGCAGGTGATGCGGCGTTTCCCCGAATTCCGTTACCAGCTCCAGACCAATGGCACGCTGCTTGACGATCTGCCCGACTGGATGTTGGCGCGCTTCTCCAACATCCTGGTGTCCATAGATGGTGGCGAACAGACGACGGACGATTACCGCGGCCGCGGTATCTGGCGCAAGGTCATCCGCAACCTTGGCCACATCCATGAGCGCGTCGGCGGCACCATCACCGCGCGCGTCACCTGGGGCAACCCGGACACAAGCTTCGAGGAACTGGACGAACTGGCGACCGCCATCGAAGCCGTCGACTATCTTTACTGGCAGTTTGTCGCCGATGAAATGTACGGCGGCGACTCGCTGGAGAAGCGCAAAGCGGTGCTGGTACGGCTAATCGACAAGTTCTTCTCGCGCACTGACACGCTCTACCCGCTGGTGCCGCTGATGGGCATCGTGCGCAACAAGGTGCTGCCGACGCGCGGCCGTGAACTGTATGCCGGGCTGACCCAGTGCCGGGTATCCACCCACCTCGTCAATGTCATGCCGAACGGCGAGATATTCCCCTGCCCCGACATGATGTATGCCGCGGAGATGAAGATGGGCGAAATCCAGAGCAACTGGTTGAAGAAGAGTCCCTTGCAGCCCACCACCTCCATGCCCTGCGAGGGCTGCGAAGCCTTTTCCTGGTGCCGCTGCAACTGCATGAAGAATCTTTACCTGGGCTACGTCAAGAATGACGAGCGCTATCGCCGCAACGTAGTGGAACCAATCTGCGAACTGGTCAAATTTATCGGCCGCGAAGTCGATCGGCATGATCCGCATGGCTGGTTCTCGCGCCTGGCGCTGTCGGTAAGAAAGCAGATCACCGATGCCGAGATTTACGAATATGTCGAAATTATGCCTTAGCGCGATAGAGCGTAAAACGAAATGATTTGTTTCCTATCGAGCGTAGCGAGCTGGTAGTCACCTCCCTCGCGGGGCGAGGTAGGGGGGCGGGCCTTCATGCTTTTGCGCCCTTTCATGCCCTGATGTGGCACGCGACCATGCGCGTTAGGCGCAATCTATTTGATGCGCGTCAGATGCGAGCGACCGCCTGCCAGTGGTTTTGGATCAGGCGGGTCATCAGGCGCTGGGGGATTCGCTAACGGCGCCTGCCCATGTTCCGCAGATGCCGTCCCCACAGACGCGACATCGAAAGCCATGCCCTGCCCGTTCTCGCGGGCGTAGATCGCCAGAACAGCATCAACTGGTACCAACACCGAAAACACGGCGCCGCTGAAACGGGCCTGAAACCGGATTTCTTCATTGCCCAGCATCAACTGGTTGGTCGCCGCCGAGCCGACGTTGAGAACGATCTGCCCGTCGCGCACATGCTCGCGCGGCACGCGCGAACGACTATCCACCGCCACTTGCAGGTAGGGTGTAAAGCCCTGATCCAGACACCATTCGTGGATGGCGCGGATCAGGTAGGGCTTGGTGGAGGGCAGGGTCAAGACGATAAAGTCGCGCAGCGACTCACGAAGTTCCCCTCTCCCCCCGTGGGAGAGGGGCTAGGGGTGAGGGAGAAAAGGCAACCATTGTCGAGATGGTGCCGTGAGCAGGAAAATGCATCGCGTTCAGCGACGCATTATCTTCTCGGATGGCGTCAGCGCGTCAATGAAGCCCTGGCGCGAGAAGATGCGTTCGGCGTATTTCATGATCGGCGCCGCCACCTTGGGCAATTCGATGGCGTAATGGTCAAGGCGCCACAACAGGGGGGCGATGGCCACGTCCAGCATCGAAAAATCTTCGCCCAGCAGATGTTTCTGCTTGAGGAACATCGGCGCCAGTTCCGCCAGGCGATCGCGGATATGGGCGCGCGACTTGTCGGCCGATTTGAGATTCTTTTCCAGCACCTCGACATGGCTGAACAACTCACGCTCCATGGTGTACAGCAGTTGGCGGGCACGGGCGCGAGTCTGCGGATCCGGCGGCATCAGCTGCGGATGCGGGAAACGCTCGTCGATGTACTCGTTGATGATGTTCGATTCGTAGAGCACCAGATCGCGGTCCACCAGCACCGGTACGCGGTTGTAGGGATTGATGACCGCAATGTCCTCGGGCTTGTTGAACAGGTCGACGTCAATGACCTGAAAGTCCATCTGCTTCTCGTAGAGGACAATGCGGCAACGATGGCTGAACGGATCCGTCGTTCCGGAATATAGATTCATCATGGCGCTGGTGCCCCATGAATAGTCGGCGTCACGCACGACCTTGCGCGCAGCGGGTGATGTCATTTCACGATGCCCCATAGCAGTCTCGATTCCCAAAGGTTTAGTGGACATCTTTCCAGTACTCCTTCTTCAGAGCATAGGCAAAGATAAAAAACACGCCGAAGCCGAGCAGTACCAGCGGACCCAGTGACTTGCGATAACCGGCAACCGGTTCACCCATGTACCTGAGGTAGCCGACCAGGTCAGCCACCGCAGCGTCATACTGCTCGGGCGAGAGCTTGCCTGGCTTGACCAGTTTCAGTTCATGGTCGTTGCCAAGCTCTTGTTCGCCTTGCAACTCCCACAACACATGCGGCATGCCGACATTCGCGAACACCGTGTTGTTCCAGCCCGAAGGACGCGAATCGTCGCGGTAGAAGCCGCGCAAATAGGTATACAGCCAGTCGCTGCCCCTGACGCGGGCGACCAGAGTCAGGTCGGGTGGCGCGGCGCCGAACATCACCTTGGCATCCTGACGCGGCAGCGCGGTGCGCATCAGATCGCCCACCTTGTTGCCGGTAAACAGCAGGTTCTCGCTGATCTGCTCGTCATTGAGTCCGATGTCATGCAGCCGGTTGTAGCGCATGAAGGAGGCAGAGTGACAGTTGAGGCAGTAGTTGATGAATATCCTGGCGCCATTTTGCAGTGCGGCCTGGTTGCCGCTGCGATCCGGCGCCTTGTCCAGATGGGCCTCGGGATTGGCCAGCGCCAGCAACGGCGCCAGCAACAGTGCGATCAGCAACTTTTTCATTTCGCTGTCACCCGGTCCGGTTCCGGCTTGCACTTGTCGAGCTTGCTGTAGATCGGCATCAGCAGGAAGAAGAGGAAATACAGCACGGTGCAAATCTGTGCTGTTAGCGGCCCCCAGCTCCACCGCTCCGGGGGTTGCGTTCCCAATACACCCAGCATTAGAAACGCGACCACAAAAATGGCCAGCGCCGTCTTGAAGAGCGGCCCTTTGTAACGGATCGACTTGACCGGGCTGCGATCCAGCCAGGGCAGCAGGAAGAAGATCATCACCGAGAGCCCCATGCTGGCGATGCCCCACAGTTTGGCGTCAATCCAGAAGAAGTTGATGGTGTTGGCGCGCAGGATCGAATAAAACGGGGTGAAGTACCACACCGGTGCAATGTGCGGCGGCCCCTTAAACGGATCGGCGGGAACAAAGTTGTTGTTCTCGAGGAAATAACCGCCGCCTTCCGGCAGGAAGAAAACGATGACCGAAAACACCATCAGAAAGACTGCCACGCCGACGATATCCTTCACCGTGTAGTAGGGATGGAAGGGGATGCCATCGAGCGGTATGCCGTTGGCGTCCTTGTGCTTCTTGATTTCGACGCCGTCGGGGTTGTTGGAGCCGACATCATGCAGCGCCAGGACATGCACCAGGACCAGGCCGACCAGCACCAGCGGCAGGGCGATCACATGGAAGGAGAAGAAGCGGCTCAGCGTCGCGTCGCCGATGACATAGTCGCCACGGAGCCAGAGCGCAAAATCCGAACCGATCACGGGAATCGCCGAGAACATGTTGACGATGACCTGGGCGCCCCAGTAGGACAACTGGCCCCACGGCAGCAGGTAGCCCATGAAGCCTTCGGCCATCAGCAGCAGGAACAGGATCATGCCGAAAATCCACACCAGTTCGCGCGGATTGCGATACGAACCATAGAGCAAGCCGCGGAACATGTGGGCATAGAGCAGGATGAAGAAGGCCGAGGCGCCGCTGGAATGCATGTAGCGGATCAACCAGCCCCAGGGCACGTCGCGCATGATGTATTCAACGCTGGCGAAGGCGACCGGCACGCCGGAAGCATTGAGCGAAGCATCCGGCTTGTAGTGCATGACCAGGAAAATGCCGGTAACGATCTGGATCACCAGCACCAGCAACGCCAGCGAGCCGAAGTAATACCAGAAATTGAAGTTCTTCGGCGCGTAGTACCCCGCCAGGTGGCCGCGATAGAAATCGTATGCCGACGGGAAGCGGGCATCGAGCCAGCCCGGGATGCCGGTAAACACGGGTCGATCCGGATTTGTATTTGCCATGCTCAGGCTCCCGTCGCAGTGTCTTCGCCGATGACGATTTTGGTATCGCCGACGAACTTGTAGGGCGGCACCACCAGATTGTCCGGGGCGGGCTTGTTCTTGTACACGCGGCCGGCGAAGTCAAAGGTCGAGCCGTGGCAGGGGCAGAGAAACCCGCCTGGCCAATCCGGGCTGATGCCGGACTCGGTCCCGGTCGTAAACCTGTCGGCCGGCGAGCAGCCAAGGTGGGTACAAATGCCGACCATCACCATGTATTCCGGCTTGATCGAACGTGTTTCGTTCTTCGCGTAATCCGGTTGGTTGGGGCGTTCCGAATGGGGATCGCTGACCTTGTCGTCGGTCTCTTTCAGCGATGCGAGCATTTCCGGGGTGCGCCGGATGATCCATACCGGCTTGCCGCGCCATTCGACCGTCATCATCTGACCGGGGGCCAGTTTGCTGAAATCGGCCTCGACCGGTGCACCGGCGGATTTGGCCCGCTCGGAAGGGGTCATGCTGAGAACAAACGGCGTCGCTACCGTTAGCCCCGCAACACCACCAGCGACTGAGGTCGCTACCAACAGGCGCCGCCGGCCGCAATCCATGTTTTCGTTACCGCTCATGGTGAGGTAAACCCCTGAAAGTAAAGTAGGCTTTCCTGACTTCCGGACAAACCGGGAAAGGGCGCGATTATACCCAAGAAGAAAACTGGATTAAAGCCCGGCGTACCGAAAAAACCCGGAGACCCGCTCTGGGACAGTGTTTGCGTCTCGTTTTATTTTATTCACAGAAATGGCGGGGGCCAGGATGGCACTTTTTCCTGACCAACCTGGGGTTTCCCTACCTCATCAGCTCTTCATAGACATCCGCGTAGTTGCGCACCGACTTTTGCCAACTGAAATCGGCAGTCATGCCCTGTCGTTGCAGACGCTGCCACATGGCAGGGTTGCGCCAGGCATTCACTGCCCGGCGCACCGTAGCGAGAAATTGCACTGACGAAACTTCCTTGAACACAAAGCCGTTGGCGCTACCGTCGCGCGCCGTCGCCGCATTGCAATCCACGACAGTATCGGCGAGTCCGCCGGTTGCCCGCACGATGGGAGGCGTGCCGTAACGCAGGCTGTACATCTGGTTCAGCCCGCACGGCTCAAAGCGGGAAGGCATGAGAAATATATCGGCACCGGCCTCAATGCGATGCGCCATCCTTTCGTCAAATCCAATCGTGGTGGCAAACATGCCGGGATGGCACTGTGCCAGCTTGACCAGTTGCTGCTCCAGCACGGGTTCGCCGTTTCCCAATATCGCCAATTGGACGGGAATCTTCGCCAGAGCATCCGCGATCGGGGGCAAAAGATCTAGTCCTTTCTGCCTGGTGAGCCGGCTCACCACCCCCAGCAGGGGAACATCGTCACGCGTATTGAGTCCGAGTTCGCGGTGCAGGGCCAGCTTGTTGGCGGCCTTGGCCTCGATTCGCTCGCTGTCGTAATGCACATCGATGAATGCGTCGCTGGCCGGATTCCAGAACCTGGTATCGATGCCGTTGAGGATGCCGACCAAGCTGTCCGCGCGCCTGCGCAACAGCCCACCAAGTCCCATGCCACCTTCCTCAGTCTGAATTTCCCTGGCATAGGAGGGGCTCACGGTCGTTATTGCATCGGCATGCTGGAGCCCGGCTTTAAGAAAGGAAAGCCGGCCGTAATACTCGACGCCGTTGATATGCCAGGCATGGTCGGGAAGGCCAAGCCGCGCTAGCGCCTGCTTTTCAAAAATGCCCTGAAAGGCAAGGTTATGCACGGTGATGACCGAGCGGGCGCGGCGTTGTGGCAGGTAATGCAGATAGGCCGGCGCAAGGCCGGCCTGCCAGTCGTTGCAATGCACGATGTCGCAGCGCCAGTCGAGCGTGCAGGCGTCGCTGCCGAGCCATGCCGCCACACGCCCGAGCAGGCCGAAGCGTATGTCATTGTCAGCCCAGTCGCGATCGTCGGGCCCCAGGTAAGGATTACCGGGCCGCTGATAGCATGCGGCGTTGTCCAGCAGCAACAGGGGGACGCCCGCCGCCGTTGTTGCCGCGCGAAGAACCGAGTCGGGAAGTTCGCCGCCCAGATTTTTCAACTTGGCAACGACGTGTGCATCCGGGAAATTTTTTTGCAACGCGGGATAGCAGGGCACCAGCACCCGCAAATCGACCCCTTCGTCGCGCAACGCCAGGGCGAACGATGCCGCCACATCTCCCAGACCACCGGTCTTGACCCAGGGCGCGATCTCAGGGGTGGCGAAAAGGACCCTCAGAGCCACACCATCATGCCCATCTCGAACGGATGCGGCAACAGTTCGTGATGGGGATATACGCGGATGCGGTACTCGATCTTGCCGCAGATATCGGGCGTCAGCTCCAGACCGTAGATGTCTTCGCCATCGGCGTTCCGTCCCTGACGAGCCAATTTGAAGCAGTGTTGCGGCCGGACCACGGCGTTGGGCCGGCTGAGCAGCAACTCGACCCTGACATCATCCGGCTTCAGCTTGTTCAGTTGCAACGCCACTTCGATGTGAATGCTCTCGCCGAAACGAATACGACGCTGAATGTTTTCTCCGGCCCAGCGCAGAGTAACGCCGCTCCAGGCGGCGCCTATTCGAGCCTTCCACTCGGAAAGCCGGCGGGCGCAGGCATAATCACTTTCCCTGCAGTGTGACCACCGCCTGGCAGCCGGTTGATAAAACTTGGTCACATACTCGCTGACCATGCGCATTGAATTGAAGTGCGGCGCAATGGTGGCGATGGAACGCTTGGCCATGGCCACCCAGCCGGGCGAATAACCCATGGGGCTGCGATCATAGTAGAGCGGAGACACCTTGTCCTGAAGCAATTCGTAGAAGGTGCGAGCTTCTTCGTAATCGCGGCGGTTTTCATCATAACTGCTGGAAACCGGTTTGATCGCCCAACCGTTGGCGCCGTCGCCGCCCTGGTAGCCTTCGCCCCACCAGCCGTCGAGTACCGAGAGGTTGATGACGCCGTTGATGGCGGCCTTCATGCCGGAAGTGCCGGAGGCCTCCAGCGGATACAGGGGATTGTTGAGCCACACATCCACGCCCGCCACCAAACGTCTGCTGAGGTGCAGATCGTAGCCTTCCACCATAAGGATATGGGCTTCGAATTCTGGCATGGCTGCAACTTCGGCGATGCGGCGAATCATTGCCTGGCCGGGTTCGTCAGCCGGATGGGCCTTGCCGGCAAATATGAATACGACAGGACGCTCGGGGTCCGAGACGATCTGGCGCAGCCAGTCAAGATTCTTGAACAGCAGCGTGGCCCGCTTGTAGGTAGCGAAGCGCCGCGCGAAGCCGATGGTCAGCACGTTGGGATTGTCGGGATCCGCCAGTTTCAGCAGCCGGTCCAGGTGGGCTTGGGAGCCATGATTGCGGGCATGCTGCTCACTGATGCGAGCGCGCACCAGATGCAACATCTGCGCCTTGATGGATTGACGTGTGCTCCAGAATTGGTGGTCGGGAATGGTATGTACCCCTTGCCAGTACCCGGCATCGGTCAAGTTCTGACTCCAGCCGCCGGGAGCGGGGGCGCGGTCGAATATGTCGCGCCACAGTTCGGACAGAAAGCTGGGGACATGGATGCCATTCGTAACGTAGTCCATCGGATTATCATCCGGGTCGATCTGCGGCCAGATATCCTTGCAAATTCTGGAGGAAACTTCGCCGTGGATGCGGGAGACGGCATTGTGGTAGGACGAACTGCGCAGGGCCAGGGTTGTCATGTTGAATTCTTGTTGTCCCTGAACGCGACCCAGCGCCAACAGCGATTCGATACTGCAGCCGATCTCGTTGGCGCAACTCTCGAAGTAATGCCGGATCATGTCCTCGGCGAAATGGTCATGGCCGGCCGGAACCGGAGTGTGGGTAGTAAACACCATGTTGCTGGCAGCAGCCTCGAACGCCGAGTCGAAATCGAGTCCCTGACGCACCAGTTGCCGAATGCGTTCCAGAACCAGAAAGGCGGCGTGGCCTTCATTGATGTGCCACACCGTAGGGTGCAATCCCAGCACCTTCAGGGCACGCACGCCGCCGATGCCGAGAATGATTTCCTGCTCGATGCGTGTGGTGCGGTCGCCACCGTAAAGGCGATGGGCAATATCGCGATCATGAGGCGTATTCTGTTCGAGGTCGGTATCGAGCAGATAAAGCTTGACCACGCCGACCCGCACCTGCCATACCTTGACCTCGACCATGCGGCCCGGCAGTTCGACCTGAATGTGCAATGCTTCGCCGGAATCAAGCACGGCGGGTGCCACCGGCAACTCATCGAAATCGGAATCGTGATAAGTCGCCGCCTGCCTGCCTTCGCCATCGATAGTCTGTTGAAAATAGCCCTGACGATAGAGCAGGCCGACCCCGACAAAGGGCAGGTGCATATCGCTGGCGGTCTTGCAATGATCTCCCGCGAGGATGCCAAGACCGCCGGAATATATCGGCAGACTCTCGTGAAACCCGAACTCTGCGCAGAAGTAGGCGATCAGGTCGCCTTCGGCCATGCGCGGACCTATTTCCCGTGACGGACGAACCTGGTAGGAGTCATAAGCCGAAAGCACCCGCGCCATGGAACCGAGAAATTCCGAGTTCTCCGCGGCTTCATCCAGAAGATGCTGGTCGATGCGCTTGAGCAAGGCCTTGGGACTATGACCAACAGCGCGCCACAATTTGTTGTGCAACTGCGCGAAGAGATCGCGCGTAGGACGATCCCAACTGTAGCGAAGGTCGTTGGCCAGCTCGTCCAGGCGGGCCAGACGGGCCGGTAGCAGCGGATTGACTTCAAGGGGATAACGGGTGCCGGACATGTCGTTGGCCTAGCGGTTCTGGTTTCGTAAATTTTACAATGCGTGAGGGAGGTATTCGAGCACGACAATCATTTCCCGGCTGCAATTGTTGAGCGGCCAGTATAAAGTCAGTTCGACCCCCTGCATGATCTTCTCGAAACCGGCCTCGGACTGGGACACGGTGTAATAAGGCCGGGCACTGATTGATGCCGGCGGAAAACTCAAGCATAAAGCGCCGGCAAGAACACTGTCGTCGAGAATCAGTTTTGTCGCCGCATCGAGTTTCAGCTCCTGGCCGAAGCCGCAGGGGATGCTGCCGTCGGCGAGAATATAGCGGCCGGAGTAACCGTCGCAACTAGGCATGGCGATATTGAGCTGCGTCTCGAAGCGCCCGCTCAATCCTTCGCAACGATAGCGGACACTCAGGCGGCTGCCTGACACGGCGTAGTGTTTCTCGACGCGCCAGCCGTTGCCGTCGAGCACAAAGTCACCAGCGGCGCCGCTGGACTGATAGGCATCGAGCACATGGTGCCCACAGGTATCAATGAACGACGCGCGCGGACGACTGTCAGGCACCAGATCGCCGGGGCCAATCTCATGGATGAAGGCGACGCGGTCATGGGCGGAGGCGATGCCCTCATGTTTGGCGTGAGGCTGCTGGGCCGGCCCGATCTTGTCGTGATAGGCCTCATCGATGCGGCGCAGCGTGTCGCCGAAGTTGTGGCCGGCAGCATAGGCGGAAAGTTCGATCAGCGCGGCATTGCCGTCGTCGCGCACCACGGCCTGGAGCGCCTGACTGCGCAAAAACATCTCACCGTACCCATCGAGGTCAACATCGCGGCGTTCCACGGCCGGGCGCAACGCCACACCATCCAGGTCGGCTTCGAGGGCAAGCAGGTTGTTCCACACGGCGCGGCGCAGATGCGGCAGATAGAGGCCGCCAAATAAACCATGCCAGTAGGCATCATTGGCTTGGGCGCGATGCAGGCTCTCCTGCATCCGCAGCGTGCGGGCCGCTTGCGGCAGGCTGGCGAGCCGGGCAGACTGCTCCAGCATGCGCTTGTGCATCCAGTTGGCTTCCGGAAAACGGGAAAAAAAGTTGCGCCAGATGCCGCCGCGCAGGTAAGATTTGTCGTCGTCATAGCGACCGGCGGCTTTTTCCTGTTCCACCAGTCGGTGGAAGGCGCGCGCCGCCGGTGCCGGCAAGGTCCATTCGTTCATCTCGATATAGGAGGTGGTGGGCAGATAAACGATGCCGCGCGTGGCATGGACGCGATGGTAGTCGGCATAGGTCGCGGTGCGGATCAGCTTTGATCCCAGCACGCCCTCGATGAATTGCGTCAGCCAGCCTTTTTCATACACCCATTCATAAGTCTCCGGCCAGATGCCGAACTTCTCGATGTCGTCGAAATAGATGGCGGCGCTTTGCCCTTCGCGTGCAAGTCGCTCCAGCCAGGCCACGGCCTCGGTCGCCGACGAAAACGGCAGCCGGTAACGGGCCTGTTCCGAGATGGGGAAAAGATCCAAGGTGCGGCCGTCCTCTTCGGTGGTCCAGAAACTGCCGAGCTTTTCGGGCGGCTGGCCGGCACAGAAAAAATGGTAATCGTCCACGGCCACATAACGAATGCCGCAGTCCACCAGGGCCGGCACCACCGAGGACTCCCATACCCGCTCGGTCAGCCATGCGCCTGCGGGGCGCTGGCCGAAGTGACGCTCGATCTTGTTCGACAGGGTTTCGATCTGGCTGATGCGATCACGTTGCGGGATGGCGGCCAGCACCGGTTCGCAATCGCCGGAGCCGAACCATTCCACCTGGCCGCGCTGCGTCATCGCCTTCAGCCGCTCCATGTCATCCGGGTAGCGTTGCATGAGCACATCAAGCAACCAGCCGGAGAAATGCACACTGAAACGGAACGTCGGATAGCGCTCCAGGGTTTGCAGGAACATCCGGTAACAACGCAGGTGCGCTTCCTCAATGACCGCGGGGAAGTTGCCCACCGGCTGGTGGGCATGGACGCCAAACAGGAGGGCGATGGTCATCGGTCGGCAAACTCGCTGGCGCGGCGCATCGTGCCATCTTGCGCTGCTTCGCTGCCGCGGGAAAGCGCTACTTCCAATTGCGCTGGGGGCGACAGTTTGAGCAAGTGGTAGAGATTGGCAAGGTTGCGGCGAAAGAGGCGGTCGAAGTTGGCGACCGCCTGGGACGGGTTGTAATCGCCGAACCACCAGAACCAGTCGGAGCTTTCGCAGATCGCAAGTTGCGCCTCGGCCGCGGCCGTTTCCCTTGCGTCCAGCCTGCCGCTACCCAACACCATGTCGTAGCTCTGCTTGGCAGCGCAGAGCAAATCCCAGGCGCGGTTCTTGTCGGCATTGCCGATCCAGGTAGACAGCGTGCCGTACACCCAACTGCCCGCCACCAATCCGGGCAATGCCGCGGGCGTCATTTTGTCCGCATGCGCAAGCCAACCGGCATAGGTATTGGTGTGGATCATCGGATATTCCTCAAGCAGGCCGTAAAGATCCTCGAAGAAATAGTAGCCGTTGTAGGGATAGTGTTCCCAGGCATTTTCTCCGTCGAGAATGACGCTGACCAGGGGATTTTCCCCTTCCGGGGCACCGGCATGTATTGCCTCCAGCTGTCCGATGAAATGGCGCGCGGCGTCGCGGCCATGCCATTTGGCATATTCGAAACCGATCAGGTCGGACAGCCGTTCGTCGCGAAAGAACAGCGTAATGCCGGGCGCATCATCGAGCCGCCAGGGCCGGTAGGCGGCGTACTTTTGCTCGATCTTGTGCCGCGCCAGGCTGTTTTTCAGCACTCCCTCGCCGCTGGCGACCCAGCGGCACTGGGCGCTTTCCAACTGCTTGACGAACACGGTGGATAGCGCGCCCTCCGCCGGCCACAAGCCAACCGGCGCGGCGCCGAAGCGCCGCGCATGGGAAGCCAGTGCCGCCTCGACATGGGCGGCGACGCGGCCGCGTCCACCCGGATAAACCGCAGCCGCGGGCAGGCGTGCATCGGGCAGGCTTTCCCGCGCCGACTGAAAATCCAGCAACAGCGGCGCCAGCGGGTGGGTGCCGGGGGTAGCGGAGAGTTCTATCTGCCCCGCATCCTGCAAGGCCCGGTAGCGCGGCACGATACCTTTCACCACGCTGCCGATCAAATCCAGCAGTTGCCGCCGCTCGCCAGCGCTATAGCCTCCGCCACGGCTCATCAATCGCACCGGCAGCGCGTATTCGCGGCGCACGCTCTCGCCGCACCAGACCAGGTGATACCAGGTGACGAGGTCGGTGAAATAGGCGCCGGAGAGATAAGCCTGCCCGGCCTCGTCTCCCCGGGTAAGCAGCGTGTAGACATCGTGCAGGCGCTGGTAATGGGGGAATGGCGCCAGCATCGTCGCATGGTTGTTGCGGAAACAGGTCTCCAGCAATAGCCGGCGATCGGCGCCGCTAATCTGCTCAGGATCCGGTTCCGCCAGCAGTCGCAGCAGCGGGTCGCGAAAACAATCGCTGGCGAACTGATCGCAGTAGTCATCGATCTGGTCGAGCAGCACCGGCACGAAATTGACCACGGCGCGAATTTTCGGATGCCGCTCCAGATGCGCGGCCATGTCACTGTAATCCTTCAGCGCATGCAGATAAACCCAGGGCAGCACGAATTCACCGCTGATATGGTCGCGGTAGTCCGGTTGATGCATGTGCCAGAGAAAGACGAGATCAAGATGCATGGTTAACTCGGGTAAATATTGTTCTGTTTACCTGCCGGGCCGAGGACATTATGCCGCCAATTTCCTTTTCCGCTCAGCCGGCTTGTCCATCCGCAGAGAAATCGCTTGCCCGCTTGACAAAGGTCAGCTTATTTATTTTTACTGCCAGTCTGCACATCAATGACGCGCTCATTGGCCGGGGTCGCGGTCCATGCACGCGAAGGCGGCGCAGTTTTTCTCGCCTGCCGGTAATAGACCGCCATCTCGGGTTCCAGCGCCTGCAATGCCTCGATGCGCTTGGGCGAAGCCGGGTGGGTGCTCAACCAGTCGAACTTGGCGTTGTTGCCGCTCTCCCTGAGCATCTTTTCCCATAACGTCACGGCCGCATGCGGATTGTAGCCAGCCTTCGCCGCAAGTTCGATGCCAAGCCGGTCGGCCTCATCCTCATCGCGGCGGCTGTGTGGCAGCAATAGTCCCAAATCGACCAGGCTGCGCAGGCCCGGCTGATCGGGCGAAGCCCCTGCCGCCACGCCGAGCAGGGCCACCCCGATGTTGGTGGCCTGCTTTTCCGCCATCTGCTCGCGGCTGTGCTGCAGCAGGGCGTGCGAAATTTCATGTCCGATCACGGCGGCAAGCTCGTCGTCGCTGGGTTTTATTTTTTCGATCAAGCCGGTGTAGACCGCCATCCTGCCGCCCGCCATGCAAAAAGCATTGACGGTCTTCGCCTCGTCGATGATCTTGACGCTCCACGCCCAATTGCGCGTTTCGGGACGATAGTCCACCGCCTGGTCGATCAGCCGGTCCGTGATCAGTTGCACGCGCGCATTAAGTTTTTCGTCCGTGCTGATCCGGCCCTTCTTCCCAAGCTCGCCCATCTCGGCCTGGTAGGCCTGCGCGGAGCGGGCAATGGCCGTTTCTTCGGACACGCCAAGAACAAACTGATCGCGCCCGGTAATGGGATTCGTCGCGCAGGCGCCCAACAGGCACAACAACAGCATCGATGGCACGAGAATATCGCGCTTGGTCATAGTTCCTCCGCAGGGCCGCCCCAAGGAGGAACAGCCAGTACATGAAGCGGGCATGGCCCGCGAACAATCGTCGTCACCGCCCTTGGGGCGGGGGATGAGGGGTGGGTAGTCATGTTCCCTCCGCATCGAACGGCAAGTGCAAATGAAAACGGGGCGCCCCGGTTCCCCAAGGCGCCCCGTTCCGACTTCTGTGATCCCGATCAGTTCGAACGGGCGGTGAGCTTTTGGTTCCGGCATCACGCCTGCTACGCAGGCATGAGCCTACTCTGAAAACTCACGCCTTCGGCTCCGAGCTTTTAGTTCCGGCATCACGCCTGCCACGCAGGCATGAGCCTACTCTGAAAACTCACGCCTTCGGCTCCGAGCTTTTAGTTCCGGCATCACGCCTGCCACGCAGGCATGAGCCTACTCTGAAAACTCACGCCTTCGGCTCCGAGCTTTTAGTTCCGGCATCACGCCTGCTACGCAGGCATGAGCCTACTCTGAAAACTCACGCCTTCGCCGTGAGTTTTTCCTTGATGCGGGCCGACTTGCCGGAACGCTCGCGCAGATAATACAGCTTGGCGCGGCGCACCGAACCGCGACGCTTGACTTCGATGCTGGCGATCAGCGGCGAATAGGTCTGGAAGGTACGCTCGACGCCTTCACCGGACGAGATCTTGCGTACGATGAAGCTGGAGTTGAGACCGCGATTGCGGCGGGCGATGACGACGCCTTCGAAGGCCTGGACGCGCTTGCGCTCGCCTTCGACCACATTCACATTGACGATCACGGTGTCGCCGGGAGCAAAGTCCGGCACCTTCTTGCCGAGGCGTTCGATTTCCTCTTTTTCAATCTCTTGAATCAGGTTCATGTCATTCCCTTCTGTCATGGCCGGTGGCCTTTCGTGCAGAGCAGGAGGTTCCTGGTACACGAGTTTGTTAATTGCGCTCGCGCTTGAATTCCTCAAGCAGTTGCGCCTCTTCACTGCTCAGGCCGCGTTGTCCCAGCAACTCGGGACGCCGCAGCCAGGTTCGCCCCAGCGCCTGTTTCAGGCGCCAGCGCCGAATCTGCTCGTGGTTGCCGGACAACAGCACATCCGGCACCCGCATTCCTTCATATTCCTCCGGCCTCGTGTAGTGCACGCAATCGAGCAAGCCACCGACAAACGAGTCCTCCAGCGCCGAGGCGTCGTCGTTCAACGCCCCCGGCAACTGCCTGACGCAGGCATCGATCAGCGCCAGCGCCGCGATTTCGCCGCCCGAGAGCACAAAATCGCCGATCGAGATTTCCTCATCGACGCAGCGCTCGATCAAGCGCTCATCAATGCCTTCGTAGCGGCCGCAAACCAAAACCGCCCCGTCGCTGCTCGCCAGCTCGCACACCTTGCGATGCGTGAGCGGCACACCCTGCGGCGACAGGTAAATCACTTTCGCTGTTACGCCTGCCGCATCACGCGCCGTCTGCGCCGCCTGAATTGCCTGCTCCAGCGGCGCTGCCAGCATCACCATGCCGGGTCCGCCACCGTAGGGCCGGTCATCGACGGTGCGATGATTGTCGGTCGCCCAGTCGCGCGGATTCCAGCAACGCAAGGCCCACAGTTTTCTTTCCAGCGCCCGCCGCGAAATGCCCGATTCGGTCACCGCGGAGAACATTTCGGGGAACAGCGTGATGGCGTCAAAGCGCAGCATTACGCAACCCCGTCACCAGTCCGCCTGCCAGTCGACCGTCATGCATCCACCGGCTATATCAACTTTTTTAACCACCTGCTCGACGAAGGGTAGCAAATGCTCCTTATCTCCATCGCACAGCTTCAGTACATTGTTGGCGCCGGTCTCGATCAGCGTCTCGATCAACCCGAGTTGTTCGCCTTGCAGGTTTATCACCCGCAAGCCGATCAGATCGGCCCAGTAATACTCGTCGTTTTCCGTTGCCGGCAACTCTTCGCGGGGCGCCGCGAAATACCAGCCCGCCAATGCTTCGGCAGCTTCACGCGAATCGACACTCTCAAGCTTTGCCACCCAACCGCCACCATGTTGCCGCAGACCGCTCAACTTTGTGGCACTCCACTGCGTCTTGTCGCCGTCCGCGGGCGCCAGCCACCATTGCGCCATGTGTCGCCAGCTGGCTGGATCGTCGCCGAAAGGATGCAGGTGCAGCCAACCCTTCACGCCGTATGGGGTTACCAACCGCCCCAGAACGACCATGGCGGACAACGTCTTAAGCGGGAATCCTGGCGGCGTTGTACTGCTTGACCAAACGCTCGGCGGTGGGCGACAGCTGTGCGCCCTGGCTTTGCCAATAGCCGAGACGCTCGGTATCCACTTGCAGAGCCTGCGCAGCGCCGGATGCCACCGGATTGTAGAAGCCGATGCGTTCGACAAAGCGGCCGTCGCGGCGATTGCGCGAGTCAGCCACCACCATGTTGTAGAAGGGGCGCTTTTTGGCACCGCTACGGGCGAGACGAATGACAACCATGTCGTTCCCTTGAATTCGAAAAAAGGGCGCAATTATAGGAGGAAAAGCACCGCGAAACAAGCAAATAAGTCGAATACGAAAACGCCGGTCAGGCCGGCTTCTAGCGGCGGCCCCCTGGCATCACGCCACCCAGATCAGCCGTCATCATGGCACCGACCAGTATCACGCTCCAGGACAGGTAGAGCCAGAGCAGGAATACCGGGATCGCGGCAAAAGCGCCGTACATCGCCCGATAGTTGCTGTCCCCCACGATATAGCCGGCGAACACCCAGTGCAGCCCGCTAAAACCCGCGGCCGCCAGCAGGCCGCCCATTAGGGCATGCCTCCATACAACGGGGCGATTGGGGAGCTTCCAGTAGATCAGGGCGAAGATGCCGGTGATGAAAGCGAAAGACAGCAGCTTGAATACGGTAGCGGTCAGCGAGCGCCATTCCTCGACTAGCCCCAGCGACGCGCCGGCAAGGTAGGTAGTGATGGCGAAGCTGCCGCCGAAGATCAGGGGGCCGAAAATCAACGCCAGCAGATGCATGGCAACACGTTTTGCCAGCGGACGACTCTCCCTGACATTCCAGATGCCGTTGAAGGCATGCTCGATGGTCAGCATTTGCACAATCGCCGTCAGCGCCAATGCACCCAATCCGATCCAGGTCAGACGCTGGGCCTTGAGGGCAAACTGACTGACGTAATTGGCGATAATGCCTCCAGCCTTGTCCGGCAGCAAATTGCTCATCAGCAATTTTCGAATTGACGCCGCAATCGCGTCCGCCAGGGGCAGGTGCGAGAGTACTGCTGCCGCCACCGCGATCATCGGCACCAGCCCGAGCAGCGTCGCGAACGACAGCGCTGCTGCAGTCTGCGAATACTGCCCGGAGAGAAAACGCCGGATCAGGCGGAACGGCAGGGTCAGCAGGTGCATAGGATCGAAATGGGAAAAATGTGGGTGACATTGGATTATGCCGCGACTCGGGCATATCTCTTATTGTTATAGGGAGACCGTATTCGAGTTAAATTTCATAAGAGTACTTGTATGGCATGGTCGTCACAATAGCACGAACACCCCCTTCTGCGCCGCCGAGCGGAGGAAGGTTCGCCGGGGAAAGTCCGGCGTCGCTGTCCAAAGCCGAAGGCTAGTTTGCAACGCCGGCCCAGCGAACTTTTCGCAGCGAGGGGTGAGCCCGGGGTTTCGTAAGGCCAACTGCGGCCTTGCGCCGCGCGAACGGGCGAGCCTCTGGCGAGCCCTCCGCCGACCGTAGTGAGGCTGGTGGAGCGGGGCGTGCTTGTTTGCCTACTTTATTGCACGAGCAATAAAGTAGCCGCCCGCCGGGACGAGTCCCGGCAAAAGTATTAACCCCTCTCCTCTGTCCCCTCTCCCGCAAGGGGCGAGGGGAAACTCTGCATTTATGTTTGTGCGGTTCTATACCTGAGGCTTTCACGATGACGAACCCCATAAAGCCATAGCGTCGAGCCTCTATAATCCCCGCATGCCCCGCATCCATCCCCTGCCCGAGCTTCTTGTCAGCCAGATCGCCGCCGGCGAGGTAGTCGAACGGCCGGCCTCGGTGTTGAAGGAACTAGTCGAGAATAGTCTTGATGCAGGGGCGACACAGATCGACATCCAGTTGCACGAAGGTGGCGTGCGGCTGATCCGCGTCACGGACGACGGGGTCGGCATCGATAGCGACGACCTGCCGCTGGCGCTGGCGCGTCATGCGACGAGCAAGATCGCCAGTCTTGACGATCTGGAACGCGTCGTCAGCTATGGTTTTCGCGGCGAGGCGCTGGCTTCGATTGCTTCGGTCTCGCGCCTGTCGGTCACCAGCCGGCCGCAAGGCGCGGCGCATGCGATGCGGCTGCGTAACGACGCGGATACAACGGAACCTGCGGCACTCTCGTCTGGCACGGTCATCGAAGTAGCCGACCTGTATTTCAACACTCCGGCGCGGCGCAAGTTCCTCAAGACTGAAGCCACCGAATATGCGCATTGCAGCGATGTACTGCAACGCATGGCGCTGGCCAATCCGGCGGTCGCCTTCACGCTTTCGCACAACAATACAGTGCGTCACCGCTATGGTCCTGGTGACGAGGAAAGCCGCACGCGCACATTGCTTGGCGACGACTTTTTTGCCCATGCGCGACGTGTCGATGTTGCAGCCGGCGAACTGCGCCTCACCGGTTTTGCGGCGTTGCCGGCCTATTCGCGTAGCGGTCGCGACGAACAGTATTTCTATGTCAATGGCCGCTTCGTGCGCGACAAGCTGCTGATGCATGCGGCGCGCGAGGCCTATGCCGACATCCTGCATGGGACGCGGTATCCGGCCTATGCGCTGTTTCTCGAACTCGACCCGGCTGAAGTGGATGTGAACGTTCACCCGGCCAAGATCGAGGTGCGCTTTCGTAATGCGCGCGGCATCCATCAGTTCATTTTCCATGCGCTGCAAAGAGCTCTGGCGGCGCCCATCGGCTCCCAGGCAATTGACATGGGCGCGGAGAGTTCAACCGGTCTTCGACAGGGCTCTCCTGAGCAAGGTCAAAGGGCTCAGCCCGAACGGAATTATTTCGCAGCACCGCAGCAAGCCTCGCTCGCCGTCGCCGAACAAAACCCGGCGGTCTATCTGGAGTTTGCGCGTTCGGCATTCGATACACAACGCGCGGCTCCGTCCCTGTCGCATCCTGAACACGAGGCCGCCCCGCTCGGTTATGCCATTGCGCAGTTGCGTGGCGTCTATGTGCTGGCGCAGAACCGGGCCGGGCTGGTGCTGGTGGACATGCATGCGGCGCACGAACGCATTCTCTATGAGCGCCTCAAGCGCCAGCTTGATGCCGGCCCGCCGTCGACGCAGCCGCTGCTGGTGCCGCTGTTGCTTGCCGCCAGCGCAGCAGAGATCGCCACTGCGGAAGAACATGCGGAGACATTGCCTCAGCTCGGTTTCGAGATCGCCGCTGCCGGGCCGCAGCAACTCGCGGTGCGCGCAGTGCCGGCACTGCTGGCCGCGGGTGACTTGCCGACGCTGATGCGCGCACTACTGGCCGACCTCAAGGAATTCCCCGCCAGCCGCGTCATCGAGGCACGACGCAACGAACTGCTCGCCACCATGGCCTGCCACGGTGCGGTGCGAGCCAATCGCTCGCTGACGCTGCCGGAAATGAATGCCCTGCTGCGCGACATGGAAGCGACCGAACGCGCCGACCAGTGCAATCATGGGCGGCCAACCTGGGTGCAATTGTCGATGAGTGAACTCGACAAACTTTTCATGCGCGGACGTTAGCGACCGATGTCAAACCATCATTCCCCCGTAGACGACCACCAGGTCAGAATCAGCGACTCGCCCGAGATACCTCCTGCCATCAACGACAACTGGCAGGCGCGGCGGGAATTGGCTGACGCCTTGCGCAGGCTGAATATGGCAATGTTGACCGCCGACGCGCCAACCGGACAATTGCGCGCCGTGGCCGCCGTTGTTCACACCGAAGCAGCTCGCATCGAAGCGAATGAGCGGGTTTACGGACGCAAGGCCCTGAGCAATCTGTATACCTCCCGGCAACAACAAAACCCTGATCTGCTCCATGAAATGAGTCCCGCTTCCGGCTGGAGCAACGCCGTCGCGCCGGGAATGCACATCTGGCGCGAAGGCGAGCGCGTGCACGCGCGAGTCACCCCGGACTGGAGCCATGAAGGACCGTTTGGCCATTTGCATGGCGGAGTGATCGCCTTGCTCTTCGATCATGTGCTTAGCATCGGTCAGCGCATGGTAGGCAGCATCGGCCATACCGGCACGCTGACGATTCGCTACCACCGCCCGACGCCGATCAATAAACCCTTGCGCATGGTGGCTGATGTCAAACGCATTGAAGGCCGCAAGAAATTCATGGCGGCCGAGCTCTGGGCCGATAACGCGTGTACGGCGAGCTGCGAAGGAATTTTTATTGCGAGCAGGAATGCATTGCCGCCTGCATCCCCCGAACCGGATAAAGCCGACACTTGAACAAGCCGGAGCAAACATCCCCGCCGGCAGTGCTTTTGCTCGGCCCCACGGCCAGCGGCAAGACCGCGCTGGCGATGGAGCTTGCCGATCGATTGCCGCTGGAAATCGTCAGTGTCGATTCGGCGCAGGTATTCATCGACATGAATGTCGGCACCGCCAAGCCGGATGCCGATACGCTGCGCCGCTATCCGCATCACCTGATCGACCTCATCACGCCCGAACAGCGTTATTCCGCCGCGCGCTTTCGCGAGGATGCCCTGGCGGCGATGGACGACATCACGGCACGCGGCCGCATTCCGCTGCTGGTCGGCGGCACCATGCTCTATTTCAAGGCACTGCGCGAAGGATTGGCCGACTTGCCCGAGGCAAACGCACAGCTTCGGGCCGGCATCGACCAAGAGGCCGCCGCCAAGGGCTGGCCCGCCCTGCACGCAGAACTGGCGCGGCTCGACCCGGCCAGCGCCGCCCGACTGAAGCCCACCGATGCACAACGCATACAGCGCGCGCTTGAAGTGGTGCGGCTCAGCGGCAAGCCGCTGGATCATTTTTTCTCGCGCCAGCAGGCATCGCCGCTGCCCTACCGGCTGCTCGGTTTCGGCCTCATGCCCACGGAGCGCGGCTGGCTGCATGAGCGCATCGCGCAACGCTTCGGGCAGATGCTGCGGGAAGGACTGGTCGAGGAAGTGCATGCGCTGCGCGCCCGCTACCGGCTCGACGCCGGCCTGCCTTCGATGCGCTGCGTCGGCTACCGTCAGGTCTGGGAAATGATTGAAGGCCGCCTGCCAGCGGCGGAACTGCGCGAGCGGGGAATTTTTGCCACGCGTCAGTTCGCCAAGCGGCAAATCACCTGGCTGAAAAGCTTCAGCGACATCGAACTGCTGGATTGCCAGAAACCCGGTTTGGCGGCGTCAATGGCCAACTCCATCGAACGCTTCGCTGCCGAATAATGAACCACAGATTAACGTCTGCGGGAAATCCGGCACCGCAGACGTTTTATCGATGTACCGCAAATCAGTTGTCGTGGCCCTTGCCATGACCTCGGCCCTTGCCATGACCGCGGCCAGGGTTGCCGTCATCGCCGCGTCCGCGCATTTCATCGCGGCCCCGATCGCCATGATGCTCATGCTCATATCTTTCGCGATAGCGCGGCACGTAAACATTGTTGTACCAGCTGTCCTGCACAAAATAGACGGGCCGGCCGCAGGCATTGTATTCGGCGCAGTGCTTGCGCCAGTGTTTGGCATGTCCGGGCGGCACCCGCAGGTACATCGGCTCCACCACCACGCCCATCGGCACGGGCTGAATCACGACGGGCTGAGGATATATCAATGCCGGCGCGGGAAAATCGCCGATGTCGATGTGGCCGTAGAAGCCCGGCTGACCCACCGTGACCGAAACGCCCACATCGGCCGCATATGCCGGGATCGCGGCAGCGAAAACAACCGTCGTCAAAATACGCTTGATCATGTTTAGTCTCCCTTCACTCAGATAGGGCCGTTTGACCGATATGGCCGCAACCCGTATTCACAGTAACGAACGAGCTATCGCAAACCAAGGAACTGTTACACGACTTTACACTACAACGGTCTGCGCCTGGCCTGGCTGTCGCGTTTCAATGCGGCCGATGCGATAGACCGTTTCGCCCGCCGCGGTCAGCAATCCCATTGCGCTGTGCGCATCGGTTTCCGCCACCACGACCGCCATGCCAATGCCACAGTTGAAGACGCGATGCATTTCCGCTTCGGCGACCTGCCCTTCCCTTTGCAACCACTGGAACAGCGGCGGCAGCGGCCATGCCGATTTTTCAAGAATCGCCGTGACATTTTCCGGCAATACGCGCGGCACATTCTCGACCAGTCCGCCGCCCGTGATGTGCGCCATACCCTTGACCGGCAGGGTTTCCATCAGTTTGAGCAGCGGCTTCACATAAATGCGCGTCGGCGCCATCAGCACATCGCGCAGGGGCTTGCCATAAAAATCCGCATCCATGTCTGGGTTGCCACGCTCGATAATCTTGCGCAGCAGCGAATAGCCGTTGGAGTGCGCACCGCTGGAAGCCAGGCCCAGCACCGCGTCGCCGGGCCTGATAGTGCTGCCGTCGATGATTTTCGATTTCTCCACCGCGCCCACGGCAAACCCGGCGAGATCGTATTCACCATCCGGATACATGCTTGGCATTTCGGCGGTTTCGCCGCCGATCAGCGCACAACCCGCCAGCTCGCAGCCCTGGGCGATGCCCTTGATCACGTCGGTGGCGGTATCGACATGCAGCTTGCCGCAGGCGAAGTAGTCGAGGAAAAACAGCGGTTCGGCACCCTGCACCAGGATGTCGTTCACGCTCATCGCCACCAGATCCTGGCCCACGGTGTCGTGCTGGTTCAGATGAAAGGCGAGTTTCAGCTTGGTGCCGACGCCGTCGGTACCTGACACCAGTACCGGCTCCTTGTATTTTTGGAGATTTCGAACAAGGCACCGAAACCGCCGATGCCGCCCAGCACTTCGGGGCGCATGGTGCGGCGGGCCATGGGTTTGATGCGCTCGACCAGCGCGTCGCCGGCATCGATGTCGACTCCGGCATCCTTGTAGGTCAGCGGCGTGCTCATTTGAATTGAATTCCTTGGGTGGGCGGGCTAAAGTGTCGCCCTTTGTGTCACCTTCGCGGCGGCGACAGCCGCTCCGGCACTGCGCCGGAAGCTGCGAATTTTACCGGAAAGCCACCCCTCCCGACCCATTGACGAATGTCCGTCCGTAACGACCAGTTGCTGCTCCAATTACGTCCCGAAGGCGAGCCGACGCTGGACAATTTCGTCGTCGGCGCGAATCGCGAACTGATCGATCGGCTGCGCGCCTTTGCCGGCAGCGACCAGCTTTACCTATGGGGCGCAGCAGGATCAGGACGCAGCCATCTGCTCGCTGCCCTGGCTCGTCGCCGCCCATCACTCCGCCTTGAAGCATCCCAGGTCAGCGACGATATCGAGATTGCCGACGATGCGCTGTTGGTGATCGACGATATCGACCAACTCTCCGCCGCTGCACAGGGCGGCCTGTTCCGCATTTTCATCGCGGCGCGCGAAAAACACATTGCACTACTGCTCTCCGGTCCGCTGCCACCGTTGCAACTTAATCTGCGCGAGGATTTGCGCACCCGCATCGGGCAGATGCTGATTTATGAAATCAAGGGCCTTAGCGACGACGAGAAAACCACCGCACTGCGCCACTATGCGCAACAACGCGGTTTGCCGCTGGACGATGCCGTGCTGCGTTACCTGCTGCTGCATTGCCGCCGCGACCTGCCCTCGCTGCTTGCCACCATCGACCGGCTTGACGAAATCTCGCTCGCGCGGCAACGCCCGCCGACGCTGCCGCTGCTACGTGATCTGATGTCTGAAACCCGACAAACGGAAATTAAATGAAGTTAGCATTATTTGACCTGGATAACACTTTATTAAGCGGCGACAGCGATTTCGAATGGGCGCAGTTCCTGATCTCGCGTGGCGTGCTCGACCGCGAAGTGCATGAAGCGGAAAACCTGAAGTTCTACGAACAATACAAGGACGGCACGCTCGATATCCATGCCTTTCTCGATTTCCAACTGGCGCCGCTGGCCCGTCACACGCGCACGGAACTCGATGCCTGGCATGTACAGTTCATGGCCGAGCGCATCCTGCCCATGATCTGCGACAAGGCGCGGCAACTGGTGCAACACCACGCCGATGAAGGCGCACTGATAGCCATTGTCACTGCCACCAACAGTTTCATCACGGCGCCGATCTGCCGCGAATTCGGCATTCCGCACCTGATCGCGACCATTCCCGCGGAACTTGGCGGCCAATTTACAGGCAAGGTGGAAGGCATACCTTCCTTCAAGGAAGGCAAGATCGTGCGTGTCGAAAGCTGGCTCAAATCACTGGGCCACGACTGGCACAGCTTTAGCAGCAGTTATTTCTACAGCGATTCGCACAACGATCTGCCACTGTTGCACAAGGTGAGTCATCCGGTAGCCGTCGATCCGGATGACACCCTGCGCGCGACTGCCCTCGCCGCCGGCTGGCCTGTGATCAGCCTGAGAAGTTGAGCCGTTCCGGTATCATGGCCGCCTCTTTTTAATGCAACTCCTCCTTCCCACATGATTCGCAAGTTGTTGCGCCGCGTTTTCCGCCGCGATGTCGCCTCGCCCGGCCGTCCGGTCGTAATCCCACTGTCCCGTCACGGCATTCGCCGCGACCATGTCTCGTCGGCGGCGCGCCGCACTTGCGAAGGACTGCAACAGGCCGGCTTCAAGGCCTATGTCGTCGGTGGCGCGGTACGCGACCTGATCGCCGGCATTGAACCCAAGGATTATGACGTTGCCACCAATGCCACGCCAGACCAGGTGCGCGGCCTGTTCCGGCGCTCGCGCATCATAGGCCGCCGCTTCCAGATCGTGCATGTGATGTTCGGCCCCGAGACCATCGAGGTATCCACCTTCCGCGCCGCCCATGACGAGGACACGCTTAAGGATGAACATGGCCGCGTGCTGCGCGACAACGTCTGGGGCAACATCGCCGACGACGCGGCGCGGCGCGATTTCACGGTGAATGCGCTGTATTACGATCCGGCGGCCGAGACTGTGATCGATTATCACCATGGTGTCGCCGACCTCAAGGCGAAAACGCTGCGCATGATCGGCGACCCGAAAACGCGCTATCGCGAGGATCCGGTGCGCATGCTGCGCGCCATGCGGCTTTCGGCCAAGCTTGGTCTCAGCCTCGACCCCGCCGTGCGCGCACCGATCCGCGAGATGGCCGATCTGATCGAGAACGTGCCACCGGCGCGGGTGTTCGATGAAATGCTCAAACTGCTGTTCTCGGGTCATGCCGTGGAATGCGTCAAGCGTCTGCGCGCAGACGGCCTGCACCACGGTCTGCTGCCGCTGCTCGACGTGATTCTCGAACAGCCGCTGGGCGAAAAGTTTGTGATGCTTTCTCTTGAAAGTACGGATGACCGCATCCGTGCCGGCAAGACCACTTCGCCTGGCTTCCTCTTCGCCACCCTGCTCTGGCACGAGGTGCTCGCCAATTGGCAAGCGCGCAAGGCCAAAGCTGAAACACCGATACCTGCACTCCATGATGCAATGGACGAGGTACTTGACCAGCAGGGTGAAAAGCTTGCCATCACGCGCCGCATCGCCGGCGACATCAAGGACATCTGGGCGCTGCAACCGCGTTTCGACAAGCGCAGCGGCAAGTCGCCCTGGCGCCTGGTCGATCAACCGCGCTTCCGTGCCGGTTATGATTTTCTGGTGCTGCGCGCGCAAAGCGGAGAGATTCCCCAGGAGCTGGCCGATTGGTGGACCGAATTCCAGGATGCCAGCCACGAACGCCGCACAGCCATGCTGCTGACCGATACCGCAGCGAAAAAACCGCGTCGGCGCAAGCCGCGCAGCAAAGGCAACAATGCGACCACCAATGACAATCCGGTGACGCACGCCGGGCCGACAGGAGACAATGGCCAATGACGCGCGCCTATATCGCATTGGGCGCCAACCTCGGCGACCCTGTCGCCACGGTGCGTGCCGCCATCGAAGCCCTGCGCGATCTGCCACATAGCCAGTTGCTTGCCGTATCGTCGCTGTATCGCACGGCGCCGGTCGGCCTGCGCAATCAGCCCGACTTCATTAATGCCGTCATATCCGTCGAGACGCAACTTGATGCACGAGAACTGCTCGATGAACTGTTCGTCATCGAGGCGCGCTTCGGCCGCCATCGCAGCGTGCCCAATGCGCCGCGCACATTGGATCTCGATCTGCTGCTGCATGGCGAAACCGTGAGCCACGATCTCCAATTGACGCTGCCCCACCCGCGCATGCACGAGCGCGCCTTCGTGCTTGCACCGCTCGTGGAAATTGCGCCCGATATCACAATACCCGGTCGCGGCCTGATTCAAATCTGGCTGGCCCGCTGCACGGATCAGCAGATCGAAGTCCTGAGCGTGACGGCATGACCCAGCTTCTTTTGTCCATGCCGGTATTGCTGCAAACCGCCCTCCTGCTCATGCTGTCGAATGTTTTCATGACATTTGCCTGGTATGCGCATTTGAAAAATCTCGGCGGCAAGGCTTGGTGGATTGCTGCACTGGCCTCGTGGGGCATTGCATTGTTCGAATACCTGCTGCAGGTACCCGCCAACCGCATCGGCCACAGCGAACTTTCGCTCGGCCAACTCAAGATCCTGCAGGAAGTCATCACGCTGACCGTGTTCGTGCCGTTCGTTCTGCTCTATATGCGTGAGCCGCTCAAGCTCGACTATCTGTGGGCGGGACTGTGCATTCTGGGAGCTGTTTACTTTATTTTCCGTAGCAATGCTTAACCACATTTCCACAATTTATCGGCCCGCCCAAAGGGGAATGGTTGGGCCCATTCCCCTCTCCCGTCCCAAGGCTCGCCCTGCATGGCTCGCCCGTCTCGGCGGCGCAAAGCGGTGCTTTGCGAATTCCCGCCTCAATCCCCCAGGGCAGGGGCGACTTATCTGCGCCCGCGTTGCGGGCGAAAGGTATATTGTTGTTTTCGCTCACGACGGAGCAAGCTTATGACCTACCTGGCCAGCAACAAGCCAATCACACTGCCCGAATTCGCGCGCATGAAGCGCGAGGGCGAGAAGATAGCGATGCTCACCGGCTATGACGCCAGCTTTGCCGCGCTCGAAGACCGCTGCGGCGTGGACGTCATTCTGGTCGGCGATTCGCTCGGCAACGTCATCCAGGGCAAAACCTCGACGCTGCCGGTGACGATGGAACACATGGTCTATCACACCGAATGCGTTGCCCATCAGGCGCTACGGCCGATGGTGGTAAGCGATCTGCCTTTCGGCGCCTATCACGAGTCGCAGGAGCAGGCAATCCGCAATGCCGGCCGCCTGCTCGCTGTCGGCGCGGAAATGGTCAAGCTCGAAGGCGGCGAGGTCATGGCCGAGACGGTGCATTTCCTCACCGCGCGCGGCGTGCCGGTCTGCGCCCACATCGGCCTCACGCCGCAGTCGGTACATGCGCTTGGCGGCTACCGGGTGCAGGGCCGCGACGAGGCCGGCGCAGCGCGGATGAAGAATGACGCGCTCGTCCTCGAACAGGCCGGAGCGGCATTGATGGTGCTGGAGATGGTGCCCGCGGCGCTGGCCGGCGAAATATCAAAAATGCTTACTGCCTGCGCCACCATCGGTATCGGCGCCGGCAAGGACTGCGACGGCCAGGTGCTGGTGCTCTATGACATGCTGGGGCTATACCCCGGCAAGAAGGGCCGCTTCGTCAAGGATTTCATGGCCGAGGCGCAAAGCATCGAAGGCGCTGTCAGCGCCTATGTCAGGGCCGTCAAGGACGGCAGTTTCCCCACTCCCGAACACTCCTACTGATGCAAGTTCACGACACCATCGCCGCGCTGCGCGCAGCGCGCAAGTCCGCCCGCCGCGTTGCCCTGGTGCCGACCATGGGCAATCTGCACGAAGGCCACATCGCACTGATGAAACAGGCACGCGAACATGCCGACACGGTGATCGCCACCATTTTCGTCAATCGTCTGCAATTCCGCCCCGGCGAGGATTTCGACAAATATCCGCGTACTTTCCAGGCCGATTGCGAAAAACTCAAGGCGGCCGGTGTCGATCATCTGTTCGCACCGAACGAAGCCGAGATGTACCCCGAGCCGCAGGGCTACCATGTTCATCCCCCCGCTGCCCAGGCCGACATCCTCGACGGTGAATTCCGCCCCGGCCATTTTGTAGGGGTTGCCACAGTCGTGATGAAGCTGTTCCAGATCGCGCAACCTGATGTCGCGCTGTTCGGCAAAAAGGATTATCAGCAGTTGATGATCCTCCGCAATATGGCGCGTGAATTGAATCTGCCGATTGAAGTCATCGCAGGCGAAACTATTCGCGCGGCTGACGGCCTCGCCTTATCCTCACGCAATGGTTATCTTTCGGCAAAAGAGCGTGCCGAAGCCCCAAAATTATTTGAGGCCTTAACTAAAGTTATAGAAAAAATCCGTGGCGGAAATCACGATTTTCCGCAGCTGGAGCGGGATTCAATCGAGTTTTTGAGGTCAAGAAACTGGCTGCCGGATTATGTTGCAGTACGCAAAAAAAGTGATTTACAATTGCCGACCGCTCACGAATCCGGATTGGTGGTGTTGGCCGCGGCGCGTTTGGGTAGCACGCGCCTCATCGACAATCTGGAAGTTTAGGACACCGCGATGCGCTCAGGCCGGCGATGTCCAGCAGCAGTGAAGCAACAGAGGAGGACACCATAATGTCCGTATTTGAACTCGACGCCTTTGCCTGAGAAGGAGCGAACGAAAATGCAACGAACAATGCTGAAATCAAAGCTGCACCGTGTCACCGTAACACAGGCGGAACTGCACTACGAAGGTTCCTGCGCCATTGATGATGATCTGCTTGATGCTGCTGACATCAAGGAGTACCAGCAGATCGAAATCTGGAACGTCAATAACGGCAGCCGCTTCACCACCTACGCCATCCGCGCCGAACGCGGTAGCGGCACCATTTCCGTCAATGGCGCCGCCGCCCGCCTTGCCGCTCCCGGCGACCTGCTCATCATCGCCACCTTCGCCAGCTACAACGAGATCGAACTGCAAAAGTTCGAACCCGATCTGGTCTATGTCGATGCGCGCAACCGCATCATCAACCGCAAGCACCGCATTCCCGCTCAAGCGGCCGCTTAACACGGCAAGCCGGCACAAAGCGAAAGGCCCACGAAACAGCGGGCCTTTCGCTTTTTTGTCATCTACCAGGTTTCCAGCGCCGCAACAGCAGTGAATTACTCACCACCGAAACCGAACTCGCCGCCATCGCGGCCCCCGCCACCACCGGGTTAAGCATGCCCAGCGCTGCAAGCGGAATGCCGAGCACGTTGTAGATGAAGGCGAAGAAGAGGTTCTGGCGGATCTTGCGCAGCGTTGCCCGCGACAGCATGATCGCGTCGGCAACGCTGTTGAGGTCGTTCTTCATCAAGGTGACGTCGGCGGCCTCCATGGCGACATTCGTGCCAGCGCCCATGGCGAAGCTGACATAGGCCGCCGCCAGCGCCGGCGCATCATTGATGCCGTCGCCCGCCATGCCGACGCGCCTGCCCTGCTCGCGATAACGCGCAATGACCGCCGACTTGTCGCCAGGCAGGGTTTCCGCCTCGATATGGATTATGCCGGCTTCATGCGCGACCGCTTCGGCAGTAGCGCGATTGTCACCAGTCAGCATGACCACCTCGACCCCCATCGCGGCAAGCCGCTCCACCGCCTGCCGCGAAGTGGCGCGCAGGGGATCGCGCACGCCGATCACACCAATGATGGAATTATTGCTCGCCACTGCCACGACGCTGCATGCTGAACTCTGCAACGGCTGCACCAGTGCTGTGTCGAGCGAAATACCCAAGGCATGCATATACGTTGGTGAGCCAACGCTGATTCGCCTGCCATCCACATCGCCGCTGACGCCCTGCCCCGCCTCTGCAACGACCTGACCGGGTAAAACGAGAGCCAAACCCGATACCTCCGCGCGGCGAACGATCGCCGCCGCCAGCGGATGGCTTGACGATTGCTCAAGGCTGGCCGCCAGCCGCAACAGCTCATCAGTCGATATCCCGCTTGCTGGCAGGAGATGCGTTACTTCCGGATGCCCCTCGGTCAGGGTACCGGTCTTGTCGACACAAAGCGCTTCCAGCTTTTCGGCCAGTTCCAGGGCTTCGGCATTGCGGATCAATATTCCGGCGCGGGCGCCAAGGCCGATACCGACCATGAGCGCAGTTGGCGTTGCCAACCCCAGGGCACAAGGGCAGGCAATCACCAGCACAGCAACAGCGTTGATCAGCGCAAGGGAAAGCTCATGACTATAGAACCAACCGCCAACAAAAGTCAGCGCCGCAATGGCGCACACCGTTGGAACAAACACTGCCGCAACGCGATCGACCAGTTTTTGCACCGGTGCCCGCGAGCCCTGCGCCTCTTCCACCAGGCGAATGATGCCGGCCAGCACCGTCTGCTGGCCGACGCCAGTGGCTCGAAAACGCAGCAGGCCACTGCCGTTCACCGTCGCGGCAAATACGCGGTCACCGGTCTTTTTCGCTACCGGTGCGCTTTCGCCTGTCAGCATGGCTTCGTTGACATGGGATACGCCGTCGATGATCTCTCCGTCCACCGGCACGCTTTCGCCCGGACGGACGATCAGGATATCGCCCGGAATCAGGCTGGCCACTGGCACTTCGCTCAGTTGTCCCTCTCGTTCCAACCATGCGGTTTTCGGTTGCAGGCCGATCAGTCCTTCGATCGCCGCCGAAGCCCGCGCCTTGGCCCGCGCTTCGAGAATCTTGCCGAGCAGTACCAGCGTAATGACGGCCGCCGACGCCTCGAAATAGACATGCAGATTATGCAATCCGGTAACGGTGACCACGGCGCTGAACAACCAGGCCATGCTGGTACCGAGCGCGACCAGCACGTCCATATTGCCGCTGCCGCTCTTCAGCGAATACCAGGCGCCGACGTAGAAACGGCTGCCGACCCAGAATTGCACCGGCGTCGCCAGCACAAGTTGCAGCCAGCGCGGCAGCAATTCATCATGGCTGCCGCTGCCGAACATGATGAACATCTGCCCCAGCAAAGGCAGCGTCAGCGCAGCCGACAAGATGAATACTTTCAACTCGCGTCGATAGGCAGCGAGGCGCTCGGCCTTTTCTTTTTCACGCGTATCCGGCGTTGACACCGCCGCACGGTAACGGCCGAGTTGCGCCACGGCCGCAATCAGCTTGTCAACATTGGCGTGGTCTGGCCGATAGCGGACATAAGCCTTCTCGCTGGCAAAGTTCACCACTGCCTCGACGCCGTCGACCTCATTTAGCGCCTTCCCGATTCTTGCCGCGCAGTTGGCGCAGGTCATGCCTTCGATGGCCAGTTCTACAGTTTGTGCTTCAGACATGACAGGCAATCCCTTCCCACAAACGGCCACCCAGCGTAGTCGCGTTGACCAGGCCGAATATGCCAAAGCCGAATACCAGCAGACCTGAAACGATGCGTACTGGCGCCGCCTGCATCCGGCGCCGGAAACGCGCCAGCAGCATGCCGGCCAGAAGAAGATTGGGCAGCGTACCGAGGCCAAAGGCAAGCAGCGTCAAGGCACCGCGCCAGGCGGAGCCGGTAAACAAGGCCATTGACAGCACGCCATAGACCAAACCGCAGGGCAGCCATCCCCACAGCATGCCAAGTGGAAAGGCTTGCTTGACGGAACTTACCGGCAGGAAATGACTGCTAAGCGGCTGGATACGCGGCCACAGCCATTTGCCGGCCTTCTCAACGAAAGCCGCAGCCCCCGTCACCCCGAGCAGGTAGAGTCCCATTGCGAGCAGCATCAGGTTGGCCGCGACATACAACACCATCTGCACCGGCAGCGCATGATTCAGCAGCAGGCTCAGGCTGCCCAGCTCTCCCATAACGGCGCCCGCCAGGGCATAGCTGGTCAGGCGTCCGGCGTTGTAGGTCAGATGCAGGGGCAAGGTCGGCTTCCGTTGCGGCATCTGCATCGACAACGCCGATACGATGCCACCGCACATGCCGACGCAGTGCGTACCGCTCAACAGACCGATAAAAAAAATCGCGAGAAATCCGGAATTGGACAAATGCGCCACCCTCTGGCATGCAAGGTAAAACTACGATAATCGAAACCCACCGATTTTGCTGTCGCGAAAATCAGATTATCCAGGAACAGCAGCATGTCTTTGGGATATAACAGATATTTGCCGAACACAGAACAGACGGTATCGCAAAAGGAGATGGGAACGTATAATGAGAGCGTTCGGCTGATCATGCCCAATCACAGTACGTGCTGCCAGCTACGGTTTATAGGCTGAAGCAGGAACGCATCAACAAAGCGGGCTATTGTCGGAGTAGAGATATAACGTGGCATGCTGACATCGAAGTGCTGCATCAACGCTGGGTCGAAGACCGCGCCTGAAAATGGTTATAAACCCGCATCCCAATGGTAGGCATACAAGATGCCGCAGACAAAGAAAATTCGCATTGATACAGATCAAACTGGACAAAACACAGTGCACGCCCCAATGTCGGCCATAAATCTCAATACCCTCAAAGTTGCCTGCTCGCATTGCAACTTGCGCGAGCTCTGCCTGCCCATCGAACTGACCAATCAGGAGTTAACCAAGCTGGACGCCCTGGTGGGTGCTGGACGCAAGATCAAACGCGGACAGAGCCTTTATCGTTCCGGAAATCCTTTCGAGGCCATTTACGCAGTCAGGACAGGTTTTTTCAAGACCGATGTCCTGCTTGAAGATGGTCGCGAGCAAGTTACCGGGTTTCAGATGGCCGGCGAGATCATTGGCTTGGATGGCATCTGCAGCGAAGTCCACACGTGCAACGCGATTGCTCTCGAGGACAGTGAAGTATGCGTCATACCCTTCGCCATGCTGGAGCAGTTGCAAACCGAAATTCGCGCTTTGCAGCACCATATTCACAAGGTCTTGAGCCGTGAGATCGTTCGCGACCAAAGCGTCATGATGCTTCTCGGCACCATGCGCGCCGAGGAGCGCCTTGCTACCTTCCTGCTCAATTTATCGCAACGCTTTGCCGCACGCGGCTACTCGGCAACCGAATTTCACTTGCGCATGACTCGTGACGAAATCGGTTCCTACCTTGGACTGAAATTGGAAACCGTGAGCAGAGCGCTTTCCCACTTTCATGAAGGTGGGCTGATCAACGTACAGCAAAAACATATTCGTATCCACGACCTGGAAGGAATACGGAAATTGCTGTCGCGACAAGCATCCCCCTGATCAGAGGTTTTTGTTCCCGGTCACGCCACCATAAGAAAATACAAATACCGCTTGCCAGCAGGATATTCTTGCCGTATGCTGCCAGCAGCAGTCGATTCAAGTCCGGTATTTGCTGTACGGTGGTCACCCCGCCTTCAAGGCGCTGTCTTTCCAGTCCTGCGACGTTTCTTGATTTCGTTTGCATCCGGGCATGTGCCCGGCTTTATATTTTTTCAAGGAAACTAGCATGTCAACTGGTACAGTAAAGTGGTTCAACGATGCGAAGGGTTTTGGCTTCATCACTCCCGATGACGGCGGTGAAGACCTGTTCGCGCATTTCTCCGAAATCCAGGCCAGTGGCTTCAAGTCGCTGCAAGAAGGCCAGAAAGTCAACTTCGATGTGAAGATGGGTCCGAAAGGCAAGCAGGCCGCCGCTATCAAGCCGGTATAACTCCCGACTTCGACAAAAACCGCAGCTTGGGCTGCGGTTTTTTTACGTCTGGATAATGCTGCAATCCGGCACCACACGCTGTTGCACTATAATTAGAGGTTGATTTCTGGCACCCGCTGCCTTTCCCTTCCAACCAAGTCAAGGAATCCGCATGGAACGCGAAGCGATGGAATTCGACGTAGTGATCGTTGGTGGTGGTCCCGCCGGCCTTGCTGCTGCTATTCGCCTCAAACAGCTCAACACCGACATCAACGTTTGCTTGATCGAGAAAGGCGCTGAAATCGGCGCCCACATCCTTTCCGGCGCGGTGATGGATCCCCGCGCAATCAACGAGCTGATTCCTGACTGGAAGGAAAAAGGCGCGCCGCTAAATCAGCCGGTGACGGGCGACGACGTACTTATCCTCAACGCAACAGGCGCCAAACGCATCCCGGACTGGCTGTTACCGCGCACCTTGCACAACCACGGCAATTACGTGATCAGTCTTGGCCAGGTCGCGCGCTGGATGGCCCAGCAGGCAGAGGCCCTGGGTGTCGAAATCTACCCCGGTTTTGCCGGCGCCGAAATTCTCTACGACGACAAAGGCGCAGTGCGCGGTGTGGCAACTGGCGACATGGGTGTCGGCCGCGATGGACAACCCACTGATGCCTACGCACCTGGCATGGAACTGCTGGGCAAGTACACCCTTTTCGCCGAGGGCGCGCGCGGCCATCTGGGCAAACAGCTGCTCGCAAAATACAAGCTCGATGCGGGTAAGGATCCCCAGACTTACGCCATCGGGATCAAGGAATTGTGGGAAGTCGATCCGGTCAAGGCCAAGCCCGGGCTGGTGGTACACACTTCCGGCTGGCCGATTCAGGACGGCACCTTCGGTGGCGGCTTCCTCTATCACCTCAATGACAATAAAGTCACCCTCGGATTCGTTCTCGGGCTCAACTACAAAAATCCCTGGATGAGTCCCTTCGAGGAAATGCAACGCTGGAAGACGCACCCGTCCATCCGCGCCCACATCGAGGGTGGCAATCGGATCGGCTACGGTGCGAGGGCAATCAACAACGGAACTCCGCAAGCCCTGCCCAAGACGGTATTCCCTGGCGGTGCGCTGATCGGATGCGACGCCGGGTACATGAATGCCGCTCGCATCAAGGGCAGCCATACCGCCATCAAATCCGGCATACTCTGCGCCGAAGCGCTGGCTGAAGCGCTGGCCGCAGGACGTTCTGCGGATGAACTCAGTGCCTACCCTGAAGCCTACGAGAAGAGCTGGCTCAAGGAAGAACTCGATCAGCAGCGCAATTTCAAACTCTGGTTCAAAAAGGGCCCGTTGATCGGCCAGATGATGACCGGCATCGAACAATGGCTCCTGCCCAAGATCGGTATCAAGAGCCCACCGTGGACACTGCACGGAACACAGCCGGATCACATGACGCTGCTGCCGGCAGCAGAATGCGAGAAGATTGACTATCCGAAGCCGGATGGCGTGATTTCCTTTGATCGTCTTTCCTCGGTATTCCTGTCGAACACCAATCATGAAGAAAACGAGCCTTGCCACTTGGTGCTGAAGGATGCATCGGTACCGATCAGCATCAATCTGGCCAAATACGATGCTCCGGAACAGCGCTATTGCCCGGCCGGCGTATACGAAATCGTGCGCCTGGAGGATGGCAGCGAACCACGCCTGCAGATCAACGCGCAGAACTGCGTACACTGCAAGACCTGCGACATCAAGGATCCAACCCAGAATATCAACTGGGTGGTGCCGCAAGGCGGCGAAGGACCGATCTACGGCAGCATGTAGGGGCGCTTTTTGCTAGCCGCCACACACCATTACGGCAATGGAATTTATGTTGTCGATTCGGGTTTTATCGGCGCAAATCTGGTAGCCATCCACCTTATTGTCGAAAAGGGCCGCGTCGCCATTGTCGATACGGCAGTCAATGCGACGGTACCCCGCCTGCTGCATGAACTTGCCGGTCTTGGGCTGACTGTTGCACAAGTCGATTATGTGATCCTCACGCATGTCCATCTCGATCATGCGGGGGGCGCAGGACAACTGATGGCGGCTTTCCCCGCCGCGCGGCTCGTGGTGCATCCGCGTGGCGCAAGGCACATGATAGATCCGTCGAAACTCATCGCCGCGACCTACGATGTCTATGGCCGGGATAATGCGATCCGCATGTATGGCGAAATCCTGCCGATTAGCGCCACACGCGTCATTGAAGCCTCCGACAAAACCGTCATCTGCCTCGCCGGCCGTGAACTGCTGCTGCTCGATTCGCCTGGGCATGCCAGACACCACATCTGCATCCGCGATAGCCATACCGGGCACATTTTCACCGGCGACACCTTCGGGCTTTCCCATCGGCAATTCGACTCTGGCGGGCGTCAGTTTATCTACCCTACCACAACTCCCAGCCAGTTCGATCCTGATGCCCTGCATCGCACTGTCGACATGATTGCCGGTTTCAAACCTTCGGCGCTGTATGTCACGCATTTTGGCCAGGTACGCGACATACCGCGGCTAGCCGCCGACATGCACAGGCTGATCGACGCACAGGTCGAGATTGCCATGCAGGAGAAGGACTTCGGGGCCGATCGTTACGAACGCATCAGATCAGGAATGTGCCAACTCGTCGCGGCGGAAGCCGAAGCCCAAGGTTGGGGATTGCAGGGCAACGCAGCCATCGAACTCCTCTCGTTCGACATTGCGCTCAATGCCAAAGGCATTGATATCTGGCTGGGCAGTTAGTTAAGACGCCAAGGCAAGAATTGACTCGGGCAAAGCAATCTTGTAGTCACGACTGTACTGGTAGTCATGAAACACATGCTCGGCGGACAATAGCTGGTAAGTACCGTCCGCCTGTTTGTTGGTCGTGTCCTTCAGGCGATAGGTCAGCTGCCCGCAGGTCCAGCATTTGAAGTTGCGCATTTGGGTGCACAGGCAGGTCTTGTCCATCACCGACAGTTTCTTGGCGCCCGGATGCAGCGCCACTTCCCGGTTGTAGGAAGTGATGTAGGCACAGTTGCCATTGCCGTCAAGCAGGTAGCCGTAGGCTTCGCAATTGGGACGGATGCCATCGCCGATGGCCGGACTGTTCTTCAGCATGCGCATCGGGTAGCCGGTCGGGGAAATGGTGTTGACCTCGATATCGCTCTCGCTGGCCTTGAAATATTCCTGTTGTACCTTCTCCGGCAAGCCGCATTCGTGGGTAACGGTAAAGCGCGTCGCTACCTGTATCGCCGCCGCACCCTCTTCGAGAAAGGACACGGCATCGCTGCCGGTGAAAATACCGCCGGCCGGAATGACCGGAATATCGAGATGCTCGGCTTTCAGGTAAGCAAGAATTTCGTTGACGATAGTGCGCAAATCATATCTTGCCCAGTCCATGCCGAAACCCAAGTGGCCGCCTGCCAGCGGTCCTTCAACGACAATGAAGTCAGGCAGGCGATTGACCCGTGCGTTCTTGCGCAGAAATAGCTGCAGCGCGCGTAACGAGGAGACGATAATGCCAAGCTGGGCGTCGCGGAAACGCGGATGGTCCTCGATCAGCGCAAATGAACCGAGATGCAGGCCGGCGGAGAGCGTGATGCCATCGATGCCGGCATCGAGCGCACTGGACAGGCGCACGCGCAGGGTTTCGCGCGGTGCGTTCATGGTCAGCTTTTCCATGCAGTTGACAAACACCATGCCCGTGCCGCGCTTGGCTTCCATGGTCTTGCCGACGTGGTTGCGGGTCGCTTCGGCCAGATGGCCAAGATCGAAATGCACCTGCGACTTGTCGGAATTCGTGACGTTGAACTTGTATAGCTTGGCCTTTTCCTTGACGAAGCGTGTTTTGAAACGTTCGTCGGAAACCGCTGGCACCAAAGCGTCCGAAATATGCCCGACTCCACCCAGGCGCGCCGCCTCCAGCGCCAGTTCGGCAGTCGAAATATCGACTCCCATGCCTCCTACCATAATCGGTACCAACTCAGTACGACCAAACCTGAGACGAAAGTCATCTACACACTTCATTTATGCTTGTCTTTCTGCTGTCGCGACACGACCGAGTTAAAGTCAGATACGCTTGATTATCCGCGATCTAGCCTATTCCATGCGCTTTTTTCTGCGCGGTATTATCAAGCGGCAATTCTTCTGGCTTGATAAGATGTGTAACCAGTTTGCGCTTCAATGCACCCGCGACACAATTTGCATCAACACTTACACTGTTCGCATTCTTTTGATGACGCTATGGGGGATATTGCCATGTTCAAGCATCTTCTGGTTCCGACCGATGGATCGACGATGTCCATTGAAACTAGAGATCGAGCCATAACCTTCGCGCAAGAAACCGGCGCGAAACTTACCTTTTTCCATGTAAAACCGGAGTTCCCAATTGCCCTTTATGGTGAAGGGGCTTTGGTCGATCCCACCACACCGCAGCAGTTCTCGGAATTGGCTGACCAGCAAGCCAAAAGTATTTTGGACGCCTGTATGGACAAAGCTAAAACCGCCGGTGTCGCGTGCGATTCGCGCAGCCAAACCAGCAGCTCGGTTCATGGCGCCATTGTCGCGGCGGCGAACGAAGTTGGCGCGGACTTGATCTTCATGGCCTCGCACGGACGCCGGGGTCTCAGCAGCCTGTTGCTGGGATCGGAGACGCACAAGGTACTGACGCACTCGACGATTCCGGTACTGGTCTTCCGCCAGCCCCAGTAAAGTACCGGGGCTATTGATGCTGAACCGGCCAGCCGGAACCAAACAAGGTAGCCTCGATGAAGGGCTCTGATGCATGGCCGGAAAAGCAACTAAAGGCCCGCCCCCTCCCGTCCTCCCCCTCACGGTGGAGGCGACTGAATGGCTCGCTTCGCTTGAAATCCTTCGCCCGATTTGCCATGACTGAACCGATCAGTGACTAATAGTTATCCCAACAGCCAGCTCCCCGTCGCGCTCGGTTCCTACTTGCGCAACTGCGCCTGCGCGGCCGCCAGCCGCGCAATCGGCACCCGCGGGCCAGAGCAGGAGACATAGGTAAGGCCGATCTCGTGACAGAAATGGATCGAGGCCGGGTGGCCGCCATGTTCTCCGCATATACCGACCTTGAGGTCGGGTCGGGTCTTGCGGCCTTCCGTCACCGCCAGCTTCATCAACTCGCCGACGCCCTTCAGATCCAGCACCTCGAAGGGGTTGTCCTGGAGGATGCCGGTTTCGATGTAGGAAGGCAGGAACTTGTTCTCTGCATCCTCGCGGCTGAAGGAGAAAGTGGCCTGGGTCAGGTCGTTGGTGCCGAAACTGAAGAACTCGGCATCCTCGGCCATGCGCCCGGAACGCAGGCAGGCGCGCACCACTTCCAGCATGCTGCCGAACTTGACGCCGACGTTGATGCCGTGGGTCAGTTCCACCACCTTGTGCAGGCGCTGCACATAGCCGTGGATGCGCTTCAGTTCTTCCACCGTCGCCACCTGCGGCACCATGATTTCCGGATACACCACGAGTCCTTCACGGGCGCATAACGCTGCGGCTTCCAGGATGGCCTGAATCTGCATGGAATAGATTTCGGGATACGTTATCCCCAAGCGCACGCCGCGGTGACCCAGCATCGGATTCACTTCAGAAAGGGCACGCACTTTCTTGAGAATCTTCTCCTTCTTGTGGATGACGTCCTCCTCAAGATGATTGTCCTTGAACTCTTTCATCCCCATTGACAGCTTATTCAAGCCATCGGCATATTGCTGGTAGAGTCTGGGATTGAGCAGCTTCAGCGTTTCCGGCAGTTCCTCCAGGGCCTTGATGGAATCGCGCATGTGGTGCAGGTGGGCGATCTCCAGCTCCAGTTGCGCGGCGGTCGGCAGGAATTCATGCATGGGCGGATCGAGCAGGCGCACTGTCACCGGCAGACCCTTCATGGCCTTGAATATGCCCTTGAAATCGGCGCGCTGGATGGTTAGCAGCCGATCCAGCGCCGCCTGACGCTCCTCGGTGGTTTCCGCCAGGATCATTTCCTGGACGATGGGCAAGCGGTCGGTGCTGTTGAACATGCGTTCGGTACGGCACAGGCCGATGCCCATGGCGCCAAAGGCGCGGGCGCGGGCAGCATCGTCAGGCGTATCGGCGTTGGCCATCACCTTGAGCCGCGCCACTTCATCAGCCCATTTCAGCAGCGTTTCCATTTCCGCCGAGAAGGTTGCCTCGACGGTGGGCACTTCGCCTGCATAGACCCTGCCGGTACTGCCGTCGATGGTAATGACATCACCTTCATGCAGCGTCGTTTCGCCGATGACGGCGCTGCGCGCCTGGTCGTTGATCACGATGGCTTCGCAACCGGAAACGCAGGGCTTGCCCATGCCGCGGGCAACGACAGCGGCGTGCGAGGTCTTGCCGCCGCGGCTGGTGAGGATACCCTGCGCCTGGAAGAAGCCGTGGATGTCCTCGGGTTTGGTTTCCTCGCGCACCAGGATGATCTTCTCGCCGGCCTTGCCGCGCGCTTCGGCCGTATCGGCGTCGAAAACGATGCGGCCGGAAGCTGCACCGGGTGATGCCGGCAGGCCCGTCGCCAAGGGCTTGCCATAAAAGTCGGGCGCCAGTTGCGGCACCAGGAGCTGTTCCAGCATGACGGGATCGACACGCAGCAGCGCCCGCTTCTTGTCGATCAATTCTTCCTTGACCATCTCGACGGAAGTGCGCACCAGGGCCCGCGCGTTCATCTTGCCGTTGCGGGTTTGCAGGCAATAGAGGCGGCCGCGTTCGATGGTGAATTCGAAGTCCTGCACCTCCTGGTAATGGGATTCCAGGCGGTTGCGCAGTTCGATCAGCTGCCGGTAGATTTCCGGCATTTCCTGTTCCATCTCGGCAACGGGCTTGGGCGTGCGAATGCCCGCCACCACGTCCTCGCCCTGCGCGTTCACCAGATATTCACCATAGATAATGTTCTCGCCGGTGCCCGGATTGCGGGTAAAACCGACGCCGGTGCCCGAATCATCGCCCATGTTGCCGAAGACCATGGTGACAATGTTCACCGCCGTACCGTTGGCCATCGCGGGCGTGATGCGGAACTGCTTGCGGTAGTCGATGGCGCGCTTGCCGTTCCAGGAACGGAACACCGCGGCAATGGCGATCTCGAGCTGCTCGTAAGGGTCTTCCGGGAAAGGTTTGCCGGTGTGCTTTTGAACGATGGCGGCGAACTGGTTGGCCAGGTCGGCCAGATTCTCGGCTGACAGATCGACATCCTGGGCCGCACCTACCTGCCGCTTCATGGCGGTCATCGCGGCATCGAAGTGTTCGTCGGCGATGCCCAGCGCAATCTTGCCGAAAAGCTGGATGAAACGCCGCAGCGCGTCATGGGCGAAGCGCTCGTTCCCGGTCTGCGCGATCAAGCCCTTGATCGTGGAATTGTTCAGGCCCAGATTGAGAATGGTGTCCATCATGCCGGGCATGGACATGGCGGAACCGGAGCGCACCGAAACCAGCAGAGGGTTTTTCGCATCGCCAAACAGCTTGCCGGATTTCTTCTCGACCTCCTTCATGGCGGCAAGGACGCCCTGCATGAGTCCGTCGGGGAGGCGATCCTTTTCCAGATAGTCGAGGCATGCCTCGGTCGTAATGACGAAACCCGGCGGCACATTCAGGCCGATCTGGGTCATTTCGCACAGATTCGCCCCCTTGCCTCCCAACAGCATCTTGTTCTTGCCATCGCCTTCTTCAAAGGCATGGATATAGCGTTTGCTTGTCACGATCCGATTCTCCCGACAGACATACTGGCGTTGATTATCCCACTCCGTGGGGCTGCGTAATGTACTACGTTATGCGCCAAATCAATGTTTGCCTTCAAGCAGCAAGTGCAGCCGATATGGCGAACCAGCACAGAGCGAACTTCAGCAAATCCTCGGCAACTGCTCCCCTGCCAGCCAGTCCACAACACGCAGCCCGCCGAGCGAAGTGCGCATCTGCACGAAGCAATGCGGGTCGCGTTCGCCCACCGTGCCGATGATGTCGGCATTGGCGCCGAGTGGATCGGCGCGCATCGCGGCGAGCAGTCCCTGCGCGTCGGCTGCCGCACAAATAGCGACCAGCTTGCCTTCATTGGCGATATAGAGCGGATCGAGGCCGAGCAGTTCGCAGCCGGCCGCCACCTGCGGCCGCAGCGGCAGCTTGGCTTCCTCAATCAGCATGCCGACGCCCGACTGGGTGGCGATTTCATTCAACGTGGTCGCCACACCGCCGCGGGTCGGATCGCGCAGAACGTGGATGCCCGGCACTGCATCGAGCATGCGGGCAATCAGGCGATGCAGCGCCGCGGTGTCAGACAGGAGCGTGGTGCCGAAATCCATGTTCTCGCGTTTCGACAGTACCGCCATGCCGTGATCGCCGAGCATACCCGAGACGAGAATCGCATCGCCCGGCCGCGCATTGGCGCCGGACAGATCGACCCCCTCGCGCAATACGCCGAGGCCGGCGGTGGTGATGAAGACGCCATCGGCCTTGCCCTGCTCGACCACCTTGGTATCGCCCGCCACTACCAGCACACCGGCCTCGCGCGCGGCTTGCGCCATTGAGGCGACGATGCGCCCCAGATCGGCCAACGGGAAACCTTCTTCGAGAATGAAGCCGGCGGTGAGGTAAAGCGGCTGCGCCCCCATTACGGCGATGTCATTGATGCAACCATGCACGGAGAGGCAGCCGATGTCGCCGCCGGGAAAGAACAGCGGCGACACGACGTGGGAATCCGTGGTCAGCACCAGACGCCCCTCGGTGTGCGGCAGGCGCGCGCCATCGTCGCCCTGGGCGAGGAATTCGTTGTCGAACTCGCGCGTAAACAGTTGCGCGATCAACTGCGCCATCGCGCGCCCGCCCGAACCGTGCGACAGATCGACACGGCCGTGCTGCAAATCGAGTGCGTTCATCCTTGAAACCTCAATTCAAACCTCGAAGAACAATTGACATGACCGAAGCAAATCCCCACCGGACAGAGAAACCTTGGGAGGCCATTGTCGCCGGCCACTGGAACAATTATTTCTGTATTTTCCGCTGCGTCAGTTCAGGATTGAACACGCCGCGGTAAAGCGCAATGACTTCAGGGGAGACCTCCAGCAGCCGCGCCTTCTTGTCCTTCCAGTCCTGGTCGCGCCAGCGGCCTGTCTTGATGTAGCTTTCAGAAGCACTTCCGCTGGAGAGGATTTCTTCGCCGATGTAAGCGAATTCCTCCACTCCCTTTTTCTCGAACCGGTATCTTTCCCAATATTGCATATTCTTCCAGCTCTCGTCCTGCGGCACATCGCTCAGCCTCCGGTAATTGTACAAGTCATACCAGACAATATATTTCATCCTGTTGGCCGAGAGCATCGGCGGACTTTTGCTCATCGCCGTGTTGCCATCGCCCTTGTTATTGGCGAACGGCATGCCATAGCGCGGATCCAGATACCATCGCGCAACCGCCTCGTAACACGAACGACTGTCGATTCCTTGGTGAACCTGGAGTATGTGCAGAAATTCGTGTATCAATAAATTCGTCTTGAAGCGCTGCATGAAAACAGGATCCCCCGGCTTCATTCCCCTCTGTTCATAAATTGCCCTGTGCCGTGACTGAAGCACAGTCTTGTCCCAGTCCGGACTGACGCCGATGTAGCCTATTGCAGGGTATGCCTTCGCGGTATCCGCCGAAGCATCCAACACAATCGGCACCAACGCCAGAAAGGGCCTCAGCGACGGGTTGAACACCTCGTATACGCTCTTCAATACACTGGCATTGTCCTCTCGCGAGATTGACGGCATTTCGCGATGCAGGACCCTGGTGGGCAAAAATGAAACGACGGGGATCTGCACCAGCCGCTCGCTAACCCAATAAAAGCCCGGCTTCTGGTCGAGTGATTCGCTTTTGCTCAGGTACATGTTGGCGAGCGTCCCGCCACCAAGCACGAACAGCGCAACCAGGACTGCATTTCTCATCCTGCTTTCCTGAAACGGCCATAGGTGTAATGCGCCGCGCAGGCGCCCTCCGATGACACCATGCAGGAACCGAGCGGCGTTTCCGGCGTGCAGGCGGTACCGAAAATCCTGCATTCCTGCGGCCGCTTTTCGCCGCGCAGGATGGCGCCGCATTCGCAGGCCTTGTGGTCGGGCACGGCGGCATAGGGAATGTCGAAGCGCAGTTCCGCATCAAAGGCGGCATATTCGGCACGCGGTTTCAACGCACTGTGCGGCACCGTGCCGAGGCCGCGCCATTCATAGCTGTCGCGCAGCTCGAATACCTCGCTCATCAGCGCGCAGGCCTTGCGGTTGCCCTCGCGCGTCACGGCGCGCGTGAATTCGTTTTCCACCACCGCCCTGCCCGCGTTGATCTGCTGCAGCAGCATCTGGATCGCGCGCATCACGTCGAGCGGCTCGAAACCGGCGATCACCACCGGCTTGCCGTAATCGCGCGGAAACGGCTCATAGGGCGCGCTGCCGATCACCGTCGAGACATGGGCCGGGCCGATGAAGCCATCGAGCGCGACATCGGGCGCAGCGAGGATCGCGTGCATCGCGGCGGGTGTCAGCACATGATTGCAGAGCACGCTGAAGTTCGTCAGTCCTGCCATGCGCGCCTGCTTCAGTGCAACGGCGGTAGGCGGCGTCGTGGTCTCGAAGCCGATGGCAAGGAACACCACTTCGCGCGCCGGATTCTCGCGCGCGATGCGCAAGGCATCGGCGGTCGAATAGACCATGCGCACATCGGCGCCCTGGGCACGCGCTTTCAGCAGCGAGAGTTTGTGCGAAGCCGGTACGCGCAGCGTGTCGGCATAGGTGCACAAGATGACACCGTACTCGCGCGCCAGCCGGATTGCCTGATCGATGCGGCCGATCGGCAGCACGCATACCGGGCAGCCGGGGCCGTGGATCATGCGCACATTGGACGGCAGCAGGTCGGCGATGCCGTAGCGCGAAATGGCGTGAGTATGGCCGCCGCAGAATTCCATCAGGCGATAGTCGCGCGCAGATTGCGCTTCGCGCGCAATGGCAGCGGCCAGGCCGCGTGCCAGATCGCCGTCGCGGAACTCGTCGATGTATTTCATGGCATGGCCCCAATCTCGCGAAACAGCGCCAGCGTCTGTTCGGCCTCTTCGACATCGAGCTTCTGCAACGCATAGCCGGCATGCAGGATGATGTAGTCGCCGACGGCGACATCGTCCACCAGCGCCAGGGAAATCGTTTTGCATACGCCGTCGAGATCAACCACGGCCGCTTCCCCCTCGCGCAATTCAACCACCCGCGCCGGCATCGCCAGACACATTTCAGAGTTCCTCCAATATACGTTGTACGACCCAGGCCTGGCCCAGTGCGATGGCGGTGTCGCCCGGTCCCGGCTGCGACGCTTCGAGCACGGTAAAGCCGCGCCGCTGCAGACGTTCGCGCAGCCCCGCGCTCAACAACCGGTTGAAAAAGCAGCCGCCGCCCAAAGCGACGATGCGAATGCCGCTCAAGGCAGCGATCTGCCCGGTCCAGTCGTCAAGCGCAGCCACCAGCGTGGCATGAAACAGTGCGGCGCCATGACCGGCATGGTCGATTCCCTTCAGGTCGGCCAGCACGGCAAACAGCGGCAACAGGTCGAGCACGCCGCCGTCGATGCGCCAGCCCTCCGCGAGCGGCGCCGGCAGGCCATGGCGCGTGATATAGCCGGTCGCTGCCTGCTCCAGCGCAAGCGCCGCTTCGGCATCGAAGCGCATCACCGGACACAGGCCAAGCAAACCGGCGGCGACATCGAAGACGCGCCCCATGCTGGTTGTCGGCGGGCAATTCACGTCGCGTTCGATCATTTGCGCAAGTTCGGCAGCAGCAGGCTGCGCGGCGAAGCGCGTGGCGATTTCCGCACTGCGACCCATATCGCATAACAGCGATGCCGCCATGCGCCACGGTTCGCGCGCGGCGCAGTCGCCGCCGGGCAGGCGCAGCGGCCGCAGATGGCCGCGCCGCTCGAAGTCGGCGCCGTCGACCCGGAGCAATTCGCCGCCCCAGGCCGTGCCGTCGCTGCCAAGGCCGACGCCGTCAAGCGCCAGTCCCAGCACCGGCTGCCTCACGCCATGTTCGGCACACAGGGCCGCGATATGGGCGTGGTGATGCTGTACCGCAAAGGCCCGGATACCCAGCTTCTGTGCCAGATCGAGCGCAAAGCGGGTCGAATGGAAATTCGGATGCAGGTCATGGCCAATCGCGGCAGGTGGCACATTTCCAACCCCGGCAAGCCAGTCGAGCAACTCCCGCGCCGCGTTCTCATGCGCAAGGCAAGCGGCGGCGTTGTCGAGGTTGCCGACGCTGCGCGAGACATAAGCCTCGCCGTTGCGTATCACACACAAGGTGTTCTTGAACCAGGCGCCGCAGCCCAGCACTGGCGGGCCGTCGCTGTAGGTCGACAGGCGGTGCTCGACGCAGGCCGGCGGCGGCATCACTGCACCCATTTCCTATTTTGCCCCGATGCTCGCCAAAGGCTCGACGAACTCGTAGCCGAGCGCGGCCGCTACCGGTGCGCAGGTGACGTCGCCACGATGCACGTTGAGGCCCATGCGAAGGTGGGCATCGTCTTGCAGGGCCCGCCGATAACCCTTGTCGGCAAGCGTCAGGATAAAAGGCAGGGTGGCGTTTGTCAGCGCAAAGGTGGAGGTGCGCGCCACGGCGCCCGGCATATTGGCGACACAGTAATGGACGATGTCATTGACAACATAGGTGGGCCGGTCATGCGTCGTCGGCCGGCTGGTTTCGAAACAGCCGCCCTGGTCGATCGACACATCCACCAGCACCGAGCCCGGCCGCATGTGCGCCAGTTGGTTGCGCGTTACAAGTTTCGGCGTAAAGGCGCCTGGTACGAGTACGGCACCGACGACCAGATCGGCTTCGAGCGCATATTCATCAATAGCTGCTGCGGTCGACAGAATGGTACGGATACGGTTGCCGTACCGCGTGTCGAGAAAAGCCAGCCGTTCCAGCGAACGATCCAGCACCGTGACATCGGCCCCCAGGCCCACCGCCATCTGCGTCGCGTTGTAGCCGACCACTCCACCGCCGATGATCGTGACCCGTCCCGCCGCCACACCCGGCACGCCGCCGAGCAGAACGCCGGCGCCACCATGCGATTTCTCCAGGCAGGTAGCGCCGGCCTGTATCGACATGCGGCCCGCCACTTCGCTCATCGGTGCCAGCAGGGGCAGCCCGCCGCCAGGCGAGGTGACAGTTTCATACGCAATCGCGATACAGTCCGAGGCGACAAGGGCTTTCGTTTGTTCGGGATCGGGCGCAAGGTGAAGGTAGGTGAACAATACCTGCCCTGCTCTCAGCAACCGAAGTTCCTGCGGTTGGGGCTCCTTCACTTTGACGATCAGTTCAGCCTGGGCGAAAACCGGGTCGGCCGAGTCGACCACTTCGGCACCGGCCTCGGCGTACTGCTGATCGGCTAGCCCCACGCCGCTGCCGGCGCCTGTCTGCACGAGTATGCGATGGCCGCGATTGGCGAGTTCGCGTACACCAGTGGGTGTCATGCCAACCCGGTATTCGTTGTTCTTGATTTCCTTCGGCACGCTAATCAGCATTCCCGCCTCCATGAATCAACCTGGAAAAAGCAGTCAGCCACAGAGGACACAGAGTGCACAGAGGAAAAAAGGGTTGTTGCCATTACCTCCCTCACCCAACGGGTGAGCGTGGGGAGGTTGGCTTTGAAGGCTTTTCTCTGCGACCTCTGTGTCCTCTGTGGCTTGCTTTTGCCGTTTTTAAAATCAATGTTCCGAGATGAAGGGTAACGGAACAACATGGGCGGGTGCATGTCTTGCCGCAACCTGATGCTGAAAAAATATTGCTTCATTGGTGCATCGTGCCACTATGCGAATGGGAGGGCAACCCTGCGCTTGGGTCATGGCCATGCGGAGCAACAATTGGGGGCGGCAGTTCAAGGGAACTGCCGCCCCGTCGAAGTCAGACACAGGCGCGGCCCGATGCCGCCAACCCGCGGGGGGATGGCTACGCCGCGGCTTCTTCAGATTCTGCTTTGGCGGCCTTTTTCGGCTTGGGCTTGTTGGCGTCCGGCTGCTGGCCCGGATGGTGAATGATGTCGGTGGGGCAGACCGTGACACAGATCTCTTCGCAACTCGGGCCATACGCCATGCAAGCGAGGTGGTCGATTTCCAGGCCGGTGGCGGTCATGGTAATGGCATGGGCAGGGCACTTTTTGACGCAAGCCAGACATTGGATGCAGCCTACCTGGCAGGTGTCTTTTACCGCCTTGCCCTTGTCCTTGGACTGACAGGTGAGCGCTACCCGGTGCTGGCGCGGATAGCTGACCAGGCACGCCTTCGGGCAGACGGGGAGACAAAGGCCGCAGCCCGTGCATTTTGCATAATCGATCTCGACAATGCTGGATTCGCCGATTCTCATGGCGTCGAACGCGCACACACGCACGCAGTCGCCCAGGCCCAGGCAGCCATATTTGCATGCCTTGGCGCCGCCGAACGTCAGGCTGGCACCGAGGCAGGTGTGGATGCCATCGTACTCGGCCTGCTTGCGCGCCACCGAATCGTTGCCGGAGCAGCGCAGCATGGCTACCACTTCCTTGATTTCTCCCATGGTCTTGTGGGTGATTCGGGAGATGTCGACGGCAACGACCTTGCCTCCCGGGGTACACAAGGACGGCGAGACATTCTCGTCTTCGACCACCTTCTCCGCATAGGTCTGGCAGCCGGCATAGCCGCAGGCGCCGCAGTTGGCGGACGGCAGGTTCTCGCGCACCTCCTCAACCAGCGGATTGACCGGGACATGAAACTTGCGCGCCGCGCTGGCCAGCGCGATACCGAAAAACAGGCCAAGCGTCGTGAAGACGAGGACGCCCCAGAGTGCAACGTGTAGCAGGTCCATAGCGTTATGCCACCTTCAAACCGGAGAAACCGAGAAAACTCAAGGCGAACAAGCCGGCGATGATAAAAGCAACCGGCAATCCCTTGAACACCAGCGGCACGGGCGCCATATTCACCTTCTCGACGGCGCAGCTCATCAGGAACATGGCCAGGGCAAAACCGGCGCCGGCGCCCAACGACAGCCCGAAGGCCTGCAGCATGGTTGCGTCGCTGGTCGCGTTGAGCAAAGGCACCGCCAGGATGATGCAGTTGGTGGTGATCAGCACCAGGTAGATGCCGAACTTCTTGTGCAGAATCGGGTTTACCTTTTTCAGGATCAGGTCGGTGGCTTGTACCAGGCAGGCGACGATACCGATGAAGGCGATGATCTGCATAAACTCCAGCTTCAGCGGCACCAGGGCGAAGGTATTGAGGGCCCAGGCAATCATGCCGGAGAGCACGCCGACGATAGTGAAAGTGATGCCCATGCCGATCGCTGTGTCCTTGTTCTTGCTAACCCCGAAGAACACGCACAGCCCCAGATAGCGGGTGAACACGAAGTTGTTAATCAAGGCCGAGCCGATGATCACAGAAATCACCAGGGTCAGAGGCGACGGTGCGATCTCCCAGGACTGGCCCACGCCCTTGACTGTCAGCTGGTAATGATCCCCCTTGTTAAGCGTCTCAGCGGTGGTCAGCACGAAACTGTTGGACTGCGTCGCCGGCTTGACGGAGACCACAGCCAGCGGAAGGTCAGCATCCGCGCTACGCACCAGGCGTATCGCCGTCACATCGACAGGCAGCGCGCCCTCGACCAGAACTTCGTGGGATGAGACTACAGTTGCATCAGCCATGTGCTCCTCCGCCTGAGGGCAGCTTGTGGCCCCGCTTGACATCGACCCAATTGAACATGGCCATGATCAGGCCAATCGTGAAAAAACCGCCGGCCGGCAGTACCACCAGCAGCAGCGGCTTGAACGGCAGCACGGCGATGCCGAAAATGCTGCCGCTGCCCAGCAGTTCGCGGAAAGCACCGGCCAGCACCAGGCCGACCAGAAAGCCCAGACCCATGCCCAGGCCATCCCAGAAGGAGGCCACGACGCTGTGCTTCATGGAGAATAGTTCCATGCGCGAGATGATGATGGCGAAGGCCACAATCAGCTTCACGTACAGCCCGACCTGCTGGTAAATGTCCGCGAAATAGGCGGCCAGGATCATGTCCATGGCGCTCACCCAGATGGCGATAAGGAGAGTGAACACCGGTATGCGGATCTTCGGGTTGATGATGTGTTTGACCAGGGAGCCGGACATGCTCGATAACACCTGCACCACCAGCACGGCAACTCCGAGCATCAGACCATTCTTTACCGCGGTGGTCACCGCCACGGCCGGGCAGAGGCTCAAGGCCAGCCGGAAAATGGGGTTCTCCTCGAACAGGCCACGCATCAGCATGGTCGAGACTGGTGGTGGCGGACGATTGGAACTCATAGTGCCTTCTCTCCAACCCTCTTCCCGAGGAAGAGGATAACGATGGTTCGCCGCTGCGCGGCTCCATATGCTGGCTGCGCCGTCCTTGGGACGGCCCGGCGGACAGCGCTCATAGATATTTCCCCACGATGTTCATCCGTTTGCGGAAGTTGCCGAGGGCAGCCTTGACGCCGACAGTGACTGCCGTGCTGCTGATGGTAGACCCCGTAATGGCGTAGATGTTTGGATTCTTCGGCAGCATTTCCTTATATTTCTCCAGCCAGGGACGGAACGGCATGTCGCCGAGTTGCTCCAGCGCAAGCTGCCATTCCTTGGGCATCGGATCCTTGGTGACGGAAATCTTTTCGATGTCGTCGAAGCTCCTGCCGGCGAACTGGTTCTTGAAGTAGCGCTGCACGATCTCGGCGCCCAGACCGGGATCTTCCTCGTGCTCGATAATCTCCACGCCCTGTACTGTGAAAGCCGAGTCGATGGCCATGAAAAAACGCACCCAGGTCTTGAAGCCCAGCGTGACGCCCTCGACGACATAGCCGGCAGGCTGCGACCCCTCAATGCCGACAAAGAAGCGGCCGGCGTACTTGATGTGCTCCGGGTTGGCGGCCTTGACCTGCTTCTTCACCCACTCATCCTTGACCTCGCCGGCGCTGGCGGCGGCGATATCGCCCGGCACGTCAAGGACAGCAACTTCCTTGCCATCCAGTTCCAGTTGCGCGAGCCTCTTGCCGGTCAGGTAGATGACCTGCATGTCCTTGCCCTCGCCCGTCAGGTAGCGGCGTACTTCCTGAATCCTGGCCTGCGGAGTCAAGCCGAGCAGGCCGCGGATCATGGTTTCCTCGCGCATGTGCAGGTTGTGTTCCTTGGCGGGCTGGGTCACGAAATACAAGCCGCCGAGGATCATGGCCGCAACCAGGCACACAACGGTGAGGCCGGCGGCGATGATTACCATCTCGCGCACGCTGGGCGGCGTCTGGTTTGCTACTTTGGGCTTGTCAGGGATACAGGTCATGACGGTGCTCCCTCGGCAGCAAGGCGCTTGGGCCTGAACCAGTCGTTCAGCGCCGGGGTCAGTATGTTCATTAGCATGATTGCATAACAGATGCCTTCTGGGTAGCCGCCCCAGTTGCGGATAATGCCGGTGAGCAGACCAATGCCCAGGCCGAAGATGATCTGGCCGCGGGGCATGGTCGGGCTGGTCACGTAATCGGTCGCCATGAAAAAGGCGCCCAGCCACAATCCCCCGGACAGCATGTAGAGTCCCGGCGCTGGCGAGAAGGGCGCCATCAACGCGACCCCGGCCAGGATGGAGAGCGGAATGTAAAGTTTGATGATGCCCTTCCAAAGCAGGAAGGCCGCGCCCAGAATAATCATCAGTACCGACACTTCGCCGATCGAGCCGGCACGCATGCCAAGGAAGAAGTCCAACCACAGTTTGCCGCCGTCGGGAATCGCGGCCAGTATCTTTGTCAGCGCCTCCGAGCCGCCAAGCTTGATCTGCGCCAGTAATGTGGCGGAAGAGACGGCGTCGACATTGCCCAGTGCCGGCTTCAGCCAGCGCGTGGTCATCTCCACCGGAAAGGTCGCCATCATCATGGCGCGCCCCACCAGCGCGACGTTGAAGATGTTGTAGCCAAGTCCGCCGAATATTCCCTTGGTGAAAATCAGCGCCAGCATTCCGCCGATAAACGGCATCCATATCGATATCCCCGGCGGCAGGGTGAAGGCCAGCAACAGGCCGGAACACACCGCCGAGCCGTCAGCGATGGTCGAAGCGGTCTTGGCAATGCGGCAGACGGCATACTCGGCAACAACGCAGCCGAGGATCGCGGACAGGGTGATGGCGAGCACCGCCCAGCCAAATACCGCCCAGGCCCAGAGCAACGCCGGCAACAGCGACAGGTTGACCGTCCACATGATTTGGGCGGTCGAACGGCCGGAGAATATATGCGGGCCGCTGGACAGATGCAGGGTTGGAGAAGATTCGCTCACTGGGGTTTCGCTCACTGGGGTTTCCTCTCATGGCGACGATAGGCAGCCTTGGCCACCTGCATGAATTGCACCAAGGGGCGGTGGGAGGGGCAACTGTAAGAGCAGCAGCCGCACTCGAAACATTCCTTCACGCCGAAACGTTCAGTCTCCAGGGGGCGCCCCACCTCCATGTACTGGGATACGCGATTGGGCTCCAGCCCCATGGGACAGGCGTCCAGGCATTCGCCGCAGGAGATGCAGGGCTGGTAACTATTGAGATTGGTCTCGGCCTCGGTCAGGAACAGCAGGCCGCTGGTTCCCTTGGTTACCGAAACGCCGAGATCGGCGATGGTGCGTCCCATCATCGGGCCGCCGATCAGTATCTTGGCCACGTCGCCGTTGTAGCCGCCACAATGGGCGAGGATATCTTCAACCCGGGTGCCGATCGGTACCCTGAGGTTTTTCGGGGTCTTGATGCCCAGGCCGGACACAGTCAGTACGCGCTCGATGACCGGCTTCTGATTGCGGATCGCTTCGAGGCATGCATAGGCGGTGGCCACGTTCTGCACCACCACGCCGACATGCAGCGGCAACCCCCCCTTGGGTACGATGCGGCCGGTCAGCGCCTGCACGAGCTGCTTCTCGGAACCCTGCGGATAACGGGTCTGCGTCACCACCACGGTCATCTTGACCGGTGGATCCATCTTGTCCAGGCCCAGTTCGGCGATGGTCTGGCGCATCTTTTCGGCCGCCGGCTGCTTGTTGTCCTCTATGCCGATGACACATTTGGAGACGCCGATGATCTTGGCGATCAGCCAGGAGCCGAGCACGACCCTGTCGCTTTCCTCCAGCATCAAGCGGTAGTCGCAAGTGAGATAGGGTTCGCACTCCGAGCCGTTGATGACCAGGGTGTCGACCTTGGCATCCTTGGGCAAAGTCAGCTTGCGATAGGTGGGGAAGGCCGCGCCACCAAGACCCACCACACCGGCGTCGCGGATGCGTTCGAGCATCTGCGCAACGGGTAGCGCTTGCCAGTTGGCCTGCTCGGCGAAGTCAGGATCGCCATCGCCCGGTTTGGCGAGAATGGAGATGACAGTGTCGTAGACCAGCGACGCATGGGGGCCGGTTTGCACGCTCTTGACGATGCCGGTGAACGGCGCATGCACCGAAACCCCGCCGCCGGGCACGGTCGCGATGACATCGCCGCGTTTCACCATTTGCGCCTTGGCCACCAGCGGTTCCGCCGCCGGGCCAAGAGCCTGACTCACCGGCAGGTACACCGTGGTCGGAGTGAAGGTCTCGATTGCCAGGTTCTCGGTGATTTCCTTATGTTCGTCGGGATGGATGCCGCCGCGCGAGAAGGTCGGAAGATCTGATTTATGCAGGCTAAAAAAGCTCATCCGTCTGTACCTCAGGCCTTCACTGTGGCAACGACACCTTGCGGCGTAACGAATATCGCCTGTTCACCGCCGCCGGCCTTGAGAATCGCCTGACGCTTGTCGACCGGGGCCATCAGCATGGTGGCGGACAGGCCGTCGGCGGCAAAACCGGATTTGGCTACCACCGAGACGCTGAACATGGCCGGCGCCGTCCCGCCGGTGCGCGTGTTGAAGATGTGAGTGAAGCGTCCCGCCTTGTCGAGAACGGTGCCGTAGCCACCGGAGGTGGAGACACATCTATCGACCACGTCGAGACTGGTGATCGTCTCGGTCCGGGCAACCGGATTGGCTATGCCGATGCGCCAGGCCGAACCATCGGGCTTGGCTGAAAAGACACGCGGCTCGCCCATGTCCACCAGCATGCGATCGAAGCCGTGTGCGCGCAATTGGTCGGCGACACGGTCGGTAATGTAGCCTTGGGCGCCGGCGTTCAAAGTCAGGCCCATGCCGGGACGAGCGAAGGCGATACGGCTGGAGGCGCGATCCACCTCGACCTGGCGCCAATCAACCAATGCCAGGGCCGCGGCAAGCTCGCGCGCCGATGGTCCATCCGGGTCGGGGTTGGCGGCAGCAAAATGGTTGGAATAGAGATTCCAAAGCGGCTGCACGGTCGGATCGTAAATGCCGTCGCTGATCTTTGCCAGGGATAGCCCACGCTCCAGCATGGTCATCAGGTCAGCCGGGGCATTATCGAGTTTGCCTTGATGATTGAGCCGGGAAATCGCGCTATCTGGGCGATATATGCTGAAGATCGCTTCCTGACGGCGCAATTCAGCCAGTGCCGCGGCAATGGCTTGTTGCGCGACAGCCTCGTTGGCGTGGTAGAGCTGGATCGAGGCCGGCCCTCCGAGGGCTGTGCCCTCCCATTGCGCCAACTGGGCCTTGGCCCTGCCCGCTTTTAGCAGTAAGGGCAGGCCGGCGGCAGCGGCGGCGAAAGTGATGAAGCGGCGGCGGGACACGGCGACGGGCATGATAGCAACCTCAAGAGGATTGTTTTTGGTCTGACAAAATTGCATGACTTCATTTAATAAACACTGCGGCTCAATAAAGTTTTTTTGCCTTCTGTTCTCTTTTTTTAGTTTTCAAGCCGGGCAGGATTATGCTGCCAATTTTTCCTCGTATATTGTTCTAGATCATATATTGGGGAAATTACTTGATGAAATACCTGCATAAAGACAAAGGGTAAAGCTCCCCCTGTCGCGTGAGCATTGAACACGAGTGCCTACTACTCGGCCCACCTGGTGGCGTCAGAGGATCGAGACAAATCTCATCTGTCGCAACAGCCTGAAAAAAAGGAACCGCAGGCTGTGCCTATCGTCACTATCACCGTCCAATTCTACAATCCGCATTCCCATGCCCCGCAACATCTTGAACGGATGCGCACCGCATTGCGGACAACAATCGTACGTCGTTTCCTTCGCTACGCTCGCGCCGCAGGACGGACATACGCCCGCACCGTCGATGTCGTGTATCTCCAATCCAGCCCCGTCAAGGCAAGACTCGCGCGCCGCAAAATCGAATGCAACGCAGGGCATCCGGCGCCATGCAGGAGAGCCGGCCTATTTCCATAAATACGGTCTTCACCCGCACAAAGTTCTCGCCCAGCACCGTATCTTCGATAAACTCACAACGCTTTCGACCAAACAGAGTTCGTGCATGGGTGAAATCCTTGCCGGCAGACGGCATTACCTTCGTAGCGTCTCATTGTGAAGGCGCAACGCGGATTTCCTTGCCGACGAGTCCGTAGCCATAGATGGGGTCCTTGCCGGGAGGCCCCAAATCGGTTGCGCCACGAACAAGCTGCGCCAGCGCCTGCCGTGCCGTTGTATGCCCAGGCTCGTCGATCAGGAGCGCAAGCAGCCCCGCCACCACGGGTGCGGCAAACGAAGTACCGCGAACGCTGGCATACCCATGTGGTATATTCGCTGCCACCATGTCGGCACCTGGAGCGGCGAAGGCTACCTGCGGCCCGCGTGCCGCTTCAGGCAGCACCAACCCTGCCGCACCGACCGCCGTGACCCCGATGACACCCGGATACGACGCGGGATAGAGCGGAGCCGCCGCCGGACCGTCATTGCCTACCGCGGCCACGATGAGATGCCCGCGCGCAATCATGCTGGCGACGATGCGTTCGAGGATTCGATTGGGCGGCCCGACCAGGCTGACATTGATGACCGGGACATGTTGGCCCGCCAACCATGAGAATGCATTGGCAATCGCATCGACTGATCCGCCCGTGGGTTCAGCGCAGTAGACGTCGGCGGCATAAAGTTCCGCCCCCGGCGCGGCGCCGTGAAATCGCGCCGCCCTGCCCACCATGATCGAGGCGACTGCCGTGCCATGCGCGCTGACTACCGTGCGCCCGCGGCAACCGTCGCGCTGAATGCGAGCCACCCTCAATGCATCGACGTTGCCATCGACACCGCCATCGATGAGGCCAATTCTGCGGTACAAATTGGCTGTAGCGGCCTGCGGCGCGGCGGTCGGCGCGGTAGCGGCGCCCCTGCCTGCCAGCGTGGTCAGCCCGCCTTCGCCATAAAGATGATTGAAGTCGAACGCGTCGTCCGGCGCCAGTTCGCGCAAACGCTTGAGTCCGTCCAATGTGGATACGCCCTCCTTCGGGCGCAACACGACGGTGCCCGCGTCGAGTTCCGGCAGCGCGCGCTGCCGGATTATGTTGAAGCCTTCCGCTCGCGCCTTTTCGAGCAGGGCGGAAGATGGCAGGTAAGCCACGATCTCGTTGCGGATCACCGGATTGCCGTTGGGATCGGGTTCCAGCCTGCCGCCATACCGGCGCAGGAGATCGCTATTTTTGCGCAGCCGCGAGCCCTGCAAGTCGAGTCGCTCCAGGCCGGTCGTGGCTCGGGACGATGCCGGGCCGATGTCCGACGGGACGTTAAGCGGCAGCGTCGGCATCTGCAAGGGGGGTAAATGCAGTTGCGCACGCGCAGAGCCTGCCGCCAGCAAGCAGGCAAGCAGCATCCAGCGCGCCGCCGCGCGTGCCGAGGAAGTGCCGGACGTTTCGGCGGAGGATGCGAGACGGTGTGTTCTCATGCCGGAAGAGCAGATAATGATGTCCATATATACGCCAAACGAACGGGCCATGGAAGAAAATCCCTGTGTGATTCGTTTTATCGTTAACACATGAAAGATACGGTCGAAGACCCGCGTGCCGATATCGCCGGATTGTTGCCACGGCTGCGGCGGTTCGCACGCGTGCTCACCCGCAACCGCGAGGATGCGGATGATCTGGTTCAGGTGGCCGTCGAGCGCGCCTTGAGGCGCACCGATCAATGGCAGCCGGGGTCGCGGCTGGACAGCTGGATTTTCAGGATAATGAAAAATGCATGGATCGATGAAGTGCGAACGCGGGCAAGACGCAACAGGGTTTTCTCCCACGAGGAAGAAGGCGAGCATATCGACGTGTCGTACAACGAGCAGCATATCAATGCGATGGCGGTACGCAAGGCGATGGAACAACTGAGCGACGATCACCGCCTGGCCATCGGTCTGGTCCTGGTGGAAGGACTTCCATACAAGGAAGCGGCCGAGGTGTTGAACATTCCGGTCGGCACCTTGACCAGCCGCCTTTCGCGCGGCCGCGAAATCTTGCAGGCGATTCTTTCCGGCGGAGAGACGCGCCATGAGGGGCTGCCATGAAATTCTCCGAAGAAACCCTGATGGCCTATGTGGATCAGCAACTGGACGCCGATACACGCGCGGCTGTCGAGGCCGCGATGGCCATGGATTCTGAGCTTGCGCGTCGCGTCGCACGTCATGTGGCGCTGGCCGGCAACATCCGCGCGGCCTTTGATCCGGTGCTGCGCGAAACAGTGCCGGTACGCCTGCTGAACGCTGTCGCAGCAAGCGCGGAGCACGGCGCGGCCGAGGTTATCGACCTCGCGCAGCAGCGCCAGGCGCAACGCAGCCGGCCGGTATGGCGCTGGTCGTGGCCGCAATGGGGTGCGATTGCGGCAAGTCTGGTGGTGGGCGTCATTGCCGGCCGCTTCAGTGGTCCGGATATCGAACCGGTGCAATTCGCCATGGCGGACGGCCGCATGGTTGCGCGCGGCACACTGGAACATGCCTTGTCGGCGCAACTGGAGAGCGCGCAACCGGACAATGCTCCAGTCAGGATCGGCATCAGCTTCATGGCCAAGAGCGGCGAATACTGCCGCACTTTTGCGCTCGCGCAGGGTTCCGCCGGACTGGCATGCAGGACCGGCAAGGATTGGCGTCTGCAGGTTTTGGCCCAGGCCGCAGCGGCACCGCCTGCCGCCATTTATCGTATGGCGGGAAGCGATATGCCCTCGGCCGTCATGCGGGAAGTGGAAGCCGCGATTATGGGCAGCCCGCTCGATGCAACTGAGGAGCAGTCGGCCCGGCAGCGCGCCTGGCGCAAGTAAGCGCCCTGCATCTCCTTCACAGCAAGAGCGTGGCAACAGGGTCTGAACAGGCATGAGTTCCAAATACGAAGAAACTCATCGTCCCCGTTGTGCGGGGGACGATGAGTCTCAGTGATGCTACGGCTCGCTGTGCGATACCGCAGCCGTTAGCGCATGCTGGAGGACATGTCAGCGTCGGCCGATCCCGACGATCCGGCAGAAGCATGCGCCCCGATGGAAGCAGATGATTCCAATCCGGCATTGCTGCTCGCCTTGCCGGGCCTGCTGCCGGTGCGGGTCACCCGCGACGACGCGGCATCAGGCACGCCCCGTGCCGATTTTGCAGTACCGGCTGCTGCCTTGGTCGAGTGGTTGGCTGTATTGCGTGCCACAGCCCCTGCCGGCGCCTTGCCCTTGCCCGCTGTGTAGTCCGCAGCATCAAGAGTGGCGTTGCTACCCGTGTCGATACTGCCCGCCGCTGATCCAGCCGCGGTCACGCTGGCGCCTTGCGCGGTATCGGCAGCGGATTTCGCCGCGTCGCCAGCATCATGGACTTTCGAAACCACCGGACCCTTGGTCTTGTTGATGGCGCCGTGTGTTTTATCAACCAGCCCGCTGCCTTTTTGCGTGGCACTTTGCAGATTGGAGGTGCGTGGCCCGGCATCTCCGTTGACTGTGCTGCTGACATTGCCGGCGATATTACCGCTTGTGTCTGCGCCGATCTTCCCACCGTTCCCGGCGTCGGCGGCACCCTGCGCCGTAGTGCTGGCGTTGCCCGCCGCGCCGACCTCACCACTTGGCTTATTCTTTAGGCCCGGGAGGCGTTCGTTCACCATCCCGTTAAAGCCGCCACCGGCACCAATCCCGGCACCACCCAATGCGCCGCCACCCAAAGAACCGCCGCCAATCCCGCCTAGCAGGCCTGCGTAAGTGGGAATGGAGAAAGCAAGGACACCGGCCAGCGCGCCACTTGCCAAAACATATCTGGATTTCATGGTCAATCTCCTTGTAAAAGGCCGCGGACAATCCGCGTTACCTGTATCGAGAACGACAGGGACACAGGGTTTCTTCCATCCCTGTAGAAATATTTTTGGATCGGCGCCAATCTTCCGGGTTTTGACCTGATTCAATTCCATGTTGATTCCGCGCAATACCCGCGTAGCCTGAATGCGCTAGCCTGACATTGAATCGCCATCAGGAGACATGACTGGTGACAGCACATTTGAATCACATCCTCGAACGCCACGGCCACGATGGAACACGGCTGCTGGAAATCCTGCGCGAGACGCAGGATTTGCTGGGCTGGCTGGCGCCGGAAACCATTGACACCATCGCCACGGCCATCGGCTGGCCACGAGCGCGGGTGGAGAGTACGGCAGGGTTCTACAGTTTCTTCCACACCCGCCCCCTGGGCAGGTACCGGGTGCTGTTCTCCGACAATATCACCGACCGCATGCTGGGCAATCGCGAGTTGATGCAGGCCCTGTGCAACAAGCTCTGGCTGGAACCGGGACGCGTCTCGGAAGACGGACTGGTCAGCGTGGATGCCACGTCCTGTACCGGCCTGTGCGATCAGGGGCCGGCGGCTCTGGTGAATTACCGCGCGATCTCGAATCTCACCTCCGATCGGATCGACACCATGGCGGAACTGATCCGCAGCGAGACTCCCGTCGCCGAGTGGCCTGCCGATTGGTTCCGGATCGAAGACAACATCCGCCGCCGCGACGTCCTGCTCAACTACGACCTTGCTCCCGGCGCAGCGCTGGCGGCGGGACTGGCGCGCGGCGCGACAGAATTTCTCGATGAGGTCAAGCGCTCCGGGCTGCGCGGCCGTGGCGGTGCAGGTTTCCTCACCGGCCGGAAATGGCAGTCCTGCCGCATTGCGCCGGGCGCAGAACATTATGTAGTGTGCAATGCCGATGAGGGCGAACCGGGTACCTTCAAGGACCGCGTGCTGCTCACTTCATATGCTGATATGGTATTCGAAGGAATGACGCTGGCCGGCTTTGCCATCGGCGCGAAGCAGGGGCTGCTTTATTTGCGCGGCGAATACCGTTACCTGCTCGATCCGCTGGAGGCTGCGTTGACGCGACGGCGTAGCGCGGGTCTGTTGGGAACAAATATTCAAGGCAAGGACTTTGACTTCGACATCGATATCCGCCTCGGTGCCGGCGCCTATATTTGCGGCGAGGAGTCGGCATTGATTGAATCGCTCGAAGGCAAGCCGGGCAAGCCGCGCATCCGCCCGCCCTTCCCGGTGACTCACGGCTACCTGAATCAACCGACCATAGTGAACAACGTCGAGACGCTCGCCGCCGCCTGTCTGATCGCCAAGCATGGCGGCACGTGGTTCGCCGCCATCGGCAGCGCTAGCTCAGCCGGCACCAAACTGCTCTCGGTGTCCGGCGACGTGGCGCGGCCCGGCATCTACGAATATCCTTTTGGCATCAGCATCACCGAAGTGCTGGCCGATGCCGGTGCACTCAATACGCTGGCGGTGCAGATCTCGGGCGCGGCGGGCAATTGCCTGGCCGACAACGAGTTCGGCCGCCGCATCGCCTATGAAGACGTGCCCACCGCTGGCTCCTTCATGGTCTTCAACCACGGCCGCGACATGTTCGACGTGGTGAGCAATTTCGTCCATTTCTTCGCCCACGAGTCCTGCGGCTTCTGTACTCCCTGCCGGGTTGGCACCGCGGTCAACCGGCGCCTGATCGACAAGATCGCCGCCGGCCACGGCTCGCCTTACGATATCGACGAGATGTTCAAGATGCACCGCCTGATGCAGGGCACGAGCCACTGCGGCTTGGGCAACTCGGCAACTACAGCCCTGTTCGACATACTCTACAAATTCAAGCCCACCTTTGAGCGGCGGCTCCAGTCTCTCGATTTCGAGCCGCGCTTCGACCTTGACTATGCCCTTTCCGAGGCGCGGCGCATGACCGGGCGCGACGACGCCGGGGCACATTTGACAGATGAGAAATCATGAACCTCCGCCACCAAGACACCAAGGACACAAAGATGCATCAAGAAAACCTTTCAAGAATTTCTTGGTGCCGCTTGGTGCTCTTGGTGCCCTGGTGGTAAAAGATTTTTACTCATGAGCGCGCAACAAATCTTCTTTCTCGACAACGAAGAGGTTTCCTTCACCGAAGGGCAAACCATCATCGCGGCGGCCAAGGCCGCGGGCAAGTACATTCCGCATCTGTGCTGGCATCCGGACTTCGCTGCCCACGGTTCCTGCAAGCTTTGCACGGTCAAGCTGCTTGACCCTCATGGCGACCGTTTCGTTTCCGCCTGCACCACGCCGGCTGCCGCGAACATGATCGTGGAAAACCACAGCCTGGAACTCGACCACAAGCGCCGCACCCTGCTCCAGTTGCTGTTTGTCGAGGGCAACCATTTCTGTCCCTCCTGCGAAATAAGCGGTTCATGCAAGTTGCAGGCCACCGCCTATGATGTTAGCATGATGACGCCTCATTTCGATCATTTCTACCCCGACCGTCCGGTGGATGCCTCCCACACCGACGTGCTGCTCGATTTCAATCGCTGCATCATGTGCGAACTGTGCGTGCGCGCCAGCCGCGACGTGGACGGCAAGAATGTGTTTGCCTTGTCGGGGCGCGGCATCAAATCGCATCTGATCGTCAACAGCGCCAGCGGCCGTCTGGCCGACACCGACTTTGCCGTCACCGACCGTGCCATGACCGCGTGTCCGGTCGGCGTCATCCTGCCCAAGGCCCAAGGCTTCAAGGTCCCGATCGGCAAACGCCGCTACGACGTACACTCCATCCACGAAGTCGAGGAGGGCGAAACATGACGGGAAAGTTCCGTGTCGCCACCGTCAGCCTCGCCGGCTGCTTCGGCTGCCATACATCGCTGCTCGACATCGACGAGCGCCTGTTGCAACTGGTGGAACTGGTGCAGTTCGATCGTTCGCCGCTGAACGACATCAAGCAACTTGGCGACTGCGATCTCGGCTTCATCGAGGGCGGCGTCTGCAATGCGGAAAACGTGCATGTGCTGCGCGATTTCCGCCGCCATTGCCGCACGCTGGCTGCAATCGGTGCCTGTGCCGTGAACGGCGGCCTGCCGGCGCAGCGCAACCATTTGCAGTTGAGCGGGATCCTGGAAGAGGTCTATGTCACCGGTACCGGCCTGGCGCCGGGCAGCCGCATTCCCAACGATTCCGAACTGCCGCTGCCGCTGAACAAGGTGCACGCGATCCACGAAGTGGTGAAGGTCGACTATTTCCTGCCCGGCTGCCCGCCCTCGGCCGATGCGATCTGGAAATTCCTCACCGACCTGATCGCCGGACGCACGCCCGCGCTGCGCCATCCGCTTCTGCATTACGACTGACAAACCCATGAGCCACAGAGGACACGGAGGTCACAGAGACAAACCCGATTGGCTTTGTTTTGTTTTTTCTCTGTGATCTCTGTGGCTAAAAGGTTTTAGCCCATGACTGAACTCGAAACTGCCGCCGACACCCGCAATCTGCGCCGCGTCGCCATCGACCCGGTATCGCGCGTCGAAGGCCACGGCAAGGTAACGATCCTGCTTGACGACAACAACCAGGTGCATCAAGTACGCCTGCATATCGTCGAGTTCCGCGGCTTCGAGCGCTTCATTCAGGGCAGACCCTATTGGGAAGTGCCGGTGATGGTGCAGCGCCTGTGTGGCATCTGCCCGGTGTCCCACCACCTGGCGGCGTCAAAGGCGTTCGACATCGTGGTCGGCGCGCGGCAGCTCACGCCCACCGCGGAAAAAATGCGCCGCCTCATGCACTACGGCCAGATCCTGCAATCGCACGCCCTGCACTTCTATTACCTGGCATCGCCCGATCTGCTGTTCGGCTTCGATTCCGAGGTGGCGAAGCGAAACATCGTCGGCGTCGCGGCGCGCTATCCGGATATCGCCCGGAAAGGCATCCTGCTGCGCAAATTTGGTCAGGAAGTCATTCGCATCACGGCCGGCAAGCGCGTGCATGGCACCGGCTCGGTGCCGGGCGGCGTCAACAAGTCGCTGTCGCAGGAGGAGCGGGCCGAACTGATGAAGGACGCCTACCAGATGGTGGCCTGGAGCCGGGAAGCGGTAGACATCATCAAACAACTGCACCGGCAAAACCGCGCCCTCTACGATACCTTCGGCGCCTTTCGCTCCAGCTTCATGAGCCTTGTCGCTCCCGATGGCAGCCTCGACCTCTACCACGGTACGTTGCGCGCACGCGACGTCGACGGCAAGATCATTTTCGACCAGGTGGATTACCAGAACTATGAGCAGATCATTACCGAGGAAGTGAAGCCCTGGAGCTACATGAAGTTTCCCTTCTTCACCATCCTCGGCCCCGAGGCCGGCTGGTACAAGGTCGGCCCCCTGGCGCGAGTGCAGAACTGCGACAGCATCCCGACCCCGCTGGCCGAACATCAGCGGCGCGAATTCGTCGACTATGCCGGCGGCAAGCCGCTGCATGCCACCCTGGGCTACCACTGGGCGCGCATGATCGAAATGCTGTTCGCCGCCGAAACCATCAAGGATCTGCTCCATGACGATGATCTGGAAGGCACCGACCTGGTGGCAAGCGGCGAGCGGCAAAAGGAAGGCGTCGGCGTGATCGAGGCGCCGCGCGGCACTCTGTTCCATCACTACCGCGTCGGCGACAACGACCTGGTGACCATGGCCAACCTGATCGTCTCCACCACCAACAACAACCAGGCAATGAATACGGCAGTGCGCGAGGTGGCTAAGAAATACCTCAACGGCCGCGAAATCACCGAGGGCCTGCTCAACCACATCGAAGTCGCGATCCGCGCCTTCGATCCCTGCCTCTCCTGCGCCACCCATGCGCTGGGGCAGATGCCGCTAGAGGTCAGTCTGGTCGATGCGGAAGGCACATTGCTTGATCGCAGAACCAAAGCATGAACAGTGATAAGAGACCAAACAGGAATCTTTACCACCAAGACACCAAGAACACCAAGCAGCACCAAGAAATTCAGAATCGGTTTTACTTGGTGAACCTTGGTGTCCTTTGTGCCTTGATGGTGAAAGGTTTTACGCATTCAAGATGACAAAGCCAATCCTGATCTTCACCTGGGGCAACCCGAGCCGCGGCGACGACGCGCTGGGCTCTCTGCTGGCGGAGCGTATCGAAGCGCTGGCGCTGCCTGATGTCGAATGCCTCACCGATTTCCAGTTGCAGGTGGAACATGCGCTCGACCTGCGCGGCCGCCGCCGCGTGCTGTTCGCCGATGCCAGCCGCGCCATCGGCGCACCGTTTCGCGTCAGCCGTATTGCACCCGTGCGCAACGCCAGCTTCAGCACGCACGCCATGAATCCGCACGCGGTATTGCAGGCCTATGTCGATTTTGAAGGCGTTTCGCCACCGCCCTGCACGCTGCTCGAAATGGGCGGCATCGACTTCGAACTCGGCGCAGGACTTTCTGCCGCGGCGCAACAACACCTGGAAGCCGCGCTATTGTGGGTTATTGGCTGGATTAATGATCCACGTCAACCACGTCAATAATCGGTCCACCGCGACGTGGAAATAAAGGGGTAAACCGGCAGCTTACTCTTTCGCCAAAGTCCGCAAAAAACCACTATATCTAGTGGCACAGAGCTTGCCGCGACTACCTATAGTGGCAAGTCCCTGTTTTTTAATGCAGCAAAAAAATCTTTTGAATATCGAAAAAAGCGGGCGTATGCTTCGTGCCTATTCGCATATTTCTCTCTTCGGAAAAAAAACATGACCACACATTTCGACCACACCGAGGAATCCCATGATCAACCGCAAATCGGCCAGCTCGGCCTGCCGCTGCCGCAGGAAATTTCAGGCGAGGTATTGATTGAAAAATATGCCAAGGGCCTTGAGCGCAACGTGCATGAGGTACGGGCACGGGTAGCCCGCGCACTGGCCACCATTGAAGCGGAAGACAAGCGCGCCTATTGGGAAGCGCGTTTCATCGAGGCGCAGGAAAACGGCTTTGTCCCGGCCGGCCGCATCAATTCCGCCGCCGGCACCGACCTTTGCGCCACGCTGATCAACTGCTTCGTGCAGCCGGTGGGCGATTCCATTTCGGAAGTGGTCGAAGGCCGTCCCGGCATTTACACCGCCTTGCAACAGGCCGCGGAAACCATGCGTCGCGGCGGCGGCGTCGGCTACGATTTCTCTTCCATCCGTCCAATTGGCGCGCATGTCAAAGGCACGCTGTCGCGCGCCTCCGGCCCCGTCTCCTATATGCGTGTGTTCGACCGCTCCTGCGAAACGGTCGAATCCGCCGGCAGTCGCCGCGGCGCCCAGATGGGCGTATTGCGCTGCGACCATCCCGACATCGAAAAATTCATTCACGCCAAGGACCACGGCGACCTCACCAACTTCAACATCTCGGTCGGTGTTACCGACGAATTCATGAACGCCGTCGAAGCCGGCAGCGACGTCGAGCTCAAGCATCGTGCCAAGCCTTCAAGCGACTCGATGGAAGCCGGCGCCTATCAGCGCGAAGATGGTTACTGGGTGTATCGCAAGATGCCCGCGCGCGATCTGTGGGAGCAGATCATGCGTTCCACCTACGACCATGCCGAGCCGGGCATCCTGTTCCTCGACCGCATGAACAAGGACAACAACCTCTACTACTGCGAAACCATCGAGGCCACCAACCCCTGCGCCGAACAGCCGCTGCCGCCCTACGGCTGCTGCTGCCTCGGTTCCGTCAACCTGACGCTATTCGTCGAACATCCCTTCACCGCCCAGGCGAGCTTCAACTACAACGGCTTTGGGCGCGTGATCGACACCTCGACGCGCATGCTCGACAACGTGCTCGATGTCACCAACTGGCCGCTCGAACAGCAGTCGCAGGAGGCGCACGCCAAGCGCCGCATCGGCCTCGGCTTCACCGGCCTCGGCGATGCATTGATCATGCTCGGCCTCAAGTACGACACCGCCGCAGCCCGCGCCGAAGCCACGAAAGTTTCCGAGTTCATGCGCGACAGGGCCTACCTCGCCTCGGTCGAACTGGCGCGCGAGCGCGGCGCCTTCCCGCTCTTCAACGCCGATATGTATTTGTCCGGCGGCAATTTCGCCTCGCGCCTGCCGCCCGAACTGAAGGAGCAGATCCGCCACCACGGCCTGCGCAACTCGCACCTGCTCTCCATCGCCCCCACCGGCACCATCAGCCTCGCCTTCGCCGACAATGCCAGCAATGGCATCGAACCGCCTTTCTCCTGGGTCTATACGCGCAAGAAGCGCATGGCCGACGGCACCCACAAGGAATATGCAGTCGAGGACTACGCCTGGCGTCTCTACAAACACATGGGCGGCGACATGAACAAGCTGCCCGACTACTTCATCACCGCACTGGAAATTTCCGCGCAGGCCCACGAAGAAATGGTCGCGGCGGTAGCCCCCTACATCGACACCTCGATCTCGAAGACGGTGAATGTGCCCGAGGACTATCCCTACGCCAATTTCGAAGACCTCTACATGGCGGCCTGGAAATCCGGCCTCAAGGGACTCGCCACCTACCGCCCCAACAATGTGCTCGGCGCCGTGCTCTCCGTCGCCGACACCAAGGGCACGGACGCACAGAAACTGCCGCAGGACGTCACCATCGATAGCGCCAACCGCCGCCTCTCCATCGGCGCCCTGCCCGCCCCCGTACTCGCCAGCCTGCGCTGGCCCGGCCGGCCCCGCATGGCCGATGGCAATACGGCATGGTCATACATGATCGAAACCCCGCACGGCGAATTCGCCATTTTCGTCGGCCAGACCGAGAACGAAATGGGTCGCGGCGTCCCCTTCGAAGTCTGGGTGAACGGTTCGGAACAGCCGCGCGGCCTCGGCGCCGTGGCCAAAACGCTGTCGATGGACATGCGCGCCAACGACAAGGCCTTCTTGAAGCTCAAGCTCGATGTGCTGGCCAGGACCATCGGCGAGCAATCCTTCGACATGCCCTTCCCGCCCATAGGTGAAAAGAAGCTCGTGCCCGGCGTGGTCTCGGCCTTTGCGCAGGCGGTGCGCTACCGCTGCGAACGCCTCGGCGCACTGGAAGGCGAAGGACCGACCCCCGTGCTTGACGCCATGTTCAGCCGCGACGAACCGAAGACCGGCACCGACGGTACGCTGTCATGGACGGTCGACATTTCCAATCCCGCCTCGGGCGAGGAATTCGTTCTCGGCTTGAAGGAAATCACTCTGCCCGACGGCGTGACACGGCCCTACTCGGTATGGCTCTCGGGCAACTACCCGCGCGCCCTCGACGGCCTCACCAAGCTGCTCTCGCTCGACATGCGCGTGCTCGACCCGGCCTGGATCGGCATGAAGCTGCGGAAGCTGATCGACTACCCGGAACCGCTCGGCGACTTCATGGCGCGCGTACCCGGCCAGCAGAAACAGCAGAACTGGCCCTCCACCGTGGCCTACATCGCGCGCCTGATCCAGCACCGCTACGCCATGCTCGGCATCCTCGACGAAAACGGCTACCCGACGCGCGACATGGGCATCCTTGAAACGCCGGGCGCCGCACCCGAGAAAGGCGGCATCAAGGTGATGCAGGGCTCTCTCTGCGCCGAATGCGGCAACATGACTGTGATCAGAAAAGACGGCTGCGACTTCTGCTCGGCATGCGGGGCGGTGGGGAGTTGCGGTTGATGAGTCAACGGAGTCTCAACAATGGAAATAGAAATATTCGATGTTGAACACGGAGCTTGTGCACTTTTAACGGCAGACAATGGCTGTCGTTTGCTTTTCGATTGTGGGCATAACACCAGTACAGATTGGCGTCCATCCAAATCATTGCCGGCGCGAGGAATTCATGCAGTCGACGCGCTTGTAGTGTCAAATTACGACGAAGATCACGTCAGTGATTTCCCCAATCTAATGTCAAGTGTATTAGTTCAAACGCTCATCCGGAATCCATCTGTCAGACCACGGGATTTGTTGTCATTGAAGTCTGAGTCTGGCGCAGGGCTTGGTATTGGTACGCTAGCTCACATGGCAGGAAATCATTATGTCGCTCCAGTAGCACGCCCCTTGGACTTGGGCGGGGTCAGTATGTGGCATTTCTGGAACGTCTACCCAAGCTTTGACGATGAGAACAATCTAAGTCTAGTGACAATTCTTCGGTACGAGGACTTCGGAATTATTTTCCCTGGAGATATGGAGAAGGCAGGCTGGCGTCAACTGATGACCAGAAGTGACTTTCGTACTGCGCTTACAGGAGTTAACGTATTTGTTGCATCTCACCATGGTCGTGATTCTGGCTATGTTCCCGAACTTTTCAATTTCTGCTCGCCAGAACTCGTAATCTTTTCGGATAAATCCATCAAACACGAGACCCAAAAGACCGCACATTTGTATCGTCAACACGCCAAAGGAGTTCAGTTCTTTGATGGCGAAACTAGATACGTCCTAACCACCCGAGATAACGGATATATCCGTATGTCAAAACAAGGCACAGGCCCTGCTTTCGTGTGGATAAGCAAGAAATAGCGTGTCCAATTGAGAAAGTTCGATTTCTACGAATTCACCGGAATCCTAGTACCGGGCACGCTTTTTCTGGTAGGTCTTATATACCTCTGGCCAGCAATGGTTGCAGTTGGAAACCTCGACGAAATATCTATAGGTGGCTTTGGTATTTTTACGTTATTCGCCTACGTTGCTGGGCATTTGATACAAGCCGTCGGTAACTGGGTTGAAAAAGTCTGGTGGAAGATAATTGGTGGTATGCCAACGGATTGGATACGAACTGGAAAACGAACTCTGCTTGGCTCATCTCAGATGAAAAAACTTCATGGCGATATTCAAAGCCGGTTAAATCTCGTTCTTCCTGAAAATCTTGCGGACATTCCTGCAGGTGATTGGTTGGGAGTTACTCGTCAAGTATATGCAGTGGTAGAAGCAAAAAAGTGCGCTGGGCGTGTTGATATGTTTAATGGAAATTATGGATTACACCGAGGGCTAGCCGCCACTGCATTAGTACTCTTAGCCTTGTCACCAGTATCTGAAGTAGCAGAACCTGTCTCCTGTGCAATTCTTATTGTCATATTAGCGCTCGCTGCGTCTAGGATGCATTTGTTCGGCAAGCACTACGCTCGTGAACTTTTTTCACAGTTCCTTCAATTACCGCCTTAACTTGCCGCCCGATGGGTTCAGCGTCGAATCGATTTTCTGCCAAGCCTAGCTCACCCAGCGAGCCACCAGTTATTTAATACTCTGGCTTCATGGCAACTCGGGATTAACGAACTTGGCATCTACTCAACTCAATTGTGATTTATTCGGCGACCCCATAGTCACCTCACAGACCAGGATCGCTGATGCGATTGAGGCCTTGGCCACTCAAACCGGGAATGAAGCCCGTGGCGTTGTCTTCACTCGCACTGTACACCCCGATGAGAAGAGGCTAAAGGGGTCAGGCTCAGAATATTTCCCACTGCAAAAAAAGCTTTTAATCTCACGTAGTCACCCAGCAACAGCTTCATGCTTTCCGCCTAATCGCAGTTCTATTTTGGCCAAAATAATCGCCGCGCAAGCGCCCCATCAGGGATGTGAAAAACAAATCTGGAAACCTATCTGTTCTGCTACAACCAATTCTGTAAGCCAGCCACTTTACTCCAGCGGATCAGGAGGTGATATTGCTCACCATTAGCGCGTCCACTGCAATTGATGACGAACACACCTGCAAAAAGATGCAGGCTCGCGTGCTACCTCCGCATAGCAGCCATTCCGTAAGAATATAAGCACGATGTCACGAAGAGGTGCGTTTCTCAACGCCCTCGTTGCGCGTCATGTCCGTCCTTGGACGTGATCAATATCAATGTACGCAGTTAAGCGGCGAGCTATATTTAAATGCGGATTCATGAAGTTTTGCGCTGGTAACAGCCCTATGGATCTCAATGAGGCACGACGGGCGCCGCGCGTTGCGGTTGTGCTCTCCAGTCAACCTGACCAAGGAGTGAATCGTGAGACGAGAAACGTTAGTTCTATCTGCCATGATAAGCGCATTGTTATTGTCTGCGGGATATGCATTGGCAGCCGACACCGAATCTGCCAAGGAAAAGGCTCAAACGCAGAAACAGGAGCAAGTCTACGGCAGCCAACTCATGACCCGACAAGAGCGGATTGAATATCGCGCCAAGATCCGCGCAGCAACCACTGCCGAGGAGCGAGAACAAATCCGCAACGAGCATCACGAGCAGATGAAGGAGCGCGCCAAGGCGCGTGGGGTGACCCTTCCCGACAAGCCACCCGTCAACGGGGGGGGTATGGGTCCTGGTGCAGGAATGGGGCCGGGCGGCGGCATGGGGCCGGGCGGCGGCGGAATGGGACCTGGTGGTGGTCGCTGATTTGCTTGACACCTGACACTCGAACGTTTAATGTCCGCTTTGGAGCAGCAGGGACGCTACGCGACTCCTTCATGCAGCCGCGCAACGACGTTTGCAGATCGGTCCCTTGCCGGGACAAGTCTTCATACAAGGATGGGCGGATGAATCCTTTGTCGCCGAGGAGCAAGCCCGCGATGCGATACAGGTCAAAACCGTACAAGACATTGCTCATCGATATTGGCCGCAACCAGCGCGATGTCCTCGATGATTAATAAACTCGCGTTGCCAGTCCTAATCGAAGCTGTTGCTGTGCGAAAACCTGCTGCCGCCGATCGAAGAGGCCATCGCGGCCGCGCAGGCCGAAGCGGTCGCCCTCGCGCACGAAGGTCGGCAGAGCATCCAGTTCTGGCCGTTGGGTGTCCTTGTCCGACGCCTTGCCGGTGAATACCTTGTCCACCTGAACCTGTTCAAGCTGGCGTTCTGGGTTCTGGTCGAAGCTCTGACCCGGACATAGCCGATACGTCTCTCAGTAATCCAACCCGGAGCAACCATGAAGATTGCAGACATTACTACAGAACTGCTTTGTGACGAATACGACGTTATTGCTGCTGAATTACCACTTGAGGGCGCCAAAATTCTTGAACTCGGATGTGGCAAGGCGGAAATGACTCGTACCATTGCCAAATCGGGAAAGGTTGCTTCTATCCTGGCTCTTGAAGTGGATTCAATCCAGCATGCTCTGAATCAGCAAATACGTGACCTGCCGAATGTCAATTTTCAGCAAGGCGCGGCTGAGGCTATTCCGGCAGCAGATTGCACCTTCAACATTGTGATGATGTTTAAGTCTCTTCATCACGTGCCATCCAACAAGATGGATATTGCCCTCAGCGAAATTCATAGGGTTTTGAAACCGGACGGCTTGGCCTGGATTTCAGAACCCATCTATGCCGGCGAATTCAACGACGTTCTGCGTCTATTCCATGATGAGAAGGAGGTTAGAGAAGCCGCCTTTTCTGCTGTTCATAGAGCTGTCGATGATGGTTGCTTTCATCTTGTCCGGCAACGTTTCTTCTACACCTCTGGACACTTTGATAGCTTCGAACAGTTTGAAGAGCGTGTCATTAGGGTCACGCATTCGAACCATCAGCTCTCGATGCAATTACACGACGCGGTCAAAAGAAAATTCGAGACTTACTTGACAGCCAATGGAGCAAACTTTCGCAATCCGCTTCGGATCGATATTCTCCGCAAGATGTAGGAAAGAGGTAAGGTGTTGACTACCTTACGTAACGGCTTCTTCCTGAATTCACGATAATTTCAAATGACGCTATGATTATCTTTTGTGGCTGATGACCTAAGCGAAGCCCCTCCGCTGGATGTCCTATGTGGATTTTTGGCTATCCGTAATTCAAAAATGAATAATAAATGAACGCCTATCTTGTTTGGCGGGGCGTTTTCAGCTCACCTGAAGATCTGGGTTAATCCATTTCTCATAACCCGCTACCCTTGTGCGTGGTGTGACAGCTCTCGCCGCAACGATCGAAGGACTCGTTGCCGCCACCAACGTAGATGCTCCGCACCGGGCCGAACTTCTGCACATGCGACGCCGGGTAGCTGCGGTGGCAGGACAGGCAGGCAGCCTTGCTCGTGCGCTGGATGCTGGCGCCGTCGCGATGGCAGGCCGAGCACTGGTTCAGCGGCGCGCTGAAGCGCTCGCTGCGTGAGTGGATGAAATGGATGCGCACGTAGGCCTCATTGTCGGGCTCGAAGGACAAAGGCGAATGACAGGCATTGCAGGCTGCCAGGTTGCCGTTGCCGTGCAACAGCGTCGCCAGCTCGCCACCATCCTTGTGGCAATTGGCGCAGTTTGTCACAGTCAACCGCGGCTCGCCGCGCTGCGTCGTGCCAACCAATATCTCGATGGTCTGGGACCCCGGGATGTCCTCGCCCAGATAGACGCGGCGGCCCTTGACTGTCACCAGGTAAGTGCCTGGCCGGGCATTGTCCGGCACGTGGAAGGTAAACTTGTCGCTCACCGGTGCGGCCCAGCCGGTGTGTCTGGGATCGAAGGCGCCACCGAACAAGTCGTTGGAAGGGGGGAAGAGCTGGAACTCCGCATAGAGCCCATCGCGTTCCGGCTTGCCGACATTCTGCGTCACGTTCTTGCCGAGGAAATCCTCGAGCTGCACCAGGCTGCGTATCGGTTGCAGCGCATCGGCCGGGCCAATGATCTGCGCCATCAGCATGCGCTCACGGTGCTTGCGCCGGTACCAGGCCGCCGCCGGCTCGTCGAAGCCGCGGTAGTACTGCAGGCCGGCCGGGGCGCGACCGGCGCGGAAGTCGTTATAGGTCGGCAGAGAGCCTGCTGGATGCAAGCGCTTGCCGGTCCCGTCGAGCTGGCTCAGCTGGAAAGTGATGGCCGTACCCGGTGCGTAGCTGCCGTCGGCGCCCGGCGGCGTCAGGGCCTCGATGGCAATCTTGTAGCCGTAGCTGAACTCCGGCTTGTCGACCAGCTGCACGGGGATGGCATAGGTCACCGATGGGCGCAATGACCAGCGCAGTTGCAAGGCCGCTGTCCCGGCGGGCAGGCGCAGAGTTTGCTCGGGGTGGCGCGAATTACGCAATTCGATCAAGGCCTCTTCCTCGAACTTGCGCGCCTTGTTGCAGTCGCTCATGGACTTGCAGTCGGACACCCACTGGATAGCGCGAAAGCGGTTGATGAACATCGTCTCGCGGTTCGGCGCACCCTTGACCAAACCCACGTCCACTGTCACCGCCGGCGCAACTGCCTTGCCCTTGGCATCGACCGGCGTGACGGTGAAGCTCGCCGGCTGCCGCATCCATTCGGCGCCACTGTAGAAGCGTCGCCGGGTATAGCTCCCGTCCGGATTGGGCTGGTCCACGAACTCTTGCTCCATGTTCGCACCCGTCCACGGCAGGTTGGCGAACATACCCCTCTTCGACAGACCGGCAATGCCTTCGTCGCGCGTCGCCTTGAGGTGGGCGCGGATGTCGATCTGGTTGATGTAGAAGGCCTGGTCAGCCTTGACTTTAAGGGGCACTCCTTTGCCATTGTCGATCTCAAGTGCCAACCCGACCGGCGCTTCCGTTCCTGCCGATACTGTCGAAGCTAGTAGACTCACAGCGAAAACAAAACAACCCAGTTTGCCCACCACGCTCTCCTTTGTAGCCTCTCTGCTTTTGTTCATCACAGATCATTGCCACCCTTGGTTTCATTTGTCCCGTTTTCCTGGCTAAAACGATGTCTCGCCGCCCCCATAGACTTTTATCGGTACTCCGGAAAGCGCTTCGCCGCACGTCTTGCCAACACGGTAGGTTTCCTGGAAATATAAGGAATGCTTTCGATCCTCGGTCATGATATGCGGATGCATGGAGCACACCATGTTTTCCGGCAGGACAAAATCGTAGCCTTCGCCGATACGCGGCATCTCGATCATGGTCATGCCGATGGAATGGCCGGACACATGCCCGAGGCGGTAGCCGCGATCATGGAAAGGCTTGACACAGGCGCGATGGACATCGACCGCCGTATTGCCGGCCTTCATGTACGCCTTGGCGAGTTCGTGGAATTCCTGGTAGGCGGTGAACATCTCCTGCGTTACGGCATCGATGCCGCGCGGCGCCAGGACGCGTGAGAATTCGACCCAGTGGCCGCCCTCTCCGGCGATTTCGAGGCCATACAGCATGGCGTCGCTATCTTCAATGGCGCGACCGGTCGGGAAAGTCATCTGCGGCATGATCGAGCCGTTGGGACCCGCGCAAATCATGTCCATGGTCTTTCGCGCCGTGCCGGCGGCGGCGAACAAGTCCTCGGCCACGCCCATCAATTCGGCTTCGGTCATGCCTTCCCGATAGGCCTTCAGCACTGCGAGGACGCCCGCCTTGTTGATTGCCATGGAATTGCGCACCGAGGCGAGTTCCTCCTCGCTTTTTTGCGCGCGTGCGTAATCGAACGGAATATCGAAATCGATCAGGTCGAACCCGGTCTTGAGCAGGGCGGCATAGTCACGCACGGTCATGATGTACTCAAGGCCGTAGACGCCGATCTTCCTGGCACCCTTGCCCTTGAGATATTCGGCCATCCATTCGCCGCAGTGCGCCGGGAACTCGCGATTGTCGATGAAAGTCGCCGAGTGATCGCCGACCCAGGTGGCCTCGCGCGGGAACACCGCGACCGGGTCGCCGACCAGCGGCACCACGACATAGGCATAGCGATGCAGGATGTGGAAGCCGCACATATAGCGCACGGCGCCTTCAAAGCCGGTGTACTCACTGCCGCTGACAATCAGATAATCGAGCCCGGCCTGTTGCATGGCGTTGCGCACGTTCTTGTAACGGCGCCCGATTTCGGCCTTGCTGGGGGTAAAGCGGTTGATGTAGGTTTTCATGGTTTTCAATCCTTCAGGGTCCAGGAGAATTCCAGGCCCTTGATCATCACGGCCATGGCATCGTTCAATGGCGTCGGCACTCCGACTTCCTTGCCGATCTTGGCAATGCCGCCATTCAGGGCATCGACCTCGGTGGCCCGCTCCGCCAGCACATCCTGCAGCATGCTCGGCTTGTGCCTGTAGGCCACCTTCTTGCCATACTCCAACAGCGCGACGGGATCGCCATCGAGCGTAATGCCCAGCGCCTTCGACACCGCGATACCTTCCTGCGCCAGCGCGAACATGACCGGCCAGACCTGTTCGCAGGCAATGCCATGCGGCAAGCGCGTCAAAGCGCCCATGGCGTTGGAGGCCGAGTTGAAAATCAGCTTGGTCCACAACGCGCCACGCGCGTCCTCCATCGGCAGGCAGATCATGCCGCTGCGGTTCATGGCCTCGGCAAGCTGGTTGACTTCCGCCATCGAAGCGGGTTTCGGGCCAAATGGGCCGATCCAGGTCTTGCCACCGGTATCTTGATTGGCAACGCCAGGCGCCGTGATGTGACCGGCGGGGAAAGTCGTGCCGAGAATCACGCGCGGCACGTATTCGGCAATGATTTCCTCGTTGCCGACGCCGTTCTGCACCGAGCAGACCGCGCCGTTCGTGAAGATGTGCGCCGTGGCTTCAATCGCCGCACGGGTATGCAGCGTCTTGGCGGCAATGATGCCGAAGTCGCACTTGGGAATCTCCTGGGCATTGGTGCGTGCGTGCACCGGAGCAACAAAGTCGGCCAGGCCGGTCAGGCGCAGGCCATACTTGTTGATGGCATCGACATGCGCGGTATTGGGATCATAGGCCCACACCTCGACGTCGGACAAACGCGCCAGATGCGCACCGAAAAGACTGCCGATTGCTCCACATCCAATAATGCATACTTTCATTTGGTCACCCGTTCAATGATTTGCTTGTTGATCTTCCAGCTGGCTTCCCGCGCCTTCACCAGCCGATACAGGGTTTCGCTGATCGGTACCGGCACCTTGGCTTCGCGCGCAGCGCGCACAATGGAACCGGTGATCCAGTCGATCTCGGTGGGGCGGTGGGCACGCACATCCTCGAGCATCGAGGGCGCATGAGCATAGTCTTCGTTGCCGGTCTGCCCGTGGCTCGTCGCTTCGACGTTCATTTCCCAGGGATCCTCGAACAGCTTGATTCCAAGCGCCGCGGCGACACACTTGCCCTCGTCCATCATGGCGTGGACCAGGTGACCCAGGTCAGTGAGCGCGCCGCGTTCTGCGAAAGCCCTGACGTGAGGCAGATCGGTGATGGCTGCGACGCTGTTCACCGTGGCATTGAAGATGAGTTTGGACCACTGGGCCGGCAGCAGGTCGGGGAAGGCTTGCGCCTTGAGGCCTGATGCCGTGACCAGTGCAGCTACCTGCTGTACCTGTTCATAAGTCGCGCGGCCCTTGGCCCAGGGACCCATCCATGTCGCGGTGTCGAGTTCGTACTCGACATGCACGTCGGAATGACGATTGCCACTCATGAAGGTGACGGCCGAAATAATCGGCCAATCGCCATGCTTGGCAACGATATCCTCGCAGCCCAAACCGTTCTGGACGGTCATCACCAGCGCATTGGGGAAGTGCCCCGTCATGGTCCTGGCAGTTTCCGCGACCGCGCTGGCCTTGGTGGCGATAATCACCAGATCGACATCGCCAAGATCAGCCGGACTCGTCGACGCCAGCACCTTGGCTTGCCGATTGGTCTTGCCACTGACCCTGAGCCCCATTTTGTTCAGCTGATCGGCATGCTCCTGGCGCCGGACCAGCACCGTGGATACTGCCACGCTCTCGAGGTGGCCTGCAAACAGGCTGCCAATGGTACCGGCCCCCGCAACGCAAATTCGCTTGATTGGTTTTGTTGTCATTTATCACCCGTGGCGGGAACGCAGCCGCCGGTAAGGGGAAGCGGTTTTCGGGATGATCTCCGTAACAAACCACCAGTTAGGTATCTTCACCGACCTGAAAGTCGGAGCGCTTCAGTTACGTGGGGGCGGTTGCTCCCGCGCGCGCTATCGACATCCAGCCCATTCAGCTTATGCCGAGTGATCGCCGAATTCATGATTGATGATGTGATTCGGATTGACTCGTGGGGCATGCATTGGCCTCGAGTGGATTCTCTTCCGCATCGGTGTCAGTACGGATCCCATGTTGATAGATAATCATACAATTTAGAAAAATGCGGCTCGCTGGCCAACGAGGAGAGCAAAGCCGCAAGGAGGAGACCTTTTGGCAACCAGCGGCACAAGTGCGGCCGCCGATTACCTTTTTTCGTAAATTCCGGTTAGCGTCCCGCCGCCTCAAGCGCACCCAGCGAAACTTCACTGGACTTGAATCCGATCGGATTGGTTTTCCATTTTGAGGTATCTACCAGGAATACCGTCGCATGATTGCGCAAGAAGTCTATGATGGCCCCTCCGGCGGTGCGAACATCCATGAAACCGTTATCCGCCTTGGCCTGGAAGGAGTGAAATTCCATGAACTTCCAGAATTCGCCCTTGTGGTTGTAAGCCTCGGCGTAGTAGATGCGCGGATACTTGACATCGGCAAACAGCACCTTCTTGCTGTACGGATGCTCGTTCGGCGGCGTGGCCTCAATGACATAAACCTCGCGCGGTTCGAAGCGATCGTTGTTCATGTTCCAGTATGGAGCTGCATTTTCCAGGACGGGATAGCGTTCTGCGTACGCCTTGCCGTTGGGATTCCACAGCTGTTGCTTGCTGTTCGCCACGGCCAGTACCCAACGTTTGCCCAGCATTTTGTAGCCGGTATACCAGGAAGGACGCGCATTGAAGATTTCCAGGTCGTCCTGCAACTGATCGGAACTGCCAACCGGATCCATCCAGGCCCCGCCAGAAAGCCGGCGAATTCGCCGCAGGGCCGGAATATAGACCCACGAGTCATTCACCTGAGCAGAGTCATACATTATGGTGAAGGTACCGACACCTTTCATGTCGGCGGGCGCCGTGAAGAACAGAATCTGCCGGCCCAACTCCTTGCCGTCGCCCTCGGTCGATTTGCTGCCGCTCAAGCGACCTTTGCTGGAGTAGCGGATGAATGAAGCCAGGGGCTCAGCGTGAATGCCTTTGTTGCCATCGATCGCCAATTGTGTCCAAACCGGCGCCGCCGCGACGTCGCCCTTCAACTGGCCGAGGTGCCAATTCCAGATCACTTTCTCCGCGACTTGCGGGTCGGCCATGCTGACATTCGGGAATGGCTCTCCGGCCTCCCATCCTTCGACCTGGCGTGTCTGCGGGTTGATCTTGGCCCGTCCGACGTTGGCTTGCGAAGCCTTGACCCATTTCGGGTCCAGAACAATTTCCCTGGAATGGTAGATTGGCAGTTTCCAGCCGGAGTTGCGGATGCGCCATTCCATCTTTTCAGTCAGCATGCTGCCGATGGTGTGGCCTTCGAACGTGTCGCTCTTGAGCTTGTCGATATTGGCGGCGGAAATCACCGTCCCTTCGGGCACCTCGGCCGACCAGGCGACTTGGCCGGTTCCCGCGATCGATAGAGCAACGCAGATGCCGAATAATTTAAGTTTCGCAGTCATTGGGTATTCTCCTTGTCTCAGAATTGGTAGGTGAGTCTTGCGTAAAGCTGGTTGTTGTTGGCAAAGTAGCCGAACAACGCAGTTTCAGATTGCTGATCGCTGAGAGTTTTGATATTGCGATGCCAGAAATAATCGTACTCAAGCTTCAGGCGCCAGTTCTTGCCATGCTGGAGCTCCACGCCGGGCACGATGAACCCCCCTCCGTAGGCCAAGTCGGCACCCGCCACCAGTGACGGGGTAACCACGCCATTCATATAGCTGGTATTGAGAATCATCGTCAGCAGCGGCGAATGCTCCTTCATGTGCTGACCAAACGAGGTGAAATTGACAATGTTGTCGCTCTCATTGAAGTCCTGGATCCAGGTGTCGAACAACTGCAGCGAGAAGAAGGCCGGCTTCTCCGTTCCGAGCAGTGTCTGCGTTATCGGCAGATTCTTGTCCATGCGCAACATCGACCGTATGACATCCTTGCCCATGATGCCGGCGAAACCGGCACCACCAAATACCTGTTGCCACACATTTGTCGGATCGTTTCCGAAGTTGAACGCGTAATCACGGATGTAGGCAGCTTCGGCGCTGAATACCGCGTCCGCCGCAGCCGAGTAACCGGAAAGCGAGAGGCCGAACAGCTCAATCTTCGGATAGATGATCTCGCCGATGATACCTGCCGGGGTGGTGCCGTTAAACGGCGTGGCGCCAGACGGCACGAAAGGCACTCCAGGAGGAAGCGCGCCAACAGCCGTCAGAAACGGCGCCGCGTTGTCGGTCATGTTGAATACCGGGGCCTGATTGAATGTTTTCAGGTAAGAGACCGAGTAGTTGATCTCATTCGCGATGCCGCTCCAGCGCAAACCCCAGGTGTCTTCGCGCTCGTCGGCACCATTCTGTCTGTAGTTGTATGGCAACGTGGCCCTGAAGTCGATGCCTTTGTATGGATTCACCGCCCAGCGACCGCCGATAAAGTCGAGGGTGTTGCCGATCGAATCGAGCCGATTCATCGAACCGGGGCGGAACAAGGCCTGGAGCTTGCCGTCGATTTCGGGAAACATCAGAGTGACGTTGGCCATTACCGAGGGTTTGCGCAGGTCTTCGGGCGCTTCGAGGAAGCTGCGCCACGTGAAGTCGTAGCCCTGTACTATGTCCATGGCCTGGAAGAAATCCGACTCGCCCCACACCACCTGCTGCTTGCCGAGGCGAAGCAGCAGATTGTCGATGGGCTTGATGTCGGCATACAACTCGCGTAGCTCGCCACCGCTGTAGTAGCGCGACAGGTTATTGTGACCGGTGATGTCGGCACCGTTTACCCCAATTGCGGGATTCCTGAGATCTTGCAAATTTTCCAGGTAGTTGATACCAACGTCACTAACAAAGCGTACTTTCGTTACGAAGGACAGATTTTCGTTGACCGTGGTGTCGGCGTTAAGCTTCAGCGTGTAGCGCTCCATCGACAACTTGTGCTTGGTATCCGGCGTGTTGACATAATTGTCTTTTAACGTGTTTTGCACGTTCCACGAAAACGCTGCGCTCGCATCGCCATAGAAATTGGTATCGGCTGCTTGCGCGATCCCTGAACAAAATGGGGTCGCCGCCACGATTACACATGACATGCAGCTGATGGTGCGCCGCAGTCCTCTCTTGGGTTTATTCATGACACCTCCTGAAAAGTTAGTTGTACTGTTTGCCCTAAAAACCTGGAACTGCTGCAAAAGTCACTTACTTCGGAATTCCTCCCTGGAGCTACTTCGCGGAATTCCTCCCTGGATCTACTTCGCTACTCCCAAATCCAGTCTTTCCAACGCGCGAGCTGCGCTCGCGTCAACACCGTTGTCCATTGCTCCATCTTTCTTGCCAAATACAAACTCCGGCTGGAATACGTAGAGAATCGAAGGCATCAGCAGCAGTGCCGAGAGTGTCGATACCGCCAGCCAGATGCTCATCAGCATTGCCATTTCCGCTTGAAAGCGCAGCGATGATACGGACCAAAGCATGACGCTGATGATGAGGACCAGAGCCGTCACGAGAACGCCGGTACCGGTGCTGTGCAATGCAATGGTGATGGCAGTGAGCGCATCCTTGCCAAGCGCCAGTTCCTCCTTGATCCGGTCAGCGATGTAAAAGGAATAATCCACGCCCAGCCCAATGCCCAGGGCGGCCACCGGCACGGTATTGATATTCATGCCGATCCCCATCCATGCCATGACGCTGAAAGTAATGGTGTTGGAGAGAATGACCGGGATCATGAAAACCATGCCCGAAACCGACGAGCGATAGGTCAATGTGCAAAGCAGCACCAGCACGACCAGCGCCAGGGCAATGGCTTCGATCTGCCCCGAAAGGATGATCTCGTTAACCGCGGCCATGACACCGATCACGCCGCCCGCGAGTTGATAAGTCCCTTCGGCCAATGGATTCTTGGCAACGAACTCCTTGATGCGGGCGACCGCGGTGCGTATGGTTTCGCCTTGGCGGTCACGGAAGAACAGCGTCACGGCGCCATTTTTATACTGGTTGTCGACGTAGCGATCAAGGTCGCCGGGTTCGGAAACGGACTCGAACAGGAACATCAGCGATCCGTTGATGGTTTCGGTGGCGCCTAACTCCTGGTAACGCGGGTTGCCTTCGTGAATGATGCGATTGATCGCCGGCACCACGTCGGCTACCGACAGCGTAGCGCCGATCTCCGGCTGTGCGCTCATGAAGCGCTGAAAGCGATTCATGTTGTCCATGACTTCCGCCTTTTTCAGCAGCCCGAGATTTTCGCCGCTGACCAC